>PKVB01000180.1:0-20315 GCA_003131365.1 Gemmatimonadota bacterium | reverse complement strand
TCGGAGCCGGGAAAGGGAACGACGTTCAAAGTCTATTTTCCCAAGCTCGACGGTCGCGGGGTCATTGCCTCATCAGCGGTCGAGAGCGCTCCAGTGACACACGGCAATGAGACGATTTTGATCGTGGAGGACGATGCCGCGCTGCGATCTCTCACCGCGCGCATTCTTAAAGCGAGCGGGTATACCGTCCTCCTTGCGCGAAATGGCGTCGAGGCGCTCGCGCTGGCGACCGGCCACGAGGGCAACATCGACATGGTCGCGACCGACGTAGTAATGCCCCTGATGAGTGGAAGGCCACTGGTCGAAAAGCTCTCCGAATCGCGAAGCGACATAAAGGTGCTCTTCATGTCGGGCTATACCGACGACGAGATGATGCGCCGCGGCGTACTGGACGGCCGAACGGCTTTCCTGCAGAAGCCATTCACGCCAACGCAGTTCGCGAACAAGGTGAGGGCCGTTCTCGATCATCCGATTACGCGTGAGGCCGCGCGCACACAATGACCAGGTGTTGGTTGAGGTGTCGGTTGGATGCGGACATCACGGAACATCGGGGCAGGGGGGGCACAGGACATTTCGCGCTCCGTCATAATGTAATGAGGACATCTTGTCCTAATTCCTGCCTATACTCTCGCGCCTGGAAAGTGTGTGTTCGTTAATAGCGTACCGTGGGTTNNGGTTCGAATCCCACCCCATCCGTTGAGGCGCAACGACTTAGTCGTGGTTGCGCCTTTCTTTTTTCAGAGCGCTATTTCGCGATTGTGCGCTTTTTGTGCCTCCTGTCGGGACCGCGCCGCGAGGATCACCGGCACGTCGTCGGTGATAATTCCACTGGCGCCGAGCCCCCACATCGTGCGCGCTTCGTCGGGGTGATTCACTGTCCAGATGTGAGTCGGCTTGCGCGCCGATCGCATTATTCCGGCAAGGTGTCTGACGGGTAATGGCACACCGTGGAACGCCCGCGGGATGGACAGCGCGCTCACATCGCCGGGCACGGGGAAAGGCGCTCCCGTGAAGGACCTCGCCAGCAGTCCGATCACTCCACTCCGGCCGGCGCCGCGCGCGATGCGCGAGTCGCGAAAAACGTTCAGCGCCGTTGAGCTGAACGAATCGACCAGGCATCGGTCCTCGGCCCCGTGCTTCTCGATCAGCCGGCGCGTCGCGCTCGCGGCTAATGGAGCTTTGATCTCTATGAGAAGCGGGATGCCGGGAAAACTCCGAAGCACTGCGTCGAGCGTCGGGATGCGATGTTTTATCGTGGTCACCGGATCCAGCGGCCGAGCGCTGAACCGGAATCCCGCGTCGAGCGATATCAGTTCGGCGAGTGTCATCCGCTCGACCGCACCGGTCCCGTCGGTCGTGCGATCGACCGTCTGGTCGTGAATCACTACGACTTCGCCGTCCGCGGAAAGCGATACGTCGAATTCCAGCCCATCGGCGCCGTCGGCTATGGCGAGCCGCATCGCCTCGAGGGTATTCTCCGGCGCGCGCGCTCCTCCGCCGCGGTGCGCGATCACCGGTCTTCGGTCGAGCTCGATGAGAACGTTCAAGCAAATATCATCCGCTGCGCAAGAGCGGCGTCTAGAACGTGAACTGCAGTCGCGTCATTACCAGCCTCCCAATCTCTCCGGCGCCGACGAACTCGGTGTGCTGACGTCCCATGCTCGCGTCCATTTTACTGATTTGTTGCCATGCGAGCGACTTGGTAGCGAGGCTTGGATCCAGGCTGTAGCGCAAGCTATCGGGACTGGCCGAAACGACCGTAATAAATATGTATTTAGAATCGGCCGTTGGTCCGAGAATTCTCGCACGGACGCCGGCCTGAAGAGACAATGCGTCTAGCCTCACGCTCTGCGATAAGGCAGGAGCTGGAAGGACGATGAGGGCGAAAGCTGTTGNNCGAGGGAAGGTAGGCATGCTCTGATCGGGAGCGCTAACGGATTTCACTCGGCACGAGGCCGCCGTTGATCCGCTTCGCGACGTCTGCTCCGGCTGCTTTCCCGACTTCCATAACAGCGGCACTCCACGCGCCATCCAGCTCCTCGAGATCCGCTGGGCCTAGAGCGTGGCCACGAGCCCTCGCCCGGCTCACGACGCTCCTCGCGACATCCGCGCACCTTTCAAGTGCTGGAGCGACCGCAGCATTCGCCGCCTCACCCGCAAGCTCGCGAAAGTATCGTTCGCCTCCCGAGAGAAGTGAGATCGCCCGAGCGGCTCCCTTTGGAAAACCAACTGGCACATCCAGTCCAACCCTCAGGAATGGCAGCGCCCAGTTCTCGGCTGCGAACACCCCGTCGGGGTTGGGCGCGCGAACCCACGCGTGAAGAATCGCCAACCGGGTTCCTGACACGGACGAGGGCATGCTCATGCTGTGGTGCTCAGGCAGAAGACTCTCTTCCTCCACAGATCCGTTGTGCTCATGCCACGTCGCTTCGGGGCCGAAGGCAGCCGGCGGCTCCACTCCGGGAGCGAGCGGAATCGCGTACACGACGCCCAGCAATGTCGGACGGCCCTGTACGACCGTATAGGTAAGGATCGCTGGACGAGCGACGTCAAATCTCTCCTCCAACACCAGGGCAGGATTCACCCAATGCTCTCCCATCGACGGGAAATCCATCCCGACCCGGCGGTACCCGGCCGCGATTGCCGCACTACGATCGCTGAACGTTTCGGAGGCTCTGCGCGCTATGCCCAACAGAGAATCGATCGCGGCGTCAGTGTGAGGCACGACCTGTTGAGCCCTATCGCTGTGTGACGAGTGGTCATGGCTGGCTGGTGTTTGCGCCAAGGCGTGGCGGGGATAAACCGCTGCCACCGACGCGAGAACGCATACGCAACCAACGCGCGTGAGACTGACGCTCACGGTATCACCGCGATCTCGCCCTGGGATTTCTGCGCCAGAAGCACCGAACGTATATTCGGCGTCAGGCCCTGTGGAAACCGGCTCACCGCCCGGAACTGGGCGAGTCTTTCTCCGCGAGGAACATCCGCGGTTCCCAGCCGATAATGTGCGCCCATATTCTCAACCGTGAGCCCGACGATCGCGGAGAATGGAGCGAACATGATCCTGTCGCTCGAGATGATCACCCCATCCTCCTGCACGGCGAGCAATTCTCCGCTGTAAGCTCCGCTCGACGTGCGCAGCGACACGTGTGCGCCGCCAGGTTGTTGCGCTACGGGAAGGTCCGCACCGCTCGTTCCCAACTGGCACCCGGCCAGCGCGAAAGCAGCGACGGTTGCCAGCATCTTCGTTGTGCGCATGGTGACTACCTCGTTGAGATTCGGGTGGAATAGAACTGATTCTCCATGTCGGGCTGTTTGCTGCGCCAGTCGCGAATCGCCTCGACGAGAGATGCGTCCGACGGAGCGAATGCCTTGCCCGACGCGTTCTTGATCCAGGTGCCGCGCACCCATTCGGTGTAGTATCCCTGCGACGCGAGCATGTAGGTTCGCGTACCCGATGCCGCCTGGCCGACATCGAACTCGATGCTGAAAGACTGTCCCGGCGAGGTGATCAGGTACGACTCGTCCGCGTCTCGGAGCGCGGCCAGTGCCGGACTGTTCTGAGCCGGGTCAGTCATCTTCACCCGCGCGGCGGACACGATCCTCGTGCCGCCTGGCCGCCGCAGCACGGTCGCAGTTCGGATCGCGTCTATCCGCCAGTTGTCAGCGGTGAATGACAGTCTGATACGGACGCTGTCTCCGCCGCTCCGGATCGCGGGCACCACGATGGCGTTGTCGCGAAATGCTATTGGTCCCGAGTCGCTGATTCGCGCGACCTGCCGATACTTCCCGCCGTCCAGAACCGAGATGCGCATCCCCATTCGGGAGTTGTACCACTGACCCATCTCTATCGCGTTGCCAATGTGGTCCAGGTCCCGGTTCACCCAATCCAAAGATCTGATTCCGGGAGCCCCCAACATGTGGTCGTAGAGAAGAACCGTATTGAGGAGGCTATTTCGCATGTCGAGCAGCACCGCGACGCTGTCGGCGCCTGTCGGCGCGGCCATCGTGATGTCGATGTAGTCATCCAGGTCGGCAGTTGAGACGCTGCGGACCGTCTCGGGATAAGAGCTGAACAACACTCCATCGGGAGCGCGCACAATCTCGGCGAGATCCCGTCCCGCGCGATCCCGCACGCGTGCCGGTGCCGTAATGCCGCTGACGAGGACCGGTTGCCTTTGCTGATCTGGAAGCGCCGTCTCGTCGGGCTCGTGCGCCACCTCGATCAACTCCAGGTGATTGATGTAATGAGTCTCCAGGGCTTCGTTCCGGACGTAGAGAATCACTCTTCCGTCAGCCGTCGGCGTGAGGTGCAGCCGATCAACGTCGCGCTTTTCGAAGAGCGGAGCAATGCTGTAGGAGAAGCCCTCTGCCTGAAGGACCTGGGTCCCCGCGCTGTCCGCGTAGAAGGTGGGGCAGGATCCGAAAATGGCTACGGCCAGTCCCGCGGCCGCAACGGTCGCGAGGGCACCGACACTTAATGACATGATGACAGTTCCTGCGGTGTTGACCTCGGAGTCGAAGGCCTCCATTCCCACGACGCTATCGATCGGAATGGGCCCGGACGCGGCCGAGGTGGACGACCCGAGTTGGTAGCGTATTCCGGGGGTCACGAGAACGTTGTTCTCCAGCCGCACGCCGTTGGGATAGAGAACAGTAGATCCGTCCACGAGGTGCGCCTTTACCGGAGATTTCACCTCAACGGGCGGGTTCTTTGGGTCGAGTGGGCGGACCTGTGCATTCTGGACAATGCATCCGATTCCGCCGGCGGTCACCGCCGTTGTCAGCACGAGCTTCATCGTCGCGCGAACAATCTTCCGAGTGATAGCCATGTCGCGTTCCTGGGCGAGGGTGGACAGCCAGTTAATGCTCGCATGACGATAGGAACCGAACGATGCTGTCGGAATACGTAATGTGTCGTAGAAGCTAGTCCCTCCGGCGGGGAGCTGATTGTCGCTCGATGCACCGGCAGAGATGTAGATGGGCGCCAGCGGCACGATCAGAAGCGCTTATCCTGCCTCAACTTAGATCGGCAAGGGCGTGCGTGTTTTGTCCGGTTGCTGTCCAGTTGGCGTCGGGAGCCTCAGGCAGGCGCGCCAATGAGGCAGACAGTGCGAGAAAAAGCGTGACGGCACTCGGTTGATTGCAGTCCTATAAGCAATGGACAGGATCCTGGATTCCGCAAAAAAAGCCCAGTGGATAAAGCACACGGCAAAAGTTGTCGCAGTCGCCGCATCTTCCGGGGCTGCGCTCGTTTCGATCATCACCGCGCTCGTCTCCTACGGCGTCATCGGTCAGGCTGAATCACACCAGTCAATCGGGAATATTGGCGCGGCGTGGGTCGGGCTTCGCCCGGCCATCGATACGGCTACTGCGTTCGGCGACACGGTTCATTTCGCGGCGACCATCACCGACCGGAATGGAAGCATTCTGGTTGGCGCGCGCCCGACGTGGACGACCGGCGACCCGAGTGTCGCGACCATTTTGCAGGATGGCTCGGTGATCGCGCGTGGGGCGGGGCGGACGATGGTGAGCGTGGTGGTTGGCAAGCTGGTAGCGCACTCCACAGTGGTGGTGCACCAGCATGTGGCAAATGTGGATGTTGGGCGAGCCTCGGGCGACAGCGTGATCGTTCTGCCAGAGGGGGCGCAGCTGCAGCTTCGCGCTCGCGCCATGGATGCCCGCGGGTATCCGATCGCCGGACTCGAGCCCTCCTGGCACATCGACGATAGCACTATTGCCGGTCTCGACAGCACCGGGCTGCTGACCGCCCGCTCGGCCGGACGTACGATGATCGGCGCCAGGGTAGAGGGTGTCGCGGATCGAACCAGCGTTTCCGTGGTTACTCCCGCGTCGGCGATATCACTCGTCGCGGGGATCAATCAGCGAGCGGTTGCCGGGAAGACACTTCCGCAGGCGTTGGTGGTTCGGGCGACGAATCGTCACAATGGGCCCGCGGCAAGCAAGAGGGTCACCTTCCGTTTGGCTGAAGGGGAGGGGTCGATAGATCCGGCCACTGCCGTTACTGATGCCGATGGACGCGCCCGCGTGACCTGGACGCTAGGCGCCGATCCGGGACGGCAGACGCTGTTCGCGACCGTCGAGAACGTGGATAGCGCGCTCGCCATACTTGCCGAGGCCGATCCCGTCGCGAGCAACACCAGAGTGACGGCGTTGGTGGAGCGTTTGAGCGGCCAGGCCGGACAAGAGCTTGCTGATTCGGTGGCGGTCCGTATTACAGACTCCACGGGCCGAGCTCTTCCAGACGTGCCGGTTCGCTGGACGCCGGTCGACGGAGGATCAGTCGAAGTCGCTTCCGCCCGCACGGATTCGCTCGGGGTGGCAAGCGCTCGTTGGACGCTCGCGAGAAAGACGGGAACGCAACGGCTGAGAGCGCAGGTAGGAGTGGGTCCCGGATTGGGGATACCTCCGGTAACGCTCAGCGCCCTGGCACTGGCTGGCGCCCCCGCCTCCATCGTGGCGTCGGCGGGCGACAATCAACGGGCTCCAGCCGGGGCCGAGCTTCGAAAGGGGCTCGTGTTCAAGGTGCTCGATGAGAATGGGAGCGGCGTGGCCGAAGCGGCCCTGACGCTGTCTCCATCCGGCGGAATTCTGTCCGACACCGTCCTGACAACTGATTCACTGGGCGTCGCGAGAGCGCGGTGGACCATGGGTCATTCGGCCGGGGAGTATTCGCTGGCCGTGCACGTTGACGGAGTGAAGGATCTCCTCAAGGTCGCAGCTCACGCGACACCAGCGACCGCGGCGAACCTGGCGTTTGACGACGTTCCGGGCGACAAACGGTTGCACGGGACAGCCAAGGACAAGCGGCTCTATGCGCTGGNNTGGTGACCGATGTCTACGGCAACCCGGTGCCTGACGCGAAGGTCAACTTCTCGGTCAAGTCTGGAATCGTGACCCCGGCTCGCGCCATCAGCGACGCCAAGGGGAGGGCTGCCCTGACCTGGAAGCTTGGCTCGAAGGCGGGCGAGCAGACCCTCAAAGGGGTCGTCAAGGGAACTGACGTGGCCGGGGAATACGTGACTCAGGTTGGTCTCCCGGTTGGTACTCGGGAGCCGCTCACCAAGCCCGCTTCTCTGAGATCCTCGAGCAAGTAATCATACGTTTTCCAAAGAGCGGGTCGGAGGGTGGATGGGCCTCCGGAATCGTTCTCCGAGCGCCGGGCGGCCGACGAGTATTCAATTGATGTGGAACAATCTATTAGTAGACTATGCATAAGCTTACAGATTTTGCATCAAGTAACACTTAAGCTACCGTTTGTATCGATAGTTACACTTTTCTTGTTCAGATAGTCAATGTTCTGATACGCGCCCAGCTCAGCATTAGGGCGCCTCCGATAACCGGCAAAACCGCCCAAAGGCGGCGACGCAAAGCCCCGAGACTAAAGCGACGCGCAAGCTACGCCACGTCAGTCGAGCTACCNNATCAGATTCAGCCTGGCCGTACCGACCTTCCTCATCCTTACGGCGATCATTCCGCCGACCCCTGCGAGCGCTTTGCAGCTCTACACGCTTGGCGGTCGGACGGGCTCGAATGCTGTCGCGAATCACGTTGACTCGCTCCCCACAGTCGCGTCTTCGGGTGCTGCCGCGTCGTCGGGTGCTGCCGCGTCCTCGGACAGCAGCGTCTCGACTGCAGCCGCAAAGATCCTCTTTTCGCCTGCGGGCGAGAAGGGCAGCGGCCTGAGCGGAAAGGTCTTCGCCCGCTTCGTCATGCCTGAGGACTGGATAGCCCTCGCGTCCATTCCGGGAGCTTCAGTCGCCAGCGCCTCTGTCCAGTCGACTGCCAGCCCAAGCGCCGAAACCGTGTTCACCATGCGCTCGTTCGGGCAAAAGGTCCGGCAGTGGCTGAACGGCTACCGGCTCGGATACTGGCCGCAGGAGAAGGGCCGCGTGCGATCGGAAGCCTACAAGAATCCAGACGGCTTCATCGAGGTGACACCCGACAATGAAGACACGCGGGTGTCCGAGCATTTTCGTCTGAGGGACTTCGTCTCCCACGACCAGAAAGATGTCTGGCCGAAGTACGTCGTTTTACGGGAGCCTCTCCTCGACAAGCTCGAGCTCGTAATCGAGGACCTCAACGATCATGGCGTGAACGCCGAGGGCTTGCGGATTCGCTCGGGGTTCCGGACGCCGGCTCACAACTTCGCCGTCCGCGGCGAGGGAAGCGCCCGCGATAGCCGGCACCAGTTCGGAGACGCCGCCGATGTCTACATCGACCAGGAAGGGAATGGCAAGATGTCGGACCTCAATGGCGACGGAAAGGTCAGCTTCGCCGACGTGAAGATGATCCTGGATGCGGTCGAGCGAGTCGAGGCACGCTATCCTGAGCTCGTCGGAGGCACAGGCCTCTATGCCTACTCGGGCCGCAGTGGTCCATTCGCACACATCGACGTGCGCGGCACCCGCGCCCGTTGGGTTCGGGGTGTGTACAGGGGCCGCTCGCGCCGAGTCGTGAGAAGCCACAAGACCACTCCTAAGATTTCGAAGGCGCTACCGGCCAGCAACACCGTGACCAGGAGTGCCTCGACCACCCGCGGAAGGACGTCAGCGACACCGGAGTAACCGGGGCCTACCGTCGATCCAGTACGTCCCCTTGATCTGGAAGATGTTCGTTGGCCGATCCGGGAAGAGCGCGGAATGNNTTGAAGTTGAAATCGCCAAACTGATCGGACCCCTCGCGCTCCTGCGTCCAGACGAAATAGAGCGTCGAGCCCGGCCGATATTCCCACCTGAGAACCCCGGTCCCGCGCAGCGCGCAAAGAAGCGCGAACCGAAGAAATGCAGCCGACGGGCGAGCGGGCATATGAGAACTTCTACGGGTGAAATTCGTTTCTGCAGGCAGACTCGAGGAGCGGGCCACCACTTGCGCGTTCAACCTTAGACTGCGGAAGAGACCAAAAGGTTGGATTCACGGGCGCCGGGCGGAGGGGATTTGCCGGCATCCTGCGATGATTGCCCTACGGACGCTCCTGCGCTGGCGTGTCAGCGGAGCGGAGAATGGAGGGGACTCGTTGTCGATGGCCGCCAAGTCGCGTTGGGCCGGCACCCACCGCGAGAACGTCCATGCTTGTATTTTGCCTCATACGAAAATCGGCTCCAATCAATCGCGCTACAATTCCAGACCCATGAACGCCACTTTGAAACTCCAGATCATCCTTACTCTTCTCCTCACGGCCACTGTGCGAGGGATGGCGCAACAAGCGTCTCCCGCCGCTGAAATCGCGGCCGAGCCCGGGGAAGGGCATCTCCGTAACATTCGGCAGCTGACCAATGGCGGCGAGAACGCCGAGGCCTACTTCAGCCACGACGGCAAGCGCCTGATCTTTCAGAGCACACGAGATGGAAGAACATGCGACCAGCAGTACTTGATGAACATCGATGGCTCGCACATCCTGCGCGCCTCGAATGGCCTCGGAAAGACGACCTGCGGCTACTTCATGAACGGTGACCGCCGCATCCTGTTCGCATCGAGCGCGGCGATCGAGAAGGATTGTCCTCCTCGCCCGGATCCATCGAAGGGCTACGTCTGGCGTCTCGATCCATTCGACATATACACCGCGCGCGCTGACGGCTCGCGCCTCCGACGCCTCACCAGGTTCGGCGTATATACCGCCGAGGGAGTGCTCTCGAGCGACGGGAAGAAGCTCGTATTCACGTCACTCAAGGATGGCGACCTCGACATTTACGTGATGAACGTCGACGGATCCGGGCTGAAGCGGCTTACGAATCAGCTGGGTTATGACGGAGGGCCGTGGTGGTCTCCGGACGGCAAGCGAATAGTCTATCGGGCCTACCATCCCCAGACTGCGGCGGAGATTGCCACCTACAAGGACCTGCTCGCGCAACGATTGGTGCGGCCAAACAAGATGGACTTGTGGATCATGAATGCGGACGGAAGCGACAAGCGGCAGATCACCCATCTTGGTGCGGCGAGCTTCGGACCGTCGTGGACGGCGGACGGGAGGAAGATCATCTTCTCGTCGAATCACCACACCGATCCAAAGCTCGGCAACTTCGATCTCTTTCTCATCAATCCGGATGGATCGGGACTGGAACAGGTGACGACCGCGCCGACCTTCGATGGATTCCCGATGTTCAGTCCGGATGGCAAGAAGTTGGTCTGGGCATCGAACCGGCACGATGCCAACCCCCACGAGACTAACGTTTTCATTGCCGACTGGGTGAACTAGTCCAGGCCGATGCCGATCTGGGCGAGGTGGTGCTTTAGGTGCGCCACGTGATCGCCCATGAAGTAATCGAGTGTCGTCGGCTGGTCGCGAGGAAGGGGTTTCCACGCGAGCTCGTCGAGATTGTGGCGTGGCCGGAGTCGAAGACGTTCGTCTATAGAGACGAAGTCCATGAGTCGCGCGTGGATGCTGAATCGATGAGGTGTCCAATCACGTCTCGCGGGCACGACTTGCCGGGGCCCGGGCGAAGGCGCGACCGCTCCTCGCTCATCTCCCGGAGACTGGGCGTGGCCCCGTGGATTGCCTCGAGAAGCTCTGCGACGTATTCAGGCATGTTGACTACCCAAAAAATAACCGTGGCGCGGGAATTGAGTGTTTCGCCAGCAGATCCTTCTGGCTATCGTGGGGTATCGCTCACGACGCGTCACTCGAGCTCCCGAGCTCACTTCAGATATTCACGATGAAACGCATCGCTCTTTTAATGGTTTTGCTGATTGGACTCGCCGTGACATCCGCGGCGCGCTCGCAGCAGGCTACGACCAAGGCCACGCCAGCCAAGTCCGCGACGCGTGCCACTGATTCGGTTTCCTTCAAGCCGTCGCCCGAGCTCCAGAAGTCGCTCGACGACCTGAGCGCCGCGGTACAGGCTCTAGCGTCGAGGATCGCGTCCGATCCCCAGATCAAGACCGCCGCTCTGCACGTTGCTACCGGTGTGGTGGCGACGGCGCAGCAGGTGGTCCGGGAGCAGTCGGTCGTCATCGAAGGCGCGCTCAAAACCGCGGCTGAGCGCATCTCGGCCTCGAATCCGAGCCGGCCCTCGAAGAAGTAGTTACTCAGCTCGCAAATTCGCGCAGTCGCGGCTCGTTGGTCGGCGCGGCTAAATTGGCGCTGTGCAGGAAGCCTGGGATCCCAAAGAAATAGCCCGTCACGCCCTCATCGGGGCTATTCTCGGCACGCTCTGCGCAGTGGCCGCACACGTTCTGGGCGTGCAACAACTCCTTCGCCGGCCGGATCTCGTTTTCTACATTCCCGCGGCGCTCATTGGAGCGGCGCTTGGCCCCACACGCCTCCGGCCACTGCTCTTGATAGCCGCGGGTGTGATTGGGCTTGTCTGCATCGCTGTGGCCTACACTCCGCTCGTGGCGGCGGCGGCACGGCCGCTCATCCGACGCGATTCCATTCCCACCCGTGTCGACGCGATTGCTGTCCTGTCCATGGGGATCACACCCGACGGCATGATGCGGGGCGAGACTCTCGACCGGCTACTGAGTGGACTCATGCTCGCGAGGCGGGGGCTCGCGCCGGTGATGCTCATTTCCATGGAACGGCGCACCCTGGGCACGAGGCAGGTATCGGACTCGGCAGATCTCCAGAGCGTGATCGCGCTCGCTGGTGCGGCGACGCCGACCATTCTCGTTGATTCGGTTACCACGACACGCACCGAAGCGCTGAGGATGAGAGCAATCGCGCGCGCAAACGGCTGGAAAACGCTGGCGGTGGTCACCTCGCCGCTGCACACGCGAAGGGCCTGTGCTACTTTCGAGGCTGTCGATTTCAAAGTCGTGTGTGTCCCGGCGGCGGTTCGCGGATCCGGCCTGAACCAAGGAAGCAACGCGGAGGACCGGCTGCGCGCATTTCGATCATGGCTCTATGAGACGTTCGCCACGGACTCATATCGGAGCCGTGGCTGGATACCGTGATCCAATTCAACGCCAGAATTCCGAGGGATAATTCGCAATGACATCCGTCGTGCCCAATTCCAGCGCGTCTTCCAGCGCGATTGCTCACGCAGCCGGAGACGTTCGCGGAATCTGGAAAGTGATCGCCGCATCGTCCGTCGGCACGATGATAGAGTGGTACGACTTCTACATCTTCGGCAGCCTCGCCACGATTATCGCGACGCAGTTTTTTCCCGGCGGAAATCCGACCGCGAGTTTTCTCAAGACCCTCGCGACGTTCGCGGTCGGCTTCGCGGTTCGTCCATTCGGCGCGCTCGTCTTTGGACGCATTGGCGACCTCACCGGCAGGAAATTCGCGTTTCTGGCGACGCTCCTCATCATGGGTGGATCCACGGCGGCGATCGGGTTTCTTCCCGGCTACAATCGGATCGGAATCGCGGCTCCGATCGTCCTCGTAATTCTGCGACTCTTGCAGGGACTCGCCCTCGGGGGCGAGTATGGCGGCGCCGCTGTGTACGTGGCCGAGCATGCGCCGGACGGCCGTCGGGGATACTACACGAGCTTCATCCAGACGACGGCGACGCTGGGCCTCTTCCTGTCGCTCGCGGTGATCCTGATCGTTCGAGCTATCGTGGGCGAAGAGGCGTTCAAAGTATGGGGCTGGCGCGTCCCGTTCATTCTCTCGCTGCTGCTCGTCGCCATTTCCTACTACATCAGGATCAGGCTCAGAGAATCGCCGCTCTACGCGATCCTGAAGGAGACCGGGAAAACTTCCCGCGCTCCGATTCAGGAGAGCTTTGGCACCTGGTCCCGCTGGAAGGTATTTTTCGTCGTGTTGTTCGGAGCTACTGCGGGGCAGGCGGTCGTCTGGTACACTGGACAGTTCTACGCGCTGCTCTTCATGCAGACGGTTCTGAGAGTCCCACTCGTCACCTCCTACGTATGCGTGGCAGTCGCGCTCATACTTGGCGCGCCGCTGTTCGTGTTCTTTGGCAGCCTCTCCGACAGGATCGGGCGCAAGAAGATCATGATGACGGGCAACCTGCTCGCGGCGCTTCTGTACGTGCCGATTTACCACGCGATGAGGGCGTATTCCAGTCCGGTGAATGCCGTCGCGCTCACGGCATTGGTGTTCGTCCAGGTGGTGTTTGTGACGATGGTCTATGGGCCAATCGCGGCGTTTCTGGTCGAGGCGTTCCCAGCCAGGATACGGTACACCTCGATGTCCCTTCCTTACCATTTCGGCAACGGCTGGTTCGGCGGTTTCCTTCCCATCATCGCCACCAGCCTGGTGGCGCGCACCGGAAACATCTACGCGGGCTTGGCGTTCCCGATTGTCGTTGCGCTGATCACCGTCATCGTCGGCTCGGTCTTTCTCAAGGATCAGCACAACGAGAGCATCTGGGCCGAGGTGCAACCGGCGGGGAATCCGTCGGTGAGCTCGGCCGCGCGCCTGATGGCAGGATCCTCGAAGTGATGACACTGTTGGCAGCAGGTCTCATCGCGATTGCTCAGCGCCCGGATTCCCTGCTCGAGCGGATTCAGTCGCGAATCGCGGTTGAGGCCGGCGTTCAGGTCGGGCTCGCCTACATTGACCTCGCGTCCGGAGACACGCTCTTTCTCAACGCTGATTCGATCTTTCACGCCGCCAGCACGATGAAAGTGCCGGTGATGATCGAGCTTTTTCGGCGCGCGAACACGGGTTCGTTCAGAATGAATCAGGGATTGTTGCTGGTGAACCAGTTCGCGTCGATCGTGGACGGCTCGCTCTACGCGCTCGATTCCAGCTCAGACAGCGATACGACGCTCTACCACCGCATCGGCGAGCGTGTACGCGTGGACACACTGCTGCGACTGATGATCACGCGGTCCAGCAACTTCGCGACGAACACGCTCATCACGCTCGTTGGCGCGGACGCGGTGACGAGAACCATGCGCTCGCTCGGAGCGCATCGGATCCAGGTGCTCCGTGACGTAGAGGATGGAAAGGCCTTCGAGAAGGGTCTCAACAACACCACGACGGCGCGGGATTTGGGGATCATTCTCTGCGCGATCGAGGAAGGCCGGGCCGCGTCTCCCGCCGCGACTCGCGAGATGCTCGGGATTCTCATGGCGCAGGAGTTCAACGAAAAGATTCCGGCGGGATTGCCACCCGGAACGCGGGTAGCTCACAAGACGGGCGAGATAACCGCGGTCTCCCACGACGCGGCGATCGTCTACCCAGCGAGAAGAAAACCGTACGTGCTGGTGGTGCTGACGCGCGGCATCACGGATGGCGTCAAGTCGAGCAAGTTGATCGCTGACATTTCCGCGATTGTTTACACTCACAGCACCGCAGCGGCGGCTGCTGTGCCCACACGAGTGGTCATGTGATGAAGATTGCTTTTATAGGGTTGGGCGACATCGGCGGCCTGATGGCATCGCATCTGGCGCGCGATCCGTTTGACCTCGTCGTATGGAACAGGACAGCCTCCAAGGCAGAAGAGTTCGCTCGCACACACAAGGCTAGCGTGGCTCGGACGCCCGCCGACGCGGTGCGCGACGCGAGCGTCGTGATTACGTGCCTGCCTTCGTCGGTCGAGGTGGAGGCCGTCCTTCACGGCGAGAATGGAATGCTCGGTAGCCTGCGGAAAGGAGCCGTGCTCGTCGACTGCACATCCGGTGATCCGCCCACCTCGCGCTCGATCGCGGCCGAGCTCGGCGGACGCGGAGTGGATTTCATAGACGCTCCAGTCAGCGGAGGGACGACCGCGGCGAAATCCGGAACGCTGACCGTCATGTGGGGCGGTGAGCTCGCCGTATTCGAGCGCGTGCGGCCGGTAATCGAAGCATTTGGAAAGAAAATCGTCCACGCGGGAGAGGTGGGAGCTGGCGACGCCATCAAGGCGGTGAACAATGCGCTGCTCGCCGTTCACATTCTCTCGGCGGCCGAAGGTCTAGCCGTGCTGGTGAAAGAGGGCGTGGATCCGAAGGTGGCGCTCGATGTAATCAACGCGTCGAGCGGGCGGTCCAACAGCTCGGAGAACCTGATCCCACAACGGGTAATCACCCGGGCGTTTCCAAGAACGTTCCGGCTGGCGTTGCTGGAAAAGGACATCGGCATCGCCGCGGTGATGGCCGATGATCTACAGGTTCGGACTCCGCTGATTTCGCTCACAGCCGAGCGGTTTCACGAGGCGCGCGAACTACTCGGCGAAGAGGCGGACCACGTCGAGGCGGTCAAGATGGTCGAGCGGGAGAATGGCGTCGAGATCAAGTGAGTGGGCGGTCGCTAGATCCGCCTGGCCGTCGCCGCGCGGTCAACTTCCGCAATTCTCTGAGCGGCGAGACGCGGGTCAATCTCGGGGGCAACCTCCTCGTCCGACAGGTCGGACGACCACTGCGCTCGCTCAACGACCCGCTCTCCGCCAGGAACCAGCATCCCGAACTCGATCTCCGCTCGGCGGCAGAAGCGCTCCTGCCTCGCGCGGTTATCCATTTCGAGCGGGAACCCGAGCGCGTGCAGACGGGCGTGCATCGCTTCGTGGAGGATCGTCGCCGCGACTTCAGCATCGGAGAAGTCGGGGTTCACGGTGAATGTCAATTCCGCCAGGCACGCGCGCTGCGCGTGGAAGTAGGCTCCGCGGCAGGCGAAGCGCTGAACGACGATATAGGCGAAGTCCCTTTTGAGATGTCGGAAATGGTGGGGTACGTAACGCTCGATGAGAGCCAGGCTGCGCTCCAGGCGCGCGATAACGGCGTTGGTGTCGATGTCTGGGCGCGTGTTGTAGACGACCACGGGAATCCCAAGCACCTGGTGCGTAGTGGCGGCGGCCGCTTGTGGTTTTCCGACGAACAGCCTCAACAGTTCAGCCAGCATCAGTGAAAAATAGTCGTTCGTGCCTGACTACAACTGCTGACATCTTGTTCAGATGACGTTTGTAGCTGGTGGCGGTGTCCTTCAATTAGCCGCCACGNNGCCATATTGAGACCCAATGGCTACGAAAACCACGACGGTCCTCGACGCCCGGGCCGTCGAGCGCACCTTGAAGCGCATGTCGGTGGAGATCGTCGAGCTCAACCACGGCACGGACGATCTCATCATCGTTGGAATACAGCGTCGCGGCGTTCAGCTCGCCGACCGGCTCGTCAAGATGATCGAGGGCGGAGAAGGAGTGACGGTGCCGCAGGGCTCGCTCGACATCACGCTTTACCGAGACGACCTCCAGACCGTCGGCCCGAGACCTGTCGTCGGCCCGACCTACCTGCCGTGGGACCTGGAGGGCAAACACATCGTGATCGTCGACGACGTGCTGTACACGGGGCGCACCGTCCGCGCGGCGCTCGACGAGCTCGCAGACTTCGGGAGGCCGGGTTCTATCTCGCTGGCGGTCCTGATCGATCGCGGTGGACGCGAGCTTCCGATTCACGCCGATGTCGTCGGCAAGAAGATAGAAGTCGGTCCCGACGAAAGAGTCGACGTTCTGGTTGCCGAGCTCGACGAGCGCACCGAGGTCGTCATCGTGCCCAAGTCAGCGGCGTGACGGGGACGCTCGGCAAGGATCTACTTGGCCTCGAGTCGCTAACGGGCGACCAGATTCGACTCATTCTCGATACCGCCGAACCCTTCAAGGAGATCAGCGAGCGCGCGATCAAGAAGGTACCGGCACTGCGTGGCTCGACGATCGTAAACCTCTTCTTCGAGAACTCGACGCGAACGCGGATCTCGTTCGAGTTCGCCGAGAAAAGACTTTCCGCGGACACAGTCAATGTCTCCGCCTCTGGTTCAAGCGTTTCAAAAGGGGAGACGCTGGTGGATACCGCGCGCAATCTCGAAGCGATGCGAATAGACATGGTCGTCATCCGGCACTCGGCCTCGGGCGCGGCGCAGTTTCTGGCCGAGCGCATTCAGTCGAATGTCATCAACGCCGGCGACGGCACGCACGAGCATCCCACGCAGGGGCTGTTGGACATTCTCACGCTGAGGGACCGGTTCGGCGATCTGAAGGGACGGCGCATATGTATCTGCGGCGACATTCTGCACTCGCGTGTCGCGAGGTCGAACATCTGGGGCTTGAACAAGCTCGGCGCGGAGGTGGCGGTTTGCGGACCACGCTCGCTGCTCCCCAACGCGATCGACGAGTTCGGGGTGAAGATCTTCGATCGGGTGGAGGAGGCGATCGAATGGGCGGAGGCGCTCAACGTCCTCCGCCTCCAGTTCGAGCGGATGACTGCCGGATACATTCCGTCCGCGCGCGAGTACAACCGAGTCTTCGGCATCACGCGCGAGCGACTCGATCGCGCGCCGGGTGACATTCTGATTCTTCACCCCGGCCCGATGAACCGCGGCGTCGAGATTGACTCCGATGTGGCCGACGGCCCGCACAGCGTGATTCTCGCGCAGGTTACGAACGGCGTAGCGGTTCGCATGGCGGTGCTCTACCTGCTGGCCGGCGGGAAGCCGGAACTGGCCGAAGCCGCCAAGGGTGGCAGCGGTCGCGGACGCGAGGACAGGGAATGAAGCCGATCCTGCTCAAAGGCGGAACTCTCGTCGATCCATCGCAGGGTCTGAACGGGGTGGGTGACGTTCTCATCGCCGACGGTGTGGTCAACGGCGTGGGAGGAACGATCGAGGGTCCGAAAGAGGCCGATGTGATCGACTGCGCCGGACTCATCGTGTCGCCCGGCTTCATCGACGTTCACTGCCATTTGCGCGAGCCCGGACGCGAGGACGTGGAGACGATCGCGACGGGAGCGCGGGCGGCCGCGGCGGGAGGATTCACGGCCGTTTGCGCGATGCCGAACACCGATCCGGTCACCGACAACCAGGCCGCGGTGGGGTTCATCGTCCGCCAGGCGCAGCGCGCGGAGTCGGCGCGCGTGTATCCGATCGGCGCGATCTCTGTCGGCCAGGAGGGGAAGGCGCTGGCGGAATTTGGCGAGATGGTTGGCGCCGGCGCCGTCGCCGTCAGCGATGACGGCAAGCCGGTGGCGAGTGCGCAGCTGATGAGAACGGCGCTCGAGTATGCGCGGACCTTCAAGATTCCAGTGATCGACCATTGCGAGGAGCCCACGCTCTCGGTCGGCGGATCCATGAACGAAGGGATCGTGAGCGCGCAGCTGGGCCTCAAGGGAATTCCAGCGGAAGCGGAGGAGATCATGGTCATCCGCGACATCCTCCTCGCGCGATTGACGGGCGGGCACGTTCACCTCGCGCACATGAGCACGAAGGGATCCGTCGAGTTGATTCGTTGGGGGAAGGAGCGCGGGATAAGGGTCACCGCGGAAGTCTGCCCTCACCATCTCTCGCTGACTGAAGAGAGTGTGCGCGGCTACAACACGAATGCGAAGATGAATCCGCCGCTACGCACGGCGAAGGATGTCGAAGCGCTGCGCGTTGGCGTGAAGGACGGAACAATCGATCTGATCGCTACGGATCACGCGCCCCACCATTACGACGAAAAGGAGAGAGAGTTCGCCGACGCGCCGAATGGAATCGTTGGCCTCGAGACTGCGCTTGCGGTTATTGTGACTAATCTCGTGGAGACGGGCCATCTCACTTTCTCCGATCTCGTCGATCGGATGGCGTGCGGCCCCGCCCGCATCTTCGGCCTCCCTGGCGGATCACTCAAGCGCGGAGCGGCCGCCGACGTAACGGTGTTCGATCCCAAGGCGCGTTGGAAGGTCGACGCCTCACGATTTGTCTCCAAAGGACGGAATAGTCCGTACGACGGAATGACCTTGGTGGGGCGCGCCGCTTGTACTATTGTGGCTGGGTCGGTCGTCTATCGCTCGGGGATTCCTGCCCGCGGGCGGGAGAAGGTGAATCGAACAAGGGGATGAAGTAGATGGCTGAGAAGGACCCAGTCTCACTGGACGCGCTCAACGGCCTCCTGAAGGAGCGCCAGAGGTACGAGGAGTGGCTTGCCGCGCGCNNCAACGCGTGCAGGCCGACTATCAGACGCGCCTGCGTGAAGTCTCGAGCAAGCTGGCGGAACGCGCCGGCGAGCTGCGCGAGAACATCGACGCGTTGACGCTCAGGCTCGAAGACGTCTCCCGTCAGGAATCGCAGCAGCGCGATGCCCGGCAGGAAGCCGAGCTGCGCGCCGCTGTCGGAGAGTATACCGACAAGCAGTGGAAGGAGATCGGTGGCGCCTGGGATAAAGAGCTGGCGCGCCTGGTGAAGGAGAAAGTCGCGCTCGACGCGCAGCTGAATGAGCTGAACAGAATTTTCGCCCTGAGCGTCAAGGAAAAGCAGGCGGGAGCGATCGCCGCCGGCAGACGGGATTCCATGGACGGCTCGCGGCCGCCGATATCACCGGTCGTACCGCGCCCGGCAGTTCCCGAGCCGCCGACGCTGAATCCGCCCGCGCGCTCCGAGCAGCCCATGACCGCACGCGCGCAGCAGCCAACCCAAAGCACTCAAAGCACCCGGTCGCCCTTCGACGAATTTCCCGTCTTACGGCCGGGAAGCGGATCCGGCGCACCCCCGTCGACCGCGGTGGCAACTCCGCCGTCGGTTCCCAGGACCGGCGGCACACAGGATCCGAGATCCGAGCAGCACAAAACGCTCAAGTGTCCCGAGTGCGGGGCCGCGAACTATCCGACCGAGTGGTACTGTGAGCGGTGCGGCGGCGAGCTGGCCACTATGTAGGAGCTGGCCATGGTGACGCGATGTAAACTCTGGCCACGATGCAATAGCGGGCCACTATGCAAATAAAAAAGGGCGCCTCGAGGCGCCCTTTTGATTTTAGAACGGTTTTACTTTCCGGCCTTTGCCAGTCTGCTCTTGTGGCGAGCCGCCGCATTCCGGTGGATCAGCCCTTTGCGTGAAGCGCGGTCAAGCAGCTTCACTGCGGCCAATTTCTCATCAGCGGTTCCGGCGGACGCCCGCTTGAGGGCCGTGCGAAGCGCGGATTTCTGGCCGCGGTTGCGGATGGCAGCGGCGCGCGATTTCCGCATGTTCTTTTTCGCTGAAGCAAGATTTGGCACTAACTGATCTCCGGTGTATTTCAGGGCTGTGGTTTAGCCATGAAATTTGCCCTCGAGAGAGGCTCACGTCAAGGCGAAGACGGTGCTCTTTTGCCAGCGGGCGCCCGGCGATGGAGCGAAATGCTTAACTTCTACGAGCGACCCAAACGACAACTCCGAGATCTTGAATCAATTTCAGTATTTCATCCTCCTTGCGCCTATACTCCTCTTCTCGATGGTGGCGCACGAGTATGCGCATGGATATGCGGCGTGGAAGCAGGGAGACCCAACCGCCTATATGCTGGGCAGGCTCACCTGGAATCCGTTGCCCCACATCGATCCGTTCATGACCATCCTCCTGCCGCTGCTGACGTTCGTCGGCAGTCACGGAACGATGGCTTTCGGAGGTGCGAAGCCGGTTCCCGTCGTGACCCGGAATTACCGTAACTTCAAGCGCGGCGACATCATTGTGT
>PKVB01000177.1 GCA_003131365.1 Gemmatimonadota bacterium | reverse complement strand
CGCCCTTCTATCAGCATTCCGGGCGCTTACGTGTTTACCGGAGCTGTCCTGGCGCAGGCGATGTCGAGGCGAGGGGATGAGAAGGCGGCCGACGCCATCATGGGCAGGGTACGACAGGTCGCAAAAGCGGCGCGAATCAACCTATCAGGAACCTGACCAAAAATGGCAACGACAGCCTCTGCTGCCCGTTTCGAGAGAGACGGCTACAAGCCCTCGTNNTCGGTGGCGATGTGGGACACCGGCGAGTACATGGCCGCGGTCAAAGTGCTCGGCATCCCGCATCCGCCGGGCAATCCCTTTTTCATACTCCTCGGCCACGCCTTCGCGTCACTGCCAATCCCGGTCTCGTACGGCGCCAGGATCAACATCATGGCCGCCCTGGCCAGCGCGCTCTCGGCCGGCTTCTGGTTTCTGATCACGGAGAGGATCGTCGCACGCTGGATCGCGGAGAGATGGCAGCGGCTCGTTGTAGCCAGCCTCGCAACTTTGATCGGTGCAACGGCCTTCACGGTGTGGAACCAGTCGGTCGTCAACGAGAAGGTCTACACGATTTCGTTGCTGTTTTTCACGATCACTTCATGGATCATCATCGAGTGGATCGAAGATCCCGATTCACCGCGCGCGGATCGCCTCATCGTACTCGTTTGCTTCCTCCTGGGCCTCGGCTACTCGAATCATCCGGCCGGATTCCTGCCGCTGCCCGCCGCCGGTGTCGCCATGCTCATCACCCGCTGGCGCACATTGCTCCGTTGGAAACTCGTGCTCGCGGCTCTCGGCGCTCTCATCATCGGCCTCACGCCTTTCATCTACGAGCCCGTGCGAGCCGCCTATTTCCCCGGCATTAACGAGGGCGCGCCCACGGGGTGCGAAACGAAGCTCGAGGCTGGCTGCACTTTCAGCAAGCTCACGGAGCAGCGGTTGATGGCGAACATCAATCGCGAGCAGTACGGGCCGAAGCTGGAGCGCGGCGCGTCCTACCCGGCGCAAGTCGAAATGTGGTGGTTCTACTTCAAGTGGCAGTGGCTTCGCGACTCGCACGGGACGATGCCGGCACTTCAGTTCATGCTGGCGTTCGTGTTCCTCGGCCTTGGGCTCCTTGGCGGTTACGTGCACTGGGAGCGGGATCGAAAAACGTTCTGGTATTTTGGTCCGCTCATGTTCACGATGACGCTCGCGCTCATCTACTACCTCAACTTCAAGTACGGATGGTCGCAGGATCCTGAGCTGCGCGACGTCGCGCGCGAGGTGCGTGATCGAGATTACTTCTACATCTGGAGCTTTTCGGCCTGGGGAGTGTGGGCCGCGATCGGGCTGGGCTACGCCTGGGAGCAGCTCGCATATTGGCTCGGCGGCGCAGGGCGAACGGCGGAGAAGACCGGTGGAAAGAAATCCGTCACAGCCGCGTCGTGGCCGACGCGGCGCGGATTCATGCTGGCCGCGCCAATCCTCCTCATCGCGTTAATCCCGCTCTTTGCAAACTGGCGGTTCGCGTCGCGCGCCGGCCATGAATTCACCGACCAGTGGGCCCGCGACTACCTGAACTCGCTGGAGCCCTACGCGATCGTCATCACCAACGGGGACAACGACACATTCCCTCTCTGGTTCGCGCAGGAAGTCGACGGCGTACGCCGAGACGTGACCGTCGCTGTCACCACGTATCTGGACACCGATTGGTTCGTGCGCCAGATGATCCGCCGCCCAATCGAGACGTACGATGCCGCCAGGGGACCGGCGATTTATCGCGGCACCACCTGGAAGAAGCCGAGTGGACCGCCGCTCAAGATGACGTTCGCCCAGGCGGACTCGATTCCCGAATACATACAGATCAACCAGCCGCAGATTTTCAAGCAGAATAACATCACGCTGAGCATTGACCCCGGATACCTCGTGCGCGATGAGCTGGTGATGCTCCGCCTGATCAGGGATGCGTTTCCCGAGCGTCCGATCTACCTCTCGACTGGCGGAGGCGGCCACCTCTCCGCCGCACTGCAGCCGTATCTGCTCTCACAGGGCTTCGTGCAGAAGCTGGTCGACCATCCTATCGCGGAAACGCCCGAGACGCCTCACGTACTGGGTCTCAATGTTGATCTCGAGCGCACGAAGGCTCTCTGGAACGATGTCTATCATGCGCCGGAGGCTCTGGTGAAGGAGGGAGATTGGATCGATCGCGCCTCGGTCGGAATTCCCTACACCTACGCATTCACAGGGGCGGTCCTATCGGAAGCATTGAGGGGGAGGGGAGATGCCAAGGGCGCCGACACTGTCATGAACCGGGTCAGAAGCATCGTGAAGGCGGCGCGCATCCTGGGGTTCCCCGGGACCTAACTGCAACATCAACTGCAACTATAACTGAACAAGAGGTCAGCTGGAGCCGGAAAGGTGTCAGCTGTAAGCCTTAAAACGTCGGGACGCCATTGGTGGCGTGATGAAAAAGGCAGTTGATTGTGCCCTGACCTGCGCCTGTAACGTCCCGACGTANNTTGTAGCTCACCTCTCGTTCAGTTGTAGTGGCAGTTGCAGTTTGTAGCACGACTATTTCGCGATAACCCCGTACCGTTCCCAGGCGTCGCTCATCCTGGTTCGCGCGGCGATGGAATCCGCCGGCAGCAGGAATCGCCGCTTGATGAGTGATGATATGCCCGCATCCACTCGCCGCATGAATCGCGTTCGATCTCTGTAGAGCGACTGGATGCTCGGACGCGAATCGCCGGCGGTTCTGCGCTCGGCGTCGGTCCTTGGAAGCGGCACAAAGGTCCCGCGAAAGCTGAGGAGCCGGTCGGTTGCCGCGGCCATGCCGGTTCTGAGCTGCCACGGATAGTACGTGGCGAGCGGCGCGAGCAGCTCGATGCTCCTGATTCCGCCGAGATCGTTGCCGATCGAATCCACCCGCGACACGAGGACAGGGTATGGCGCGCCCACCTTCGGTGGCTCGACGTCGATGATCCCGTGGCGCCATCGCGGTCCGAAGTCGAGTCTGTATGGTTGATGCGGGACGCGCGCGATCGGGAGATTGGGGATCGCGGGAAAGTGCTCTTCCGCGGCCTTCACCAAATTCCCGCCGGCGAGCGTTGGATAGAGTGACGGCGGCGGCTCCTTCCCTTCCTCCACCCAATCGATCAGCGACGACATCAGCGCTCGCAGTGCCAGGCGCTGATCGAGCGGATCTCCGCGATATGCGTTTGTCCCGCTGATGCGCGCATTCTCGGAAACGGGCCACGCACCGGGACTCGAGTGCTGAGCCGAAGAGATGACGTAGCGGCGCTCGGTGGGAAGAAATCCGACATCCTGTTTTCCGTCGGGCGTCGTGTGACTGAGTGACGCGGCGCGTCCCCAATATTCATGGCCGCCGTCGACGTAGAAAACTCTGGTAGCCCCCGAGCCGCGCAGATCATCGCGAAAACCGGCGCGACGTCCAGTGACTGAATCGAGGCTTGGGACGCTCGTGAATGGAAAAACGTCGGTAGGATAGAAGAAAGTCGAGTACGGCTGCGCGTCTCGCGACGGTTGTGCGAAGCGATGGTTGAAGCTTCCGCGGCCGGCTCCGGCGGTGTGCGCGAAAAAACCGTCGAAGGCGACGCGCCCTTTCTCGTCGGTGTTGAATCCCTGATAGAGGAAGTGGCGAATGAATCTCCCGGTCTGGGAAACTCCGTAACCGATTCCGTATCTGACGTGCGCCACCGCCGACGGATCGTACTTGAGATAGGACATCATGTCCCGCACCGCGGCGAGCCCGGCGCCCACCACGACCGGATCCTTGGCCCGATACACGACTTCGTAGATCCTGCCCGGCGCAAATCCGCCCGACATGTAGACCCACCGCGGATCGTTCACGACTGTGCCACCGCTGTCGCGCGCGAAGCGCCACGCGCTCCGTGGAACGACCGTGCGCGGACCGACGGGGTCGTCGCGTACCGTAAGCACGTTCGAGGGATCGTTCTCGTCGGCGACCGGATAGGCGAGTGTCGGCGNNGTGATGTCGCTGCGGACCAGTCCGGTGATCGGCCGCTCGGCAGAGCCCGCCGGTGGGGCCTGAAAGTGGAGCGCGCTTCCGCCAGGGGGCACATCCCACTGCCAGGCCAGGGCGACAATCGTGACGCCGCGTTTCATCAGCAGCGCGTCGCCGTAGAATTCCGCGGATTGCGGCGATGCGGCGCCGTTGCGCCCGAGGTTGAAGATGAAGGTCGTGATCCCGCCGCGGTTGACGATGTCGATGACAGCGAGGTCGGCCGAGCGCGCCAGATCCTTTGGGCGCAGCATCACGAATTCGCTCACAGCCTCCACTTCTCCAGCCGAATTCCGCGGCGCGAGATCGAGATCGACGATCTTCCGGTTCTCCGGGTTGTTGGGATCGAACGCGAAGTACACGCGGCCTGTGATCCGCTCGTAGGTGCCCGCGTTTCCGAAGGTGCCGGCGATGTCGAAGCGGGAGAGGATCTCGACCCGGACGACGCGGGCGGCGGCGGGGGCGGC
>PKVB01000161.1 GCA_003131365.1 Gemmatimonadota bacterium | reverse complement strand
CCGTTCAGTTGCAGTTACCAGCATCCGCCCGTTCCGTTGCATTGCAGTTACAGTCTACGACACGCCGTCCTTTAGACGGTACGCCTTCCCATCATGCTCAACCCGCCCCCAGGCGACGGTCGCATCGTGCTCAAAAATCACGAGCCAGTTCTCGTCGACCGCTTGCTTAAGGATCCTTCGCTTGGTCTCGAGAGTGACCAGAGGCTCGACGTCGTACCCCATGANNGCAGCGGCAGGTGCGCGTGCGTCGGAATGATATCACCGAGGTAGAAGGCGCGGTCCCCGGATGACTCGATGAGCACGCTCTGGTGGAAGGGAGTGTGGCCCGGCGTGGGAATCACACGAACCCCCTTCACGATTTCCTTTTCGCGCGAGACCCACTCGATCTTGTCCGCCTGGTCAAGTGGTACCCAGTTCCGCTCGAAGTAGCTGGCCGCCGTCCGCTCGTTGGAATTCATTGCGTACTCGTATTCGCCTCGCCTTACGATATACGTCGCGTTTGGAAAGCTGACCTCCAGTGATCCGTCCGGGCGATTGCGAGTGTTGCCGCCGGCGTGGTCGAAGTGGAGGTGCGTGTTGATCACGATCGCGATGTCCGCAGGCGCGACCCCGATCTCTCTCAGACCGTCCTCGAGCATGGTCCCGCCATCGGCGCCTTCATTCTCGAGACCGTAGATGTCCTTGAACTTCTCGTTCTCCTTGTTGCCAGCACCGGTGTCGATGAGGATGAGGCCCGACGGATGTTCGATGAGCAGGCAGCGCATGCCGAGCTGGATCCGGTTCCGTTCGTCAGCCGGGATGCGCCTTTCCCAGAGCGGCTTCGGAACGACGCCGAACATGGCGCCGCCGTCGAGCCTCTGGCCGCCGGCCTGGATCGCGTGAACAGTGAGACCGCCGATCTTGCGGCGCGAGACGAGGGGAGTGGGAGCGGTCACGCCGTCGTGTCGCGTGTTACTGGAGTGGGCAACCCGGACGGCCTGTGTTTTTTGCGGCGCATTGCTGGAGCCCTGAGCAGCGTCTGGAGCTCACCCCAGGTACCGCAGCCGCGATCGGCCAGATCGGACATCATGCGCAGCAGACACTTCGCGGTCGCGAGCGCGTCGCCGGCGGCGCGATGGCGGTTCCGGATCTCGACCCCGTAGTATCGGGCCACGTAGTCGAGCGAGCGGCGCGAGAGCTGGGGCAGGACCTTGCGGGCGATCTTCACGGTGCAGAGGCGACGCCCCCGCAGCTGGCGGCCCGTGGAGCGGGACACCTCTGTCGTCACGAATCGCCAATCGAATGTAGCGTTGTGCGCGACGAATACATTTCCCTCGAGCACACGCAACACGTCGGGCGCGATGCGATCGAAGGTGGGCGCGTCCTTCACCATGTCCCAGGTGATGTTCGTCAGCTGTGTGACGAAGGGCGGAATCGAGCGCTGCGGATTGACGAGCGTCTCGTAGAGGTCGACGATCTCGCCGCCCTTGACGACTACCGCGGCGAACTCAGTGATGCGATCGCCCAGCAAGGATCGGCCGCCGGTCGTCTCGGTATCTACCACCACGTAGGACAGCCCGCTGAGTGACTCGTCCGCGCAATGACCGTACGAGCGCGGGCGTTCTCGAGTGACAGCGTAAGGATTCACCGTCAGATCGGCCAGCATCCATCGTCCGTCCGCGTTGTGGACGAACTGCGGCCGCCCCGCGAACATTGCGTGCGCCATGTGCTCGGCGACAATTCGTGGAGCGCCGGGAAGGCTGCAGACGTGCCCGATCAGGTCCACCACGTCGGCCGGACCCCTCGAGAGATAGTCGAGCGCGCGCGTCGTGAGCAGAGTGTCTTCGGGCTCGGAATAAACTCCGCGCGTCAGATCCACGGATCGTCTCGCGTGATTGGGCACGTCATGCAATGCGGGCCGCCGCCACCGCGGACCAGCTCGCCACCTTCGAACGTAATGACGGCGCGCTGGTTCGGCGCAATACCGGCATCGCTCGACAGGAAGTCGGACGCGGAAATCATCTTGAAGCCAGTTTTTTCGAGCTCTCTCAATGTCGTCTCGTTTCGCGCGTATGACGTGATTACTCCGGGCCGCAGGGCCGTGTTGTTGCAACCGGACGCCCACTGCTCACGTTCCTGGACGATCCTCTTCGATCCTCCGCAAAGAATCGGCTCCATCGGGAGGCCGCAGTGCTTCAAGGCAGCGAAGAGATCCGGCTGTTGCTTCATGTGGCTGTCGCCCTTCTGCCACAGAAGTATCGGCAGGCGGTACGGTCCAATGAAGTGGGGCGGATAAATCACGCACAGCTCCCGATCGACGTGCGTGAAGATCATGTCGAGATGAATGGCGGTCGCCTCCTGCGGCATCACGACGACGATGAGGTTGGTGACCTCGGTCCGCTCGAACAGGATCGTAGCGAGGCTGTCGATTCCCGCGGGGCTGGATCTTTCGCTGAAGCCAATGAGCAGCACGTCTTCGCGAAGCGGATGCACGTCCCCGCCCTCGAGGGTGTGGTTGAGGCGTCGCTCGACCGACCCATCGTAGACGATCCCCTTGTTACTGAGCTTTGGGTGAGACGTGAACAGCGCCTTCATGATCAGCTCCTCCGTCCACCGCGCGTGAAAGCGCATCGAGCCGATCATCATGTTCTGATTGATCGCCATCGCCGAATCGCGTGTGAAAAACAGGTTGGGGAGCGGCGGAAGCGAGTAGCTGGATTCGTTGAGCGTGCGCGACAGCGGTCCTGGCTCCTCTTCCTTTCCCTCGATGAGGAGGTTCACCACGGCCGCGGGTGGCAGTCCGCGGAGATCCGCAGCGAGTGGCTCGAGCGGAACCACATCGAGGGTCTCCCGAATGATCAGCTCCCGGACTTCCGGATCCTCGAGCACGTCGGTGAGCAGATCGCGCACGTGCAGCACCTCGCAGAAGCGCTCGAGCACCTGAACGAAGCGCCGGTGCTCGCGCTTGGCGAGATCGGCGTCGACGATGTCGTCGTACAGGAAATCCGCTCTGGTGCTGGGTGTTACCGCGAGCAGCTCGTTGCCGGGGCTATGGACCAGAACGGTGCGGAGCGCACCGATTTCGGAGGTGACGTGAACAGGCATCCGTAGAAGATAACCTTCGATAGAACTGCCAACCGCAACTGAACGGGATCCGAGATCTCAACTGCGAACAGAACGGGATCCGAGATCTCAACTGCGAAAAGAACGGGAT
>PKVB01000220.1:15166-15306 GCA_003131365.1 Gemmatimonadota bacterium | reverse complement strand
CCGCGTGGTGGACGCGCTCGGCGAGCCGATGGACGGTCTCGGGCCGATCGAGGGCACGTCGCCGCGTCCGGTGGAGTTTCTCGCGCCGGGCATCATCGTGCGGCAGCCGGTCAACGAGCCGCTGCAGACCGGCATCAAGG
>PKVB01000220.1:14914-15120 GCA_003131365.1 Gemmatimonadota bacterium | reverse complement strand
GCAGAAGCGCTCGACCGTGGCGACCGTCGTCGAGAAGCTCAAGTCCGCGGGCGCGATGAGTTACACCGTCGTGGTGGTCGCGTCGGCATCGGATCCGGCGCCGCTGCAGTTCATCGCACCCTATGCCGGCTGCGCCATCGCCGAATACTTCCTGTACGAGGAAGGCAAGCCGACGCTGTGCGTTTACGACGACCTCTCCAAGCAGG
>PKVB01000220.1:0-14801 GCA_003131365.1 Gemmatimonadota bacterium | reverse complement strand
GCGCAGATCAAGGCGATGAAGCAGGTGGCCGGTCCGCTGCGCCTCTCGCTGGCACAATATCGCGAACTCGAGGCCTTCTCGCAGTTCGGTTCCGATCTTGACGCGGCGACGCAGCGCCAGCTGGCGCGCGGTGCCCGCATGGTCGAGGTCCTCAAGCAGCCGCAGTACGCGCCCGTGCCGGTCGAGGAACAGGTCGTGGCGCTGTACGCCGTGACCAACGGGCACGTCGACGATGTCGATGTCCGCAACGTGCGCCGGTGGGAAACCGACTTCATCGCGTGGCTCCGCTCGTCGCGGCCGCAGGTACTCGCCGGCATCCGCGACAAGAAAACCCTCGACGCTGCGGTAAAGGGCGAACTCGAAGCAGCGATCGCGGCGTTCAAGCCGATGTTCAAGCCCGCCTGACATGGCCACGAATCGCGCGCTCAAGGGACGGATCCGCTCCATCAACAACACGCGCAAGATCACCCGGACGATGGAGCTGGTCGCCACGTCCAAGCTCAAGCGCGCTCAGGATCGCGTCACCGCGGCGCGGCCATTCGCGCAGGCGCTCACCGAGGTGATCGCCGACCTGGCGACTCCCGACCTGGCTTCGCAATTCCCGCTGCTGCGCACGCCGGCGAAGCCCCGCGACGGCGGGCCGGCGGCTGCAGTCGTGATTCTCATCACGTCCAATCGCGGCCTCGCCGGGGGCTTCAACTCCAACCTGATCAAGGAAGCCAGGCGGCGCATCGACGTACTGACGGCCGAGGGCTATCACGTTGACCTGATCGGCGTTGGCAAGAAGGGCATCGGTTTCTTCCGGTACATCGGCCGGAAATTCCGCAGCGAGCGGACCGACATCGGCGACCGGCCCACGCCGGACCACGCCGCATCGGTGGTTGACGACCTCACCAAGGATTTTGCGGAGGGACGCATTGGCGTGGTCGACCTGGTGCAGTCGAAGTTCATCAGCGTGCTCAACTCCCCGCCGACCACGGTGCGCGTGCTGCCGATCGCGGCGCCGGCGAAGGCCAGGGGCGGCATGCGGCCCGATTACATCCTGTCGCCCGATGCCGCCACGCTGCTGGACGCCCTGCTGCCGCTCTACGTTCGCAACACGATGTACCGTGGCCTGGTGGAGACGGTCGCGGCCGAGCAGGCGGCGCGCCGCACCGCAATGAAGAACGCGACGGACAATGCGGGGGACCTGCTGGAAGCGTTGAAGCGGACGTACAACCGCCAGCGTCAGGCGCAGATCACGCAGGAGATCGCCGAGATCGTCGGCGGTGCCTCTGCGTTACAGGGGTAACCAATGGCTACGGCCGTCCGCACCGAGAAGAAGCTTCGCCCCACCGAAGAGAAAAAGGCGAATTTTGGTAAAGTCGTGCAGGTCATCGGACCCGTGCTCGACGTCGAATTCGAGTCCGAGCACTTGCCCGAGCTTTACAACGCTCTCCGCATCCGTGAGAAGTCCGATTCGGGCGTCACCATTGACGTCGTCGTCGAGGTGCAGCAGCACATCGGCCGCAACCAGGTGCGCGCGGTGGCGATGTCGTCGACCGACGCCGTCGTCCGCGGGATGAGAGTCGAGGATACCGGCGGTCCGATCACCGTTCCAGTCGGCGAGGCTGCCCTCGGCCGGATTCTCAACGTGCTCGGCCAGCCGGTCGACAACGGCCCGCCAATTCCGGACAGCGTCGAGCGCTGGCCGATCCACCGGCCCGCCCCACAATTCGCGGACCTCGAGCCCAAGACCGAAATCTTCGAGACGGGCATCAAGGTCGTTGATCTGATCGCTCCGTTCGTGAAGGGAGGAAAGATCGGACTCTTCGGCGGCGCCGGCGTCGGAAAAACGGTCGTCATCATGGAGCTGATCAACAACGTCGCGAAGGGCCACGGCGGAAAGTCGGTGTTCTGCGGCGTGGGCGAGAGAACGCGTGAAGGAAACGATCTCTACCTGGAAATGAAGGAGTCGGGAGTCATAAACTCCGCGGCTCTGATCTACGGCCAGATGAACGAGCCGCCGGGTGCCCGCCTCCGGGTCGGCCTGTCCGGCCTGACGGTCGCCGAGTATTTCCGCGATGTCGAAGGCCAGGACGTGCTGCTGTTCATCGACAATATCTTCCGCTTCACGCAAGCCGGCGCCGAGGTGTCGGCACTCCTGGGTCGCATGCCGAGCGCAGTGGGATACCAGCCGACGCTGGCGACGGAGATGGGTGACTTGCAGGAGCGCATCACTTCGACCAAGAACGGATCGATCACTTCGGTGCAGGCGATCTACGTGCCCGCCGACGACATCACCGATCCGGCGCCGGCGACGGCGTTCGCGCACCTGGATGCGACCGTCGTGCTGTCGCGCGCGATCACCGAGCTCGGCATTTATCCCGCCGTCGATCCTCTCGCGTCGGCGTCCCGAATTCTGGACGCGCAGTTCATTGGAGAGCGCCACTACAAGGCAGCGACGGATGTGCAGCGGATTCTTCAGCGCTACAAGGAGCTTCAGGACATCATCGCGATTCTGGGCATGGACGAGCTTTCGGAGGACGACAAGCTCGTCGTCGGCCGTGCGCGCAGAATTCAGCGTTTCATGTCGCAGCCGTTCGCGGTGGCGGAGCAGTTCACCGGGATCAAGGGCCAGTACGTGAAGCTCGAGGAAACCGTGTCGTCGTTCGAGCGGCTCGTCGCCGGAGAGTTCGATCAGTATCCCGAGCAGGCGTTCTTCATGCAGGGCGCGATCGATGGAGTGGTCGAGGCTGCGCAGAAGCTCTCGAATTCGTAAGAGATGCTGAAGGTATCTGTGATTTCGCCCGAAGCGGTCCTTTTCCAGGGCGAAACCGAGTCGGTCATTGCTCCGGCGTACGACGGAGAGATCGGCATTCTTACAGGCCACGCACCACTGATGGCGCTGCTCGGCGATGGGGAGCTGCGTCTTGGCGGTGGGTCAGGCCGCCGCTTCAACGTCAGCGGCGGCTTCATGCAGGTGTTGAACAACGACGTGCGGATCGTGACCGAAAAGGCGACCGCCGCGGGCTGACCGCCAAGGCGGTGATTTCTTTCAAAAGCGGAGCCTCGCGACAGGGCGCAAGATTAAGCGACAAATATGCGTCGGGGCCGACGCATATTTGTGTGGGATGGCGTGAGGCCCCCCCCTTCTGCATGGGCTGCCAAAACGGGCACTTCTGTTGACATCCCCGTTTCCAACGATCTAATTACGGGAATACGAAGCAACCGACGCTCGCCGGGCCCGGCCTGTCGTTGGCACCCGTTTTTCCTGCATTCGCCGCGCGGACCCCGCCCTCCGCTTGCATGTGCAGGCCACGAAGTAATCGTTGTCGGCAACCGTCAGACGATGTTTGCTGTGACAGCGACAAAACCACATCCCAGTTTCACTTTCTGCGAGGTGTAGTATGGGAATGTCAGTCAGTGTTTCTCGCTTCCTTGCGATAGCGGGCGTCGTGTTCGGGCTTGCCCCGGCACTCGCTCAGGCGCAGGGAACCACGATCAGCGGACAGGTCACCGGAACTGGAGGCGAGCCAGTGGCCGGGGCCAGCGTGAGCATACCCACGCTGCGCGTTGGCGGGTTTACCGACGATGCTGGTCGGTACACCTTCGTTGCACCTGCTTCAGCGACAGGAACTACCGTGACCCTGATGGCTCGACGCCTTGGATTTCTGCCAAGCTCGGCCCCAATCTCGATCGCCGGCAGTCCCATATCGCAAAACTTCAGTCTCTCGCCGACCGCGACTCAGCTCACTGGCGTCGTAGTCACGGCGCTCGGCATCACGAGGGAAAGGAGCCAGCTCGGTACCGCGGTCCAGCAGATCTCTTCCTCTGATCTGAACACGACGCACGTCATGAACGTGCTCAACCAGCTTTCCGGCAAGGTCTCGGGTGTCGTGATGAACCAGTCGGGAACCCAGGGCGGATCGACCAACATCGTCATCCGTGGGCAGAACTCGATTACCGGAAACAACCAACCGCTCTTCATAGTTGATGGCGTTCCAATCTCGAATAAGAACCATGGCAGCGAATCTTTCGGCGGCGGTCTGGATATCAATGCCGACGGAGGTCTGGGAAAGGACTACGGTAGCGCGATCGATGACATCAATCCGGAAGACGTCGCGACCGTCACCGTGCTGAAAGGCCCCAATGCTGCAGCACTCTACGGATCACGCGCCGCGAACGGCGTGATTCTGATCACGACCAAGAAAGGCTCGAATACGACGGGCAGAGTCCAGACGCAGCTGACCTCCAGCCTCACATGGGACAAGCCGTCGATTCTTCCGGACTACCAGAACGAGTACGGTCAGGGAGCGGGCGGTAAGTTTTACTTCCTGAACGGCAAGGGCGCCGGAGTGAACGACGGCCTGGACCAGAGCTTTGGCCCGCGTCTCGACGGCCGTAGCACCGGTTGCACCTTTGTTCCAGGAACCCACACGGATCCGCCGGAGAGTCCGTTTTCTCCGCACGTCTACGATAACACCGTTCCATGCGCGCAGTTCAACGCGCCTAATGGTGCGCCGTGGATCGCCCATCCCGATAACGTGAGCTCTTTCTTCAATACCGGTAAGACGCTTGCCAATACCCTCGCCTTCAGCGGCGGGACAGACAAGGCACAGGCGCGACTCTCAGTTGGATCGCAGCAAGTTGACGGCATCATACCGAACAACACCTTTCGGAAGTTCAACGGCCTGCTCAGCGGAAGCCTGAACGTAAACGACAAGTTGACCGCGAGCGCCGACGTTCAATACATCAACAACGACAACCACAATCGGGCCGGCACCGGCTATAACAGCGGCATACTCGAGCAGTTCGTTTGGTTCGGTCGTCAGGTGGACATGAACGCGCTCAGGAACTCAATGGGCGATGGGAGTGGCAACCTGTCCAACTGGAATTACAATTTCCACAACAACCCGTTCTGGCTTCAGTACCTGAATCCGGGCGAAGACGTTCGCGATCGAATAACCGGAAACGTTTCCGCGCGCTACCACTTAGCGGATTGGCTGGACGCGACCGCGCGTTCCGGAACCGATCTCTACCGCTGGCAGATCAATCAGGATTTCGCACAGGGCAACCTCACCTATGCGAACCCAGCATACGCCGGTGCATACACACAGTTCTCCGAGTACTCGAACGCCAATACTTCTGACTTGCTGTTGACCGCGAACAAGCGTGCGGGCTCGCACCTGCAGTTCAACACGACAGTTGGTGGCTCGCGCCGGTTCGAGCGTTACAACAACGATCAGCAGAACACCAAGGGCCTTACCGTTCCCGGCATCTACAACGCTTCCAACGCCGGAATTACCCCGACTTTGACGTCATTTGTCTCGAAACGGCAGGTGAACAGCGTTTACGGGGCGGTCGCGACCACGCTGAACGACTGGTGGACCGTCGAAGTGACCGGTCGCAACGACTGGTCTTCGACGCTGCCGGCTGCCAACAATTCCTATTTCTATCCGTCCGTCAACACGTCGATCGTGCTGAGCGACGCGGTGCCATTCCTGAAATCGGGCGTGCTCAGTTACGCGAAATTGCGGGGCTCGCTCGCGCAGGTCGGTGCGGACGCGGATCCATACCAGCTGCAGACCGTCTACATTGGGCAGCCGACCAAACTCGGGTCACGTCCCCAGGTGACGCTCGACAATTCGCAGAAAGATCCGAACCTGAAGCCGGAAGAGACCAAGTCGGGTGAAGTCGGGCTCGAGCTAGGATTCCTGGACGGCAGGGCGTCGCTCGACATGAGCTACTACGCAAAGTCGACGAGGAATCAAATCGTGAATCTCACGGTTTCGCCTGCGTCCGGATTTGCGAGCCAGGTGGCGAATCTTGGTCGTATCGACAACAAGGGCTTCGAAGCTCTGCTCGATGTGACGCCCATCCGCACTGCTGGCGGGTTCGAGTGGAACACGACCCTCAACTATTCACAGAACAAGAGCAAAGTCGTGTCGCTGGCTCCGGGTATCGATACCTACGTCATCTACAGCGACTGGTACCAGAATCTCGAGGCGCGGGTTGGCCAGCCCTACGGCGTGATCTACGGCTACAAGTACGCGCGTGACGATGCCGGCAATCTTCTGCTGCACAACGGCTTGCCGCAGACCGGGGATCAGGGCGTAATCGGAAGCATCCAGCCGAAGTGGGTTGGCGGCTGGAACAACACTTTCAAGCTTGGACCGGCGCAACTGAGCTTCCTGTTCGACTACCACAAGGGCGGAAAGATCTTCAGTGTGACGAACATGTGGGGCGATTACACCGGCATTTTCAAGAATTCGCTCCAGGGCCGGCAAGTGGATTGGAACAACCCGGGTCTCGTTATAAAGGGCACAGACGACGTAACGAATCTGCCCAACACGACGAGGGTCACGGCCGAGCAGTACTGGGAATCGTTGTATTACAACGCCGAGCAGTACACCTACGACGACAGCTTCGTGAAGCTCCGCAATCTGCGGTTCGGCGTCGATCTTCCGTCCAGGTTCGCGTCGGCGCTCCATGCTTCGTCCGTGAACATCGCTCTCATCGGCAACAACCTGTGGACCAGCACCAAGGTCCCCAACATCGATCCCGAGTTCTCTTACGGCACCGGCAACGCACAGGGCTTTGAGTTCGCTACGATCCCGAACACTAAGAGCATCGGACTCAACCTGCGGATCGTTCCATGACCCGGGCGACGAGACTTCTAACACACATTACTCAGCATACTCTCATGACCAATAGAAACTTTCTCCGAGCCGGCGCCGGCGCTGCCGTCTTGACTGCGCTCCTGGCGTGTGGTGACGGATTGACCGATGTGAACAGGAATCCGAATTACCCGATTGACGCTGCGGCTTCAGCCCTCTTCACCAACGCCACCCGAACGACGGTTGAGAGATGGTTGGGGCAAACCTACGATTGGCGCGGGGGTGAATTCCTCGCGCAACACCTCGCGGAAGTGCAGTACACCGACGAGGACACGTACATAAGGTTGGCGCGGGCTTACATGACGGACACTTTCGATGCGGCGTATTACCAGGAGATGGAAGATCTGAAGAAGGTCATCAGCAAGGGGGTCGCCGCGAACGATCCCGGCACCTGGGCTCCGGCAACGGTTCTGAAGACCTGGTCTTCGGATTTCCTCACCGATTCGTGGGGAGACATTCCGTATGCCGACGCACTCGCTGCTGATACGGGCGGTACCACCAAGCCCGTGTACGACACGCAGCAGGCAGTGTATGCTGATTTCTTCACGACATTGGACAATGCCGCAACCGTGCTGGCTGGCGGCGCTAGCGCCTCTCTGGGCTCGGCGGATCCGATTTATGGGGGAGATCCGGCAGCGTGGGCAAAGTTCGCCAATTCACTGCACGCACGCCTCGCAATGCGGCTTGTCAACCAGGATCCGGCAACCGCAAGCGCGGAGCTGGCGAAAGCCTTCACTGCTCCAGGCGGAGTATTCACATCGAACGCCGATAACGCCGCGCTCAAGTGGCCGGGCGATGGTATCTACGACAATCCGTTCTCGACCAGCTTGCAGACGCGCGACGATTACCGGATGTCCAACACGTTCATGGATATTCTGACCGGCTANNCTCGTTTGCCGATATTTGCGGATACGACGGACGCCGGTATCTACGCCGGAGCGCCCAATGGAGTGGACGCACCGACGGCCCAGCCTTTCATCACGAATGCGTCGCGGGTCGGAAGGATCTTTTTTCCGGGCGCCACTTCTTATACGAGCTATGGCGGCTTGGGGGCGACCCTTCCGTCCCAGCTTCTGACCTACGCCGAGGTCGAGTTCATCAAGGCCGAGGCAGCCGCCCGGAACATGGGCGGGCTCAATGCCGCGCAGGCCCCGGCATTCTACGCTGAAGGCATCCGTGCGTCCATGGAGCAATGGGGAGTAACCGACGCCACCGCGATTGCCGCCTATCTTGCGCGCCCAGAGGTTGCTTATCAGGGTGGGCTCGCGGGACTGAAGCAGATCGCGATCCAGAAGTGGATCGCACTCTACGGCGACGGAGGAAATGCATGGTTCGAATGGCGGCGGACGTGTCAGCCGTCGACAGTGACGCCCGGCCCAGCGGCTACCGAGAACTTCGTTCCGCGCCGATTCTACTACTCGCAGACCGAGGTTTCGGTCAACGGCGCAAACGTCGATGCCGCGACTACGAATCAGGGCACTGACAATTTCGGAACCCTTGTCTGGTGGGACAAGCCAGCCAATGCTCCGACATGCGCGGGCGTCAATCTGAACCTGCCCTAGAAGTGTCCGCAACGAACCTGTAGTAAATAAGGAAGCCCCCGGGACAAAACGGGGGCTTCCTTATTTATGGGGAGCCGCGAGATCGCAGGCTACCGATCTCTCGTCCACAGAATAATTGCCCCACATCCAGGATTCTCACGATCCTGAAACTGCGGCGGCAGACCCGCCCACGAAAGGTAGACCTCCATCCCCGCGATATCCGTGGGATTCGCGACCTCGTCGACCTCCGCTCCAAACGCCTTCATTCCGTTCACCCAGATGGTCGGTTTGCACCCGCGCAAGAGAACACGGTTTCCTATCCGCGTGGAGGCACCGATACTGGCTCCCGGAACCGTCCGCAGGATCTCGCTCATCAAGCGTGGGTCGCGTTTCATGATCTCGGCGCCATCGAAATACTTGCCGAAATTATTATGGCTGCGCCGCTCATAAAACTCATGCAGCTTGGTGTCTTCCCCTTCCACAAGGACGTCGCTGACGTCGGTTGCCACCGTTCGCAGCGACACATCTACGGGGCTCGACGTGCTCGCGGCATTCACCTGGATATTCCTGGTGACAGCCTTATATCCCATTCGCCGGACCGACAGCTCCACATCACCTGATTGGATTCCGCTGAAGGTGAATCGACCATCAGGCCCCGATCGAACCAGTCGCGCCGCCTCTCCTTTGCGGGCGAGCCGCAGCTCCGCACTGCTTATGGGTGTGTTGCCCTCGTCATGCACCAGCCCGCTCAAACTGAATGCGGCGGACTGCTGCGCATTGTCGGTCTGGGGATGAAGTGCGGCCAGTGGAAAACTGGCTAAACTTCCGAGGAACAGGAGTGTCCGGCGCGCAAACATAGCGGCTCCTTCGCTGGTGTTTCGTTTGTTTCACGCTGTCTCGCGTGCCGGAAATTGTCAAGCGGGTGGGGGTGGTGTGGCTTGCGAATTGCCCCGCTAACGNNTCATACAATCGCTTATGGCTGACACAACTCATCTGCCGATCCTCGTGGTCGACGACAATCCGGACAACGCGCACATCATTCGGGACTACCTCGGGGCACGGGGCTACCCGATTACGGTTGCGTACAACGGAGACGACGCGTTGAAGGCGTTCGAAGAGGTAAAGCCGGCGTTGGTTCTTCTCGATGTGATGATGCCGGGCCGCGACGGGTGGCAGGTCTGCCGCGAAATGAAGCAGCACCCAACCCTTGGCCGCAGCGTGCGCATCGTCATGGTCACGGCACTCGACGACTGGNNACTGGGTGAACAAGAGACAGGCTCTTCAAACGGGCGCGGACGATTTCGTCGAGAAGCCGTTCGAGCTCTCAAAGCTGGTAGCGACCGTCGAGCGTAACATGAAGCTGTTTGCTCCGGCCGCCGCCGCCACCGGCGTCTCGCCCGCCAAATCGTCCCGCTGAGCGTGGATTACCACCAGCTTCTCCGCGACTCGCTCACGCGCCTTCCGACGGTAGCGGCAACAATCGACAGTATCCGGAAGTCGGTTCAGGACAGGGGCGAGATCGTCATTCTGTATTTCAACTTCGACCACTATTCCAAGGTCGAAGAGGTTTACGGGTGGGAAAAACTCGACAGTGTACTCGAGACCACTGGTGAGGTGATGCGCGATTTCCTGAGCAAGAGCTCCCTGGCATCGTCGAAGCTCATGGTCGCCTTTCCCAATGACGACGACTTCGTGTTCTTCCACGTCCCCCAGGACGATACTCCCGCCGCTACGGATGCCGAGATTACCGAAATCACGGTTGGGCTGAAGGAGGCGGTGTCATCCCAGATCGAGCGCGTGCACGGCGAAGACATCGCAGCTCTCTTCGACATCTTCGTGGGACGCGCGCTCGTCGTTTACAATCCGAAACTCCGGCTCGAGCGGCAGATCTATCGCGGAATCCGGGAAGCGGCCAACGCGTCGAAGAGCCTCGAGCACCGCGAAGAGGCGAAGAAGGTCGCGGACTTGCGGGAGACGCTGCGGAGTCGCGGTCTCTACATCGAATACCACCCGATCGTCGTCACCGACGACAAGAGGGTGTTCGGATACGAGGCCCTCGCGCGCGGGACGATGCGCAGCATGCGCAGCCCCGAGGTGATGTTCGAGATCGCCGCGCAGTCGGATCTGATCTGGGATTTGAGCCGCCTCTGCCGTGAACGCGCGATCGAAGGCATGGGAAAGCTCCTCAAGGACGGCGAGCTCCTGTTCATGAACGTGGACCCCGCGGACTTCGCGGATCCATCATTCGACGTCAAAGCGCTCAAGGTGAAAGACCCGACCCGCGTCGTGATCGAGATCACGGAGCGCACCGCCATCAAGGATTATCCGAAATTCCGCGGACGCCTCAAGGAATTCCGTGACGAGGGCTACCGCTTCGCCGTCGACGACGCCGGGAGCGGCTACGCCGGTCTGGGCTCGATCGCGAATCTGGAGCCCGATTTCATCAAGCTCGACATGTCGCTCATCAACTGCATCGACCAGAACTTCATCAAGCAGAATCTGGTGGAGACGATGGTGCGCTTCGCCAACGAGCACGGCGCGATGGTCATCGCCGAAGGCGTCGAGCGCAAGGAAGAGTACGACATGGTGAAATCACTTGGCGTGCACCTGGTACAGGGATTCTATGTCCACAAGCCGAGCACGAGTGGCGTGACTTATCGTCCGCCCGTGCTTCCGGCGCCCGCGCTCACTGAGCCAGTAAAGCCATAACCAGCTCGTACGACCGCTCCGCCGCGCCGAGGCCATCCTGTACCATCGCGCGCGCTGACGCGCCCGCTGCGTCGCGGGCGGGAACAGACCCGAGCCAGTAGCCGAGGCGGATCGTGAGGTCGGCCACTCCCGTGACCACTGCTCCGCCTCCAGCCTGAACCAGCTTTGCCGCTTCGCGGCTCTTCTCGTGGCGCGGGCCGAACACCACCGGAGCGCCGAAGGCCGCGGGCTCCAGGATGGAGTGCAAGCCCTCGGAATGAAATCCACCTCCTACGTAGGCCACGTCCGCCAGCGCGTAGAGGTCGCCGAGCATTCCGAACCGATCGACGAGAATGACGTCGGCGCTCCGGACGTCCGGTGCGTCGATCCGCGCCAGCGTGAGAGCGCGAGACCGGGCCCAGCTCTCGATCGAGCGCAGGTGCGCGTCGCTTGTCTCGTGCGGTGCGACCACGAGTCGCGCGTCGGGAATCTTGTCGCGGATCGTTGTCCAGACAGGCAGGAGGTGCTCCTCGTCGGACGGCCAGGTTGAGCCGGCAACAAGAGTGGGGCGCGACGAGCGCAATCGTTGAATTAAGGGAGAGGTGCGCTGCGCGCGCGCCCACACCTGGTCGAACCGCGTGTCGCCTGTCACGGCTACGCGGTCGCCTCGCACGCCCTGCTCGCGGAGCCGCTCGGCGTCGGCCTCATCGATGGCGCCGACGCGATCGATCGAGTGATACGCGTCGCCCAGCAGAGCCCGCGCGAAAAATCCCCGACGTCCCGAGGACTCGGGCAGTGTCGCGCTGATCACGCCGACGGGAACGCGCGCGGCCGCGGCGCGCTCCGTGAGCGCGGGCCAGATGTCGAGCTTGCTGTAAACGAGGGCGCTGGGCCGAAGCGCGGACACCACCGCGGCCGCGTGGTCGAACGTGTCGAACGGCAGGTAATCGGTGAAGTCCGCACGCACCGACTGCGCGAACTGCTCGGCACTGGGCGAATAGAAAGTGTAGGCGATCTGAATGTCAGGACGCCGCACGCGCAGGAGCTCGATGACGGGCAGCGCCTGAAGCCCTTCGCCGACCGAGGGCGCGTGGAACCAGACAAGGGGGCGAGCGGCGTCGCGCGCGGTCGCGCCCCATCTCTCGTACCGATCGACGAGTCCGCGCCGGCCGCTGACCCCACGACGGAATTTGGATTTGCCGGCGGGAACTACGCGAACGAGCGCGTCCGTCACGAGCCCCGCGAACACGTAGGGAATTCGCAGCAGCGGTTTCACAGCTGGCCCCTTCTGAGGCGTTGTACGGTCGAGGTCTTACGGGGTGGTTTTCTTGCTTTTCACCAGAGCGGAGTCGATCGCCTTCCGCAGCTCCTCGATTGGCTGCGCGCCGGTGAGGATCTTGTCGCCGATCATGAAGCTCGGTGTCGCGGCGGCGCCCGCTCTCGACGCGCGATCGTGATCCGCCTCGATCAGCGGTTTCATCATTCCTGATTTCACGCAGTCCCGCCAGCGCTTCATGTCCAACCCGTTGGCCTGTGCAAGCGAGTCGAAGACGGGCGTCGGCGAGCTCAAAGCCTCCCAGTGGCCTTGAGTCGCGAACAGGCCGTCGTGCATCGGCCAGAACTTGTCCTGCGCCGCGGCGCACATCGCGGACTCGGCGGCCGGCCAGGCGTGGACGTGGCTGGCGAGCGGGAAGTTCACGTAGGCGAGCCGAACTTTGCCAGTCTTCACGTACTGATCGCGAAAGGTGGCGTACGTCTGGTCGTGCCACTGCTTGCAGTACGGGCACTGGAAGTCGCTGACTTCGATCACCCAGACTGGCGCGCTGGCGCTTCCCTGAATCCGGGCGAGGTCGGCGCGCGTAATGTTAGAATCCAGTGGCGCGGGTTTGGCAGCGACCGAAGCAGTCTCGGCTTTCGTGACGGTCGTGGTCTCAGCGCCGCGTGTGCTGTTGCCGGCGGGAGCGCACGCGAGAAAAAGCGCCAGCCCGCCGACGGCACTGATGTGGTTGACTTGGGTGGGAATCATCTGCTAAATAGACCTCCTGCCAAACCATGAAATCAAGGGAGAGTAGATACTTACTTCTGTTCTGATCGGTTTTCCTTCGACGGCGACTTTTTTTGCCGTTCTGCGAACAGCCTGGCTCTTCCTCCTTCCACAAGGCCTCCAGATCCCGGCGCCAACCGGGCTGGTGAACGATTTCGCGCACGTGATTCAGCCCGACGCGATTCAGCGAATGGAGCGAATCGCGGAGGATGTGCGCACGAAATCGCGGGGCGAGATGACGATCGTCACGCTTCCCGACATCGGCACCCGCGACGTGCAGGAAGTTGCCCTCGAGATCGGACGCCAGTGGAAGGTGGGCAAGATCGGGAATCCCGGCGATCCCACCCGGAACGCGGGCGCCGTGATTCTTCTCGTTCCGAAGGAGACGAGTAAGGACGGACGCGGACATTGCTTCATCGCGACGGGCCGTGGCGCTGAAGGATTCATCACGGATGCGGACGCGGGAGACATCTGCCGCGAAGCGACTCCGGCTTTCATGCAGAAGGACTACAGTACGGGCCTCGAGCTCGTCACTCTGCGAACCGCCGAGCGATTCGCGAAGGAGTTCAACTTCCAGCTGGATACGTCGCTCGCGCCGCCGGTGGTGGCGAAGAGCTACGACTACCCAAGCGGTAACGGAGGTGGAAGTGGCGGGATTCCTCCGTGGGTGTTCCTCCTCATTTTCTTTCTCGTACTCAGCTTTCTAAGCAGATTGAGCCGGCGGGGCGGCGGGAGGGGATGCGGTCCGGGGTGCATTCCAATCATCATCCCGACAGGCGGGTTCGGCGGTGGGCGTGGCGGATGGGGCGGGGGTGGCGGCGGCTTTGGCGGCGGCGGTGGTGGTGGTTTCGGTGGCTTTGGTGGTGGTGGCGGTTTTGGTGGTGGCGGTGGCGGCTCGAGTTGGTAAGGGAGCCCGGGATCGTCGAATGACGAAACAGGCACTGTCGCGCACCCGTTAGTAAGGACTTGGACTATGATGAAACTCGAGGAACTGGTCAGTCAACTTCAGCTCGCGTACGGCGACGGACTTCGGTCGGTGGTGCTTTTCGGCTCCGCGGTCGCGGGCGAGCACAACCCGAAGATTTCCGACTACAACGTGCTTGTGATCGTGGACTCGCTGCCGCTCGCGCGGCTTCGCGCGGTCGCCGCGGTTTCGAAGGCGTGGGCTGAGGATGGAAATCCGCCGCCGATGACGTTCACCGCGAACGAATGGAAATCGTCGGCCGACATTTTCCCGATGGAGTACGCGGACATTCTGGAGCGGCATCGAGTGCTGTTCGGAGATCCGCCGTTCGATGGGATACGAGTCGCTCCGTCCGACCTGCGCCTCCAGGTCGAGCAGCAGACGATGGGGAAGCTGCTGCAGCTCCGGCAGGCGACAATGGGCGCGGGGGGCGACCGCAAGCTGCAGCTCGAGGTTCTTGAAAAGAGCCTGAGCACGCTGATGGTGATCTTCCGCGGAGTGTCGCGGCTCGTGGGGCAGGCGCCTTCGCAGGACTATGAGGAGCTGACCCGGGCTTTGGCTCTTCGCGCCGGATTCTCTCCGGATCCGTTCGTGAAGGTAATCCGGCATGTGCGTGGAACGGAGAAGATTTCGCGCGACAGCGCTGCCGGGATTCTGGAGGGATATCTGGCGGCGATGGAGCGGCTGGTGGCATATCTCAACGAATTCAGAGGGTAAATTGCTGTGGGCTTTGGCCGCACAGAGTGTCGTCAATCTCCACTTAAAGGATGGATTACAATGAATCGTCGCATGATGCTCGCTGTCGCTCCGCTGCTTCTGGGCGTGGGTGGCTGCGGATACAATCAGATTCAGCAGCTCGATGAGACCGCGGCGCAGGCGAAGCAGCAGATTTCGGTGCAGCTGCA
>PKVB01000065.1 GCA_003131365.1 Gemmatimonadota bacterium | reverse complement strand
CTTCGCGCAGATGCGCGGTGATCCCGTCCGCTCCGGCGGCTTCGCATGCAATTGCAGCATCGACCGGGTCCGGCTCAGCTCCACGCCGAGCCTGCCGTAATGTCGCCACGTGGTCGATATTGATATACAGCCGTTGTTGCTTTGCGTTCATTGTCACAGTCCCTAGGTCGCAGCTCTATCCAGTGGAGAATTCTATCGTGTCATTTAGAAAAGTTGCCGGTCTATTCCTTCTTGCGGCCTGCTCGAGCGCTACCCAGAAAATGGGCAGCAACGGACAGATCACGGGCGCGCCCTCCGCGCAGCTGGCCGTCGACGAGTTCCTGAAGGCTGTGAACGCGAAAGACCTCCAGGCAATGTCCACCGTCTTCGGCACCAAGGACGGTCCGGCCCGCGAGACGATGGACCGCACCGAGCTCGAGAAGCGCGAGGTCATCCTCGCCTGCTACTTCAACCACGACAGCGCCCGCACACTCGGCGAGGCCGGGGGCATCGGAGGACACCGCGAGATTCGCGTCCAGCTGAACAAGGGAAATTTGTCACGGGAGACGACCTTCTANNCCGGGTGGCAGATGGTACGTCGACAACATGGACATCGCGTCCGTGCGCGACTTCTGCGGCAATCCCGGGACCTCGACACGACGTCAGTGATCTGATAGCTCGACCAGCACCCCGCCGGTGGACCTGGGGTGCAGGAAAGCAATGCGCTTTCCCTCCGCGCCAATGCGCGGCTTCTCGTCTATGAGCTGAATACCGGCGCGGCGGCAGCGCTCCAGCGTGGCGTCGAGATCGTCAACTGAAAAGCAAATGTGATGAATGCCCGGGCCGCGCTTCGCCACGAATCTCGCGATCGGCGAGGCCGGGTCGTCCGCCTCGAGAAGCTCTACCAGTGACTCGCCGGCGCTGAAGCCGACGATGCTGACCCCGTCGGTGTCCTCGAGAGTGACCTCGGTCAATCCCAGCACGTCACGAAAAAAGGGGAGACTACTTTCGATGGCCGCGACCGCGATGCCAATATGGGATACTCGCGCGCCACGCGGGGTTGATGGGGTCATTAAGTTTAAAGATGATAGGGAGGCGGTCAGCCTTCGCTGCAGGGAGATAACCGCCGGCGGTCTGGCTTCTCTGCAAGGAGATAATCGCCAACGTCCACCGCGGCAAACTAACTGACGAAGCCCCGTGGGGTATCCTGCGGTTTGGAGATTACAAAATGTCGAATGCCGTTGAAGTGAACGATTCCGATTTCGAGGTGCAGATCGAGCAGCACAAGGGTCTCGCCGTCGTCGATTTCTGGGCGACCTGGTGCGCACCGTGCCGCATGGTTGGACCCGTGCTCGATCAGCTGGCGATCGAATATGAAGGCAAGGCGAAGGTCGCGAAAGTCGATGTGGACGTGAACATCAAGACCATGACCAAATTCAACGTGAGATCGATTCCCGCGATTCTCTTCTTCAAGGACGGGAAGCTCGTCGATCAAGTGATCGGCTTCATGGGCAAGCCCGCGCTGGCGGAGAAGTTCAGGCAGCACGCCGCCGCGTAATCGACGGAGTCCGTCGCCAGACGACTCATGAGCTCCGCTAAGGCCGCGGTGCGAGCCGAGTCGGGGGTGCTCTTTCTGGTGAGCACTCCGATCGGCAATCTGGGAGACATGTCACATCGCGCGGTCGAGGTTCTCTTCTCGGCCGCGCTTGTCGTTGCGGAGGATACGCGCCACTCACGGCGCCTGTTCGACCACTACCGCATCGCGACGCCGCTCAGCTCGTACCACGAGCACAATGAGGCGAAGGAGACACCGCGGCTCATCGCCCGACTTCTCGCTGGTGACTCCATCGCCCTGATATCCGATGCGGGGACGCCGCTCATCTCCGATCCCGGCTCACGTCTCGTCGCAGCCGCGCTGGAGGCCCAGGTGCCGGTGGTGCCGGTTCCGGGCGCATCGTCGGTCATGGCGGCTCTCGTCGGATCAGGGCTGCCGCTGGAGCGATTCACATTCCTTGGATTCCTGCCGCGCAAGGGAAAGGAGCGCGGCGAGATCATGAGCGAGATCGTCGATTCCCGCGTCACGGTCGTGCTGTTCGAAGCGCCGAATCGGGTGAGCGCAACGCTCGAAGCGTTGGTCACCGCCGGTGCCGGCCAACGGCGCGCGGTCGTCGCGAGAGAACTGACCAAGAAGTTCGAGGAGTTCAGGCGCGGCAGCGTCGCGGAGCTGGCGAGCGTATACGGTAAAGCCGACCCGAAGGGCGAGGTCGTGCTGGTGATCGCGGGAGCGGAAGCGCGCACGGTTAGTGAGGGCGACCTGAACAATGCGGCGAATAAACTCCGCGCCGAGGGAAAATCTCCGCGCGATGTGATGGACTACCTCGTCTCGGCACTCGGCGCGTCACGGAACGCAGCCTACAAAATCGCGCACGAGAGCGAGGCGTGAGCGCGCAGGTGAAGGACGAGTCTCGAGCAACCCAACGCCCTATAGAGGTGACCAACTGNNCTACCGCGAGCACGCAAAGGAGCTCGGAAATGAGGTTCCAAAGGAGCCGCTCATCTTCCTGAAGCCGCCCTCGAGCGTGGTCTGGGAAGGCGAGCCAATTGTGCTGCCTGGCGCTTCCTCCCGGGTCGAGTACGAAGGCGAAATTGGAGTCGTCGTAGGGAAGACCCTTAAGGGAGTGTCTGAAGGTGATGCGGCTCGTGGAATCAGGGCGATCATCGCGGTCAACGACGTGACGGCTCGCGACCTCCAGAAAACCGACGGACAGTGGACTAGAGCCAAGGGTTTTGATACCTTTTGTCCTCTGGGAGAGGAGTCGTCAAAGCTTCCGGACCTCGACAGTCTTACCGTCGTCACGCGAGTGAACGGCGTCGAGCGACAGCGGGGGAAAAGCGGCGAGATGGTCTTCTCGATCCCATCCCTCCTCGCATACATCTCGCGCATCATGACATTGGATCCAGGGGACCTCGTCGCAACTGGAACACCATCGGGTGTCGGACCGCTCGCCCCTGGTGACGTAGTTGAGGTCGAGATTCCCGGTGTCAGCCGCGTGAGCAACCCCGTTAAGGAGAGCCGATAGTGCCTGCCTACACAGAACGACTGCTCAGTCTTCCCGAATATCCTCTCGCCAAGATCCCCGAACAGAAGCGAGAGCTCATCGCTCGCGGAGTGGATGTCATCGATCTCGGCGCCGGCGACGCGGACCTCGCGCCGCCCCCCGCCGTGATCGAGCGAATCGCCGAAGCCGCGCGCATACCAACTATGAGTCGTTACGGCTTCGCTCTTGGCCTCGTCGAGTACCGCGAAGCGGTTGCGAGATTCATGAAGCGAAGATTCGGCCAGGAGTTTCACCCCATCAAGGAGATTATTCCTCTCATCGGGTCGAAAGAGGGAATCTCCCATCTCGCCTTCGCGTATCTCACGAAGGGCGACTACTCCATCGTGCCCGAGCCCGGCTACAACTCGTACCTGGGCGGCACCCTGCTGGCCGAGGCGACGCCTTACAAGTACCCGCTCCGGCCCGAAAATGGATTCCTGATCGATCTCGACAAAATCCCGGCTGAGGTACTCAAGAAGACGAAGATCCTCTACCTCAACTATCCGAATAATCCGACGTCGGCGACCGCTCCCACGGAGTACCTTGAGGGAATAGTCCGGCGCTGCAAGGAACTGGATATCCTGCTGGTGTATGACAATGCCTATTCCGAGCTCGCCTACGACGGGTACGTACCCCCGAGCATCTTCGAGATCAAGGGCGCGCGCGACGTCGCCATCGAGTTCCACTCGATGTCGAAGACGTACAACATGACGGGTTGGCGTTGCGGGTGGGCGTGCGGCAAGCAGGAGTTCGTTGGCGCGTTGGGGAAAGTGAAATCGTTCATCGATACCGGGACCTTCATGGGAGTTCAGGCAGCCGCGGCAACCGCGCTGGACAAGTGCGCTGATTGGATCCCGACCAACGTCGCCGCCTTCAAGGAGCGTCGTGACGCGGCGGTCGAGGCGTTCTCGGCGGCGGGTTTTCCGGTCGCCCCGCCCAAGGCCACGATGTACATCTGGTGCCCGCTCCCCAAGAACATTCCGAGCGCCGTGTTCGGCGAGCGCCTGCTGCAGGATGAAGGCGTGATCGTATTGCCGGGCTCTCTGTTTGGTCCGGGTGGCGAAGGATTTTTCCGCGTGTCCTTCATCACATCGCCTGACCGCTTGCGTGAAGCAGCAACCCGCGCCGGACGCGTTCTCAAGCGTCTGCAAACGCAAGCTGGGGACGACGCTCGCTCGGGTCGCCGTCCGGAAGCGCAGGGGATGGCGCGAGCCTGATGATTTTCCGCCGCGTCGCGACCGAGCCCGAAGCGCCGGGGAGGAAGGTATCCACTTCCTTCCTCCTGTCGCTCGGCGTGCACGTCTTGGTCGTGATCGCGTTCATGCGGATGCTGATTCTGAACGCCGATTTCTCGACGAATCCGAAGCGAGAGGCGGTCCCTCAGCAGCGCGTCGGATTCGTGAGGTTGGCTAAGCCGGGTGAGAAGCCAACACCTGGAAAAAGCGGAGGCGATGGGCGTCCAGAGAAATCTCGTGAGATTCACGTGACGCCGCCCACGTCAGTCCCCACAACGATTCCGTCTCCTTCAACCGCGGTGACCACGCCGGCCGAGGAGGAGGGAACCGGTCCGCTCGTGGGTGGCGGAGGCCCGGTGCGCGGTGTGCGCCCGTCTTATTCTGATGGACGGCTCTGGAGTCCGCCGTCGCCGATCATCGCGCCTCCGAAGACCGTCGCGCAGACGATCGACAGCCTAATCGCCGACGCGATTGCGCCCTACAACGATTCCGTCGCGGCGGCGGCGCAGGGACGCGATCCGACCGATTGGACCATCAAGAAGGGCGGCTACAAGTGGGGAATCGACAGGCGGGCGATCAGACTTGGTCCCGTTTCGATTCCGACGGCGCTGCTCGCGATGCTGCCGCTCAACCTTCAGGGGAATCCGACAACGATTGAGCGCGATCGCACTTACGCCGCCATGAATCGGGACATCACGTGGCACGCGCAGCAGGCGATCAACGATGCGGATTTCATGAAAGCCGTTCGCAGCATCCGGGAGCGAAAGGAGCGTGAGCGGGCCGCCGCGCTCGCGGGCTCATCGTCCAAGGACGGTACCGGGGATCCCCACCAATAGGGCGGTAACGAACTCGACGGGCGAACCTCCGTTGTTGTAGGCAGGTGGAACCTGCCGACAGTGTACCAATTTCGAATTCTACGAGAACTGCGCGAACCCGACCGTATTCCCGCCCGGTTCCCGAACGTATATCTCCGTGCTCCCGTAGAATGTTTCATGGCGAGGCTTCACCACGGGCGCGCCCTCGAGAGCCTTGGCCACGGTGTCGAGGTCCCCGACCGTGATGAAGAGAGCGACCGAGTGTNNGCCCGCCGATCCGGGCTGCTCGCTGATTACGCTCGCGCGCGTCTGGTACATGATCTCGATGCCCGCCTTCTGCACGCTGGCGAATATGAGCTTTCCGTCGGGGCCGGGAACCTGATTCGTGACCTCGAACCCGAGCCGATCAGTCCAGAACTTGAGGCAGGGCTCGACCGCCTCCACGATCAGTACCGGGGTCAGCTGCCTGAGCGCGGGAAGGGGCATACCCGAGGAGTCGATTTTTTCATCAGCCATCTTTGCACCTCAGATTGGTCCCCACCTTAACGAAAAAACGGCCGGCCTGCGAGGCCGACCGCTCACTCCGTTCATCTCGGTCCTGCTACGACTGCATGGCGGTGCTGCTCTGCGCGTCGAAGCCGGGACGGAAGACTCCGCAGATCACACCGAGGAGTCCGAAGTCCATGCCTGGCTGCACCGCGATATCCCGATCCGCTGGGTTGGCTGCCTCGAGAACCACGGAGCCGCCACGCCGAGTGTACGTCTTCACGGTCGCGTCCTCTCCGAGACGGGCGGCAACGATGTCCTGATCGCGGGGATCCTGCTTCGGGTTGACCATCACGTAGTCACCGTCGTTGATGCAGCGGCCGACCATGCTGTCACCCTTCACCTTGAGAAAAAAAACCTCATCGGAAGGGACGAAGCGGCGATCGATCGTGATGAATCCGTGTCTGTGCTCGGGAAGGAGCGCCGGCTCACCGGCGTGGATCCTTCCGTAGAAGGGAATGGGCTGCGTGCGAAGCGCGGCACCGAAGCCGAGGAGATTGACGCCACGCGATCTGGCGGGGTCTCTCTCGATGTATCCCTTTTTCGCGAGTGACTGGAGCAGGTCGGAGACGGTCTTGGTCGACTTGATCTTGAACTGCTTGCCGATGTCCCGAATGCTGGGCTGGTACGTGTTCTCGGCGGTGAAGTCGAGAAGGTAGTGATATACCGAGCTCTCAAGCTTTGTTAACTGCTCGGCCATCTTTGGGTCCTTGAAAGGGCGGGCCGAGTCGCGGGTCCCGCAACTCGGTCAAATGACAATCTGTGTACGAAACCGTACCTGGNNTTGGGTTCCTGAAAGGTCGTCACCCACCCAGGACACTCAAGGCTTTGTCGATGCGCATTAGGGACAGGTCTCGGCCCATCTGAATCAGCATCTCGAAGATGCCGGGACTGACAGGAAGGCCAGTTAAGGCCACCCTAAGTGGCTGAAAGACCTTTCCGGCCGAGATTCCGCGCGACTCGGCCAGCNNCTCTCGCGTGGCGCTCAGCAGTGCCGCCGCCTCGACCGGATCCTTCCAGTTTTTGGCGACGGCGACAGGATCGTACTCGATGTTTTCGAGGAAATACGGGCCGGCCTGGCGCACGATGTCGTCGATCGTGCGCGAGCGGACGCGCAGCAGATCGAGCAGCCGCAAATACCAGTCACGCCTTTCGACCAGCTCTTCCTCGGTGGCAAGACGCGCCGTCACGATTGCGGGCGTGACGCGCGGCTCCAGCTCTTCGAGCGGAATCATCGAGAGGTGCTGGCCATTCATCCATTCGAGCTTTTGAGGGTCGAAGATCGCCGCCTTTTTCTGGAGGCCATCGACGCTGAAGAGCTCGATCATCTCGGGAACTGTCATGATCTCGCGGTCACCGCCCGGCGACCAGCCGAGGAGCGCGAGGAAGTTCAGCAAGGCGCCGGGAAGAAGCCCGTAGTGCTGGTAATCTCCGACGGCCGTCGCGCCGTGCCGCTTGCTCAGCTTTTTTCCGTCGAGCCCGTGAATCATCGGCAGGTGCGCGAACGTCGGTAGCGAGGCGCCGAGCGCGCGGTAGAGCAAAATCTGTTTGGGCGTGTTGGAGATGTGGTCGTCGCCGCGCATCACGATGGTGATTCTCATCGCGATGTCGTCGGACACGACCGCGAGGTTGTAGATCGGCGTCCCGTCCGAGCGGAGAATGACGAAGTCCTCGATGTCCTTGTTCGGGAACGCGATCCGCTCGTGGACCATGTCGTCCCATTCGGTCGTGCCTTCGGGAACGCGAAAGCGAACCACGTAAGGCTCGCCTGCAGCAACTCTGCGCTCCACCTCTTCGCGGGGAAGGCGCTCGCAGCGTCGATCGTACTTGAAGGCTTCCTTGCGTGATTCCGCGTCGCGGCGTCGTGCGTCGAGCTCGGCCGGAGTGCAGAAGCAACGATAGGCAGCTCCGGTGTCGAGGAGTTTCTTGGCATCCGCCTGATGGCGCGCGAGGTTGGCGCCCTGATAGACGACACCATCGTCCCAGAGCAGGCCGAGCCACTCCATCCCCTCGAAGATCGCGCGCGTGCTCTCGTCGGTGCTCCGCGCCTTGTCGGTGTCCTCTATGCGGAGCAGGAACTCTCCGCCGAACTTGCGCGCGTAGAGCCAATTGAAGAGCGCGGTACGCGCTCCTCCGACGTGGAGATATCCCGTCGGCGAAGGAGCGAAGCGGAGCCGGGGTCTAGTGCCAGTTGTCATCAGCGATTCGATCTGGGCTTGGTGCCTGTTGTCATCAGCGACTCGAGAATGAAAAGCGGGTCCACACTGGATGCGCGGACCCGCCAAGCGGAGAGAGAGGGATTCGAACCCTCGATANNGGTGCCTTCAGCCTCTCGGCCATCTCTCCGGAGGAATTTCGGAAGTTATTGCTGCTACGGTACTTCTTCAACCCGAACTGGACAAAGAACCGCGCGCTTCCACAGTTCTTTGCCTTACAGTCTTCGGCTCGCCTATAGGCACCTGCGAGGATTTGCAACG
>PKVB01000077.1 GCA_003131365.1 Gemmatimonadota bacterium | reverse complement strand
ATGTTCGACGGCTCCTCGATCGAAGGGTTCGTCCGAATCGAGGAATCGGACATGCTGCTGGCGCCGGATTTCGGCACGTTTCAGATATTCCCCTGGGGTGACGAAAAGAGCCGCGTTGCCAGGCTGATCTGCGACATCAACACTCCTGACGGCAATCCCTTTGCCGGAGACCCGCGGGGAGTGCTCAAGAAAACGATCGCCCGCGCGGCCAAGCTGGGATACACGATGAACGCCGGGATGGAAGCAGAGTTCTTCATGTTCAAGCCGCGGCCGGACGAGGAGCCGTCGACGGTTACGCACGATGTCGGATCGTATTTCGACCTCGCGCCGGCTGATCTGGGCGAAGACGCGCGGCGCGCGATCGTAGATATCCTCGAGCAAATGGGATTCGAGGTCGAAGCCGCGCACCACGAAGTTGCGCACGGCCAGCACGAGATCGATTTCAGATACGGCGAGGCACTGAAGACGGCGGACAACATCGCGACGTTCCGGTTCGTTGTGAAATACGTCGCACGGACATTCGGGCTCACCGCGTCGTTCATGCCGAAGCCGATCTTCGGACAGAATGGAAGCGGCATGCATACCCATCAATCGCTTTTCCGCGGGAAAAAGAACGCCTTCTGGGACGAAAAGGCGGAGTGGGAGCTTTCCAGCACGGCGCTCCACTACATCGGAGGGTTGCTCAGACACGCGCGCGGCTTCACCGCGATAACGAACCCTCTCGTCAACTCGTACAAGAGGCTCGTGCCCGGTTTTGAAGCGCCGGTCAACGTAGCGTGGTCGATGCGCAACCGTTCGCCGATGATCCGGATTCCCGATCGTCGCGGCTCAGGGACCAGAATCGAGCTGCGAATTCCGGATCCGGCCGCGAATCCGTATCTGGCGCTGGCGGTGCAACTGGCTGCCGGACTCGATGGCATCGCGACCAAGGCCGATCCTCGCGAGCCGGTGAACAGCAACATCTGGGAGATGTCGCATCGGGAGAAGCGTCGTCTCAGGATCGACGATCTGCCGCACAATCTGGGAGAAGCGTGCAACGAGCTGGAGAAGGACGATGTGATCACCGAAGCCCTCGGCGAGCACATCACGACTCAGTTTCTCGTCGCGAAGCGTCTCGAGTGGCAGGAGTACATCACGCAGGTCTCGCAGTGGGAACTCGATAACTATCTCGCCAAGTACTGAGACGACACACGGCAGCACAGGGGTGAGTTAGCTATTTATCTAATGACGAATCCGCCTCGGCGGCTACGTTTCCTACCCCCGGAGCTCTTTCGCCCGTGCGCTTGCGGGGGGAACCTTCGCGCCCTTCTTTCGCGCCTCGGACAGCCCGATAGCGATTGCCTGCTTCCGGCTCTTCACTGTCCGTCCGCTTCTTCCGGATTTGAGCGTTCCCTTTTTCCTCCTCCGCATCGCGCTCTCGACGCGCTTCGACGCCGCCTTGCCGTATTTCCGGCGGCTTGCAGATTTGCGCACAGCCATTCTACTCCTCCGTTTTGATAGTCGTGGTATCTGTTCCCGGACCGGCTGGCGCGTGTTGTGCCTAAAAGAATCCACGCGTCGATCGAGCTGTGGTCGCCCATCTCAAATCACATCGATATGAGCAGTCGGACCGGCATGGAAGCGGAAGCGATCACACGTCTCACAGACGGCTTGCAACCACCGGCTATTCGGGCAATTCTCGTGCAATGCCTCGTCGGAGAGCTCGCTCCGTCGGCTGCAATTACCCGGATGCTCGCGGTAGAAGGTGCGTCCACCGTGCGCGCGGCAATCGACGATGTCACGCATCGCGCGGCTACCATCTCGCGGGCCAGTGACATGCTCGTTCACGACAGGGTTGACGAGCTGACGCAGATCTTCGTCGAGAAAGTCTCCGAGCTTGCCGACGTCGGGGATGACACGAAGAGCCGGAGTGGGTACGGGTTGGGGCCGGCATCTCGCCCTTCAAAATCCGGGGATCGCGACGAACCCCGAGTGTCCGAATAGGCTCCAGCGTCGGACCACAGGCGCCGGTGCGCCTGAGTAGCCAGGTGCTGGCCTGATTCGCACTATCGAAACTCAGGGCGAAGTGGTGTCCTTCTCATCGCGGCGGTCGGCGTGCCTGCGATCATTACCTCTTCGATCTTTGCGCGACCGCGCCCGAAGCCACCGCCAAGTGAGGTAGAACGCGACGGCCAGTATGATCCAGTAAAAGGGCATCAGCAGCTCGTGCAGCGCGGGAGCGCTGTACTCGAGCCAATAGATCAGGGCAATTCCCCCCAACGACACACCCCAGACGACGAGCAACTGCCGCGGCCTGCGACCGTAGATCATTTCTCCGCGCCGGCTACATGGGCGAGCGCGTCACCGGTAAGCCGGAATGTCGTCCAGTCGTCCATGGGTTTCGCGCCGATCCGCTTGTAAAATGAGATCGCCAAGTCGTTCCAGTTGAGCACCGACCAGTCCATACGGCCGCAATCGCGCTTGAGTGCGATGCGCGCGAGCTCTCGCAACAGGGCAAAGCCAATGCCGTGCTTCCGCGCGGGGGGTCGGACGAAAAGATCCTCCAGAAAGATTCCGCGTTTGCCGAGCCAGGTCGAATAGTTGTGGAAAAAGAGGGCGAAACCAGCGGGCTCGTCGCCCAGGTAGGCAATCAGGACTTCGGCCGCCGGCTTTTTTCCGAACAGAGTTCTGGCCAGATTCTTCTCCGTAACCGGCGCCTCGCCCGGAAGCGCGCGCTCGTACTCGGCGAGCTCCAGGATGAGCTCACGAATGAGTGGGATGTCCTTTTTTGTTGCTGGGGCAATTCGAGGCTTTACCAGAGTGGTACGCATTGGCGGAGTATCAGACTGGCAGAATCGGGTGTCAATGCCATCNNGATGAACTCACTCACCCGTCTATTTGCGCTCACGCTCATCGTGAGCGCGTGCGGCTCACCATCCCCACAAGTTGAAGCGGCCATTTCGGCACAGGATCCGTCGGGGGCACGGCGTCTTCCGACCGGGGCTCGACTCGATCCCGCTGGAGTCTCGTACGATTTGGGCTCGATGCCACTGGCGATGACGCTTTCGCCTGAAAAGAATCGCGTGATCGTGCTGCTCAACGGCTGGAGGGAGCAGGGCATCCAGGTTGTCGAGAGAGCGTCCGGACGGGTACTCCAAAAAATACCCCTTCCCGCCGTGTTTCTCGGCATCGCGTTCAGGCCGGACGGAAAATCGTTGTACGTGTCGGGAGGGGACGAGGATGTCATCTATAGGTTTGACTGGCGAGCCGGACAGGCGACGTTAGCGGATTCCATCGCATTGGCGGTGAAACAGAAGGACAAGAGCGGGACGCGCTATCCCGCGGGAATCGCGATCTCGCGTGATGGGCGGACGCTTTATGTCGCTGAGAACCTCGGCGATTCACTGGCGGTGGTGGACCTCGCAGCGCGACGCGTCGTGCAAAGGCTGGCGACCGAGCGGTATCCGTATGGAGTCGTCGCAGGGCCCGACGGAACCGTATACGTCTCCGCGTGGGGCGGGTTTACGGTATCGGCTTTTCCGACGCGGACGAATGGAACACTGGAACCGGGAACGCGGATCCGCGTGGCAAGACATCCGTCGGCACTCCTCCTCAGCACCGACGGATCACGGCTTTTTGCCGCGTCGGGAAGCACGGATAGAGTGAGCGTAATTGACACTCGCAGTCAGCGTGTCGTCGCGACGCTCAACGATGCTTCGCCGGCGGCGACCGGCGAGGGCAGCACACCCAATGCTTTGGCGCTTTCGCCGGACGGCGGGCGACTGTTCGTAGCCGAGGCCGATAACAATGCCGTGGCCGTATTCGATCTGTCGGCATCGACAGCCGGAGTTTCAGGAGCAACCGGCGGCGACGCGCTGGCGGGAAGAATTCCCGTGGGCTGGTATCCATCGGCGGTGACGGCGGACGATGGCGATCTCATTGTCGTCAACGGCAAAGGGCGCGGCTCCGCGCCCAATGTCGGACACTGGCAGGGTGGTCAGGCGAGGCCTCCCCACAGTCCGGACTATACGCTCGGACAAATCAACGGGACGCTGACGATCCTTCCAGTGGTCAGGACAAGCGGGGCAGAGCTCGGCGGATTCTCCAATCGCGTTGCTTCAGCGAACGGGTGGAATTCCGCGCAGCAGGCGAAAAAGTATCCACCGTTCG
>PKVB01000071.1 GCA_003131365.1 Gemmatimonadota bacterium | reverse complement strand
AGGCGTACGCACTCGGAAAGATTGGCGGCTTCTGCCATCTCTACATCGGACAGGAAGCGATCTCGACCGGCGTGATGTCCATGATCCGCCCCGACGACTACGTGATCACCGCCTATCGAGATCACGGGCAGGCGCTCGCCCGTGGAGTGAGCCCCCGCGCTGTAATGGCCGAGCTGTTCGGTCGCGCCGATGGATGCTCGGGCGGCAAGGGCGGCTCCATGCACATCTTCGATGCCAAGACCAACTTCTTCGGCGGACACGGAATCGTCGGTGGACATGTTCCGATCGCGGCCGGCGTCGGATTCGCGATCAAATATCGTCGCGGCAATCAGGTCTGCGTCTGCTTCTTCGGTGAGGCGGCCGTCAACATCGGCGCGTTTCACGAAGCGTTGAACATGGCTTCCCTCTGGGATCTCCCCGTCATATTCATCATCGAGAACAATCGCTACGGCATGGGCACGGCGATCTCGCGCTCGACCGCGAACGAAGACGTGCTCATCCGCGCCCAAGGCTATCGAATGGAAGGCGAGTCGGTCGACGGCCAGGACGTCTTCGCTGTGCGGGACTGCATGGCCCGCGCGACCGAGAGAGCGCGAAAAGAGAAGCGGCCGACGCTCATCGAGATGAGAACGTACCGGTTTATGGGTCACTCGATGTCCGACGCGGTGAGCGGTACCTACCGCACCAAGGACGAGCTGGAAGAGAATATGAAGCGCGATCCAATCCTGCTCCTGCACAACAGGATCTTCGAGGGTGGCGAGCTCACCGAAGGCGACATGCACAAGCTCGACGACGAAGCGAAGGCGATCGCACAGGACGCGTGGGATTTCGCCGACGCCAGCCCCGAGCCTGCGCTCGAGAAACTCTACACCGACGTCTACGCGGACACGAGCTCCTGATATGGCAGTAGTCACGTACAGAGATGCACTGACCCAGGCCCTTCGCGAGGAGCTGCAGCGCGACGACAGCGTCTTCCTCATGGGAGAGGAAGTCGCGCAGTATAACGGCGCGTACAAAGTCTCGAAGGGACTTCTCGACGAGTTCGGCCCCATGCGAATCGTCGATACGCCGATCACCGAGCTCGGCTTCGCCGGCGTTGGCGTCGGTGCAGCGATGGTTGGACTCCGCCCGATCGTCGAATTCATGACCTGGAACTTTGCTCTCCTCGCTATCGACGAGGTGGTGAATGCCGCCGCCAAGATGCGCTACATGTCGGGCGGACAGTTCAAGGTGCCGATGGTTTTTCGCGGGCCGAACGGCGCGGCGCTACAGCTGGGGGCGCAGCACTCGCAGGCGTGGGAGAGCTGGTTCGCCCACATTCCTGGTCTCAAGGTCTGTACGCCGGGAACTCCCGCCGACGCGAAGGGACTCCTCAAGGCCGCCATCCGCGACGACAATCCCGTCGTCTTCCTCGAAGGCGAGATGCTCTACAACACCAAGGGCGAAGTTCCCGACGGTGAGCACCTCGTGCCGCTCGGTGTGGCGGATCTGAAGCGAGAGGGCGATCACTGCTCCGTGATCACGCACGGAAAAATGGCACTCGTAGCCATGCGCGTGGCTGATGACCTCGCCAAGGAAGGAATCAACATCGACGTCGTCGACCTCCGCACCGTGCGGCCCATCGATGTCGAGGCGATCTCGCGCTCGGTTCAGAAGACAAATCGGGCCGTCGTTCTCGAAGAGGGCTGGGAGATCTGCGGCTTGGGATCGCAGGTCGTCGATTTCATCCAGCGCGAATGTTTCGACGATCTCGATGCGCCCGTGTTGCGAGTACACCAGGAAGACGTGCCGATGCCCTACGCCAAGAATCTCGAGAGAGCAGCGAAGCCCGACGCCGGCAAGACGATCGCGGCGATCAAGAAAGTCATGTACCTCGACTGAGCGACTATGGCAACGAAAGTCACGATGGAAGCGCTCTCACCGACGATGGAGGAAGGCCGCCTCGTCAAATGGACCAAGAACGAGGGCGATCAGGTCAAGTCCGGAGACGTTCTGGCCGAGGTAGAGACCGACAAAGCGATAATGGACCTGGTCGCGCGTGGCGATGGCGTGCTGCGCAAGCGCCTGGCGAATGAAGGCGACGCGTCCCCGATCGGAACTCTTCTGGGAGTGATCGCTGCTCCCGACGAGAACATCGACGCGATCATCGGCGGCGCGGTGCCGGCAACCGCCTCGGCGCCGGCCGCAGCGGCGGCCAAGCCTGCGCAAGCAAGTGCGACTCCGCAGTCGTCCGACCAGTCTCAAACCGAAGCGCCGGCACCGCCTCAGCAAAAAGCTGCGGGCCCGGCGGCTGCCCCTCCCCCAGCAACTCGGCCCGCGTCGCCGCCACGACCGACCGCGCCTCCGCCGCCCATGGGAAATGGTGCGCGCCCGGGCGCTACCGCGACTCCCGGCGGACGCCAGCGCTCATCACCGCTCGCACGCAGGCTCGCCAGCGACAAGGGAATCCAGCTGGCCGGAATCCAGGGCTCGGGCCCCGCAGGCCGCATCGTCAAGCGCGACATCGAGAACGCGAAGGCGACCAGTGGGTCCGCGCGTTCGGCTGCCGCCGAGAGACTGGCGGCCGAGGGCGACTTCAAGGACATCCCACTCACACTGATCAGAAAGACGATCGCGCGTCGGCTCGCCGAATCGAACGGGCCCGTTCCGACTTTCTTCCTTACCGCCGAATTCGATGCGACCCGCGCAGCGGAGCTACGCGCGCAGCTGTTGGAAATGGGAGAGGAGTACAAAGTCTCATTCAATGACATCGTGATCAAAGCCGTCGCGCTTGCGCTCGCCGAGCATCCCGAAGTCAACGCGCACTGGCTCAACGACAAGATCCGCCACTTCAACCGGATCCACGTCGCAATGGCGGTGGCGGTTGAAGATGGCCTCATCACTCCGGTCCTGTTCGACGCCGACCGGATGTCGCTGTGGGATATCTCGGCCAAGGCTCGCGAGCTGGCCGCGAAGGCCCGTGAGCGAAAGCTCCCGCCCGAGGAATACACGGGCTCTACCTTCTCCGTCTCCAACCTCGGCATGTTCGGGATCGACCAGTTCACCGCGATCATCAATCCGCCGGAAGCGGGGATTCTCGCGATTGGCGGAGTCGAAGAAAAGCCGGTCGTGATCGACGGCGCGCTGGAAGTCCGCCAGCGCATGCGCGTCACGATGAGCTGCGACCACCGGGTGATCGATGGCGCGACGGGAGCGAAGTTCCTCCAGACCGTCAGACGGTACATCGAGAATCCGCTCAGTTTGATCATCTAGCTAAGTAACTGCGACTGCAACTGATCGAGAGGTTAGCTCGAAGCTGAAATGCTTTAAGCTGAAAGCTTTAGAACGTCGGGACGTCACTGGTGGCGTGAGTCGCAGTTGGAGTTAATCCGACCCTACCCAATCGCTAGATTTAAGTTCTTGAGCACTTTCCCCAACCAACGGAAATGTCTTCTTACGACGTGATCTTTATTGGAGGCGGACCCGCCGGTTACGTGGGCGCCATCCGCTCAGCCCAGCTGGGAATGTCCGTCGCCGTAGTCGAGCGCGAAGGACTCGGCGGTACCTGCGTCCTCTGGGGCTGCATCCCGGCCAAAGCTCTCCTCGAATCGGCGTCGCTCGCTACTAAAGTCTCCCACGCCACCGACTTCGGCGTCACCGTCGGCGACGTGAAGCTCGACTACGGCGTCGCGATGAAGCGCTCGCGCGCCGTCAGCAACCAGAATTCCAAAGGCGTCGAGTACCTGTTCAAGAAAAACAAGATCACGTGGATCAAGGGAACGGCCAGGATCGCCGGCAAGAATTCGGTCTCGGTGAAGATCGATGGAAAGGAAGAGAAGCACGAAGCGAAAAAAGCGATCGTGATCGCTACCGGCTCGCGAGTCAAAGGACTCCCACAGATCGGGCTCGAGCTGAACAAGACCACCGTCATCTCTTCCGACGAGGCCCTCATTCTCGAGAAAGCTCCGAAGACGTTGGCGATCATCGGTGCCGGCGCTGTCGGTTGCGAATTCGCCGACGTCTTCGCCGCCTTCGGCACGCAGGTCACGCTCATCGAAGCGCTACCGGGAATCCTTCCGCTCGAGGACGCCGACTGTGGCACCGAGCTCACGCGGAGCTTCAAGAAACGGAAGATAGACGTGCTCCCCGCCGCCAAAATCAGCGACGTGAAGGTCGGCAAGACTTCCGTGACGATGAGTGTCGAGGTCGGCGGCAAGAAGCAGAGTCTCGAGGTCGAAAAAGTTCTCGTCGCAGCTGGACGCGCTCCGGTTATCGACGACATCGGGCTCAAGGAGATGGGCGTCCAGCTGACGGACCGCGGCTTCATCAAGATCAACGAGCGCATGGAGACGTCCGCCAAAGGGATCTACGCGGTCGGCGACGTCGCCGGTCCGCCGATGCTCGCCCACAAAGGGATGCGCGAAGGCGTGGTGTTCGCGGAGTTCCTCGCTGGCCAGAAGAATGTCCACCCGGTCAATTACGGGAATATCCCGAACGGGACCTACTGCCACCCCGAAGTCGCATCGATCGGAATGACCGAGGCACAGGTGAAGGAAAAGAAGATCGACTACAAGGTCGGCAAATTCCCCTTCTCCGCCAACGGACGGGCCCGCACCGCCGGCGAGACCGAAGGATTCGTCAAGATCATTCGTGATGCCAAGTACGGCGAGATCCTCGGCGCCCACATCATCGGCGCGCACGCCACGGAATTGATCCACGAGCTCGCAGTCGCGCGTGAGAACGAGTTCACCGTCGAAGAAGTCGATCTGGCGATCCACGCCCACCCCACCCTTTCCGAAGCTGTCGCCCAGGCCGTTCTCGACTCATTCGGAAAGGTCCTGGACGCGTGATTTAGGTGATGTACAGTGGCTGAGCGCGAGTTGTGGACAGTCCCACTGGGCCAATTGGGCTACGTGGAGGCGCTCGAGCTGCAACGTAACCTGGCCCGGGACAGAATCTCCGGAGCGATCCCGCAGGACCTCCTTCTTCTCGTCGAGCATCCACCGGTAGTCACGCTCGGCCGATCATCGAAACAAAAGCATCTCGTCGCATCACCGGAATTTCTCCAGAGCAAAGGCGTTGAGGTGTTCGAGGTCGAGCGCGGCGGGGACGTCACCTTTCACGGTCCGGGACAGCTCGTGGGATATCCGATCATCGATCTCAAGCGCCACCGGCAGGATCTGCACTGGTACCTGAGGAAGATCGAGGAAGCGCTGATCAACTCTCTCGCCGACTATGGCATTCCCGGCGAGCGCAACACCGCGTATACCGGCGTGTGGACGCGCGGGAAGAAGATCGCCTCGATTGGAGTGCACGCCCGCGACTGGGTCACCTGGCATGGCTTCGCCCTCAATGTCACGACCGATCTCTCCTATTTCGATCTCATTGTTCCCTGCGGAATCGACGGCGTCGTCATGACCTCGATCGCCCGCGAGCTGGGCCTGGAATCGATCTCAATGCAGGACGTGCGGGATCGAGTGACCGCCAAGTTCGCGGATGCATTCGATCTGACCGCGGTCATTACCTCGCGCGCGACGCTGCTCGAAACCGTCGCGTGACCGAGACACTAAAGGTCTATCCTCCTCGCGCGCGCGCCGAGTCGACGGGCACCCCGCGCGACTTCGCATCAGAGCTGAATCCGCAACAGGCCGCGGCCGCAACGCACGGCGATGGCCCTCTTCTCATCATCGCCGGTGCCGGCACGGGCAAGACGCGCGCGCTCGTGTATCGGGTTGCGCACCTCATTGAGCGGGGCGTGCCGGCCGAGCGCATACTGCTGCTGACGTTCACGCGCAGAGCAGCGCAGGAGATGCTGTCCCGCGCGGAGAAACTCGTAGGCAGCAACAGCAAGCGGGTAAGTGGGGGAACGTTCCACGCCACGGCGCACCGGCTGCTCCGCCGTTACGGACAGGCAGCTGGCCTCGCTAAAGACTTCACCATCATGGATCAGGGCGACTCTGCCGACTTGATGCAGCTATCGCGCGCGCACCTCGGGTACGCCGCCAAATCGAAGCGCTTTCCGAAAAAGGAGACGCTCCAGTATGTGTACTCCAGGCACATCAATACCGGAGTTTCCATCGAGGACGTAGTTCGCGACGACTACCCGCAGTTCGTCGATTACCTCGAGGATCTCGGCAAGATTTACGCGGACTATACGCGCCGGAAACAGGAGCGGAATCTCGTCGACTACGACGACTTGCTCCTCTTCTGGGCACTGCTGCTCGAGGCATCTCCGGAGCTTGGGAAAATGATCTCCGGGCTGTACGACCACATACTCGTGGACGAGTATCAGGACACGAACAAGATCCAGGCNNGACGACGCGCAGAGCATCTACTCATTCCGCGGCGCGCATTTCAGGAACATCCTCGACTTTCCAAAGCAGTTTGCCGGCGCCACGGTCGTCGCGCTGGAACAGAACTACCGCTCGACGCAGCCGA
>PKVB01000061.1 GCA_003131365.1 Gemmatimonadota bacterium | reverse complement strand
AGGCGCACTACCTGCGCGCGCTGATGTACTTCCAGCTTGTCCGGATGTTCGGCGACGTTCCGCTGATGGAGCACGAGGCGAAGTCGGTGGCCGATGCCAAGATCGCCCGAACTCCCGCCGCTCAGGTCTATGCCCTGATCGTGAGTGACCTCCAGACAGCGATGAACTCTCTTCCGCCGTCTTACTCCGGAGCGGACCTCGGCCGAGCCACTTCCGGCGCCGCGACTTCGCTGCTCGCCAAGGTCTATCTCAATCAGAAGGACTACAACAACGCGGCCAAGTTCGCGGGACAGGTGATGTCCTCCGGGCAGTACTCACTCAACGCGCGCTGGCTCGACAATTTCAAAATCTCGGACGAGTTCGTGAATCCGGAGAGCATCTTCGAGATCAACTACGGCGCGCCGGAGCAGACCCCCGGCGTCGTAGGCAGTGTTCAGACGCTGTTCACTCTTCCTTCTGGATTCCCGGGTGGGGACGCTTACGGCCTGATCCAGGTGAATCCGGACCTGATAGCGCTTTACTCCGCGAACGATCAGCGTGGGAATGGCGCCACCTACATGACGTCCCCCTATACCACCGCGCTGGGTGACGTCGTGACGTGGGGAGTGCCGAACGGCGCGGCGTTCCACAAGTGGATTGACGAAACGGACAGCAAGGACATGACCGCCCGTTCCTGGCAGCAAATGCCGAACAACTGGATCATCCAGCGGTATGCTGACGTTGTGCTGATCTACGCCGAGGCGGTGAGCTCGGGTGGCACTGCCACCAACGGGACGGCGGAAGCGGCGCTGAACCAGATTCGTGCACGAGGTGGCATTTCCNNGCCTTGGTTCGGCCGCGCTGACGGATTCCATTCGCGTCGAGCGCCGGCGTGAGTTTGCGTTCGAAGGCCAGCGCTGGTTCGACTTGTCGCGCTGGGGCATTCTCGATGCCACAGTCAAGGCGAAGACCCTGCAAATGCAGGCACTCTTCCCTGGCGAGACATCGGTTCATGGTGCTCCCAGTAACCTCTTTCCCATTCCGGACGGGCAGATCAACAGCAACTCTCTCTTGACGCAGAACACCGGCTGGTGACGCCGCAAACGCTATTCTGGGGTCGTCGAGCCCAGCGTGCCTGCTACGTCATCCTTGCCGGATTCCTGGCAGGGTGCGGACACAACACCGCCGTCGACCCCGGAGGTGACGGAACGCCTTCGGGTCCCGTGGCGGGGGTTTGGCTCACCACCGCGGACCAGACGCACTTGCTCTCCCAGCAGCCCGATGTCCTCATCCGCTCCGGTGCCGACGCATCAGCAGTCGTCATCGATGTAGATGAGGGAACGAGCTATCAGGAGATGGTCGGTTTCGGTGCTGCGATGACCGATGCATCGGCATTTCTCATCCAGCACAAGCTCGGCGCCCAGCACGATGCGATTCTTCACGAGCTGTTCGGCCGCAATCCCGGCATCGGCTTGAGCTTCGTGCGCGTACCAATGGGCGCGTCGGACTTCTCCACGCACCACTACAGCTACGACGACATGCCGGCCGGCCAAACGGATTCCACGCTTGCAAACTTCTCCATCGCTGAAGATCGCGTCGACAAGCTACCCGCGCTCAAGGCAGCGCTGGCGATCAACCCGCAGCTGAAGCTCGTCGCCTCGCCCTGGAGTCCGCCGGGCTGGATGAAGACGACGGGAAGCCTGATCCAGGGCACCCTTCGTCCTGAATTCTATGATTCCTTTGCGCAATACTTTCGCAAGTTCATCGAGGGCTACACGGCGGAAGGAGTCCCGATATTTGCCGTGACGATGCAGAACGAGCCTGCGTTCGAGCCCGCGGACTATTCGGGGATGCGGCTCGATCCACCGGCGCGCGCCGAGGTGATTGGCAAGCATGTCGGACCACTTTTCGAACAAGCGGGCATTCCGGCGTTGATTCTCGACTGGGATCACAACTGGGATCTCCCGAGCTCCCCGCTCGCTGTGCTCGCCGACAGCGCCGCGCGAAAATATGTGAGTGGCGTTGCCTGGCACTGCTATGCCGGCAGCGTGGGCGCGCAGGAGAACGTGCATGCGGCGTATCCCTCGAAAGACGCCTACTTCACCGAATGCTCCGGCGGTGGATGGGCAACAGTGTTTGGGGACAACCTGAAGTTTTTCGTCGGTGAGCTCATCATCGGCAGCACCCGCGGGTGNNTGGAATCTCGCGCTCGACGAGAACGCCGGCCCCCATTTGGGCGGTTGCACCAACTGCCGCGGCGTGATCACGATCAACTCGGCCAACGGCTTTGTCACCCGCAACGTGGAATACTACGCGCTCGCCCACGCTAGCCAGTTCGTGAGGCCCGGCGCACACCGCATCGCGTCGAGCACCAACGTGAGCGGGCTACAGAGCGTCGCCTTCAAGAATGCCGATGACGGCTCGAAAGTCCTCATCGTTCTCAACACCGCGTCGGCCGAAGTGTCGTTCTCGGTGCACGTCGGCGGCAAGGCCATCCTCTACGCGTTGCCCGCTGGCGCCGTCGCCACCTTCCGCTGGAGCTAGGGCGTTCCGCAAATGAAAACGGGGAGCCAATCCTGGCCCCCCGTTTTGTTTTCTGCTGTTACCTGTTGCTCCCAGCCGCAACCCGATAGCCCTCGGCCGGTACTCTTCAGTTTAGTACTGAGCCTATGCGACTTCCGCCATTTCGAGCGGTGCAGCTGGTTCAACCGAGTCCGCCGGCACGAGCGCGATCTTCAGCACCTCGCTGAGCGTCTCGACGGGGTGGAACGAGAGCGTCTTCCGAACTTCCTCTGGAACGTCCTCGATGTCCGCCTCGTTTCCCTTCGGGATGATGATGGTCTTGATCCCGGCTCTATGCGCTCCGAGAACCTTCTCCTTCAGACCACCAATCGGCAGCACCCGGCCACGGAGCGTAATCTCACCCGTCATCGCCACGTCCTGCCTCACTGGACGATCCGCCATCTCCGACACGAGCGCCGTCGCGATCGCGATTCCGGCTGACGGGCCATCCTTTGGAATGGCGCCCGCGGGCACGTGGATGTGCGCTTCGATCGCGCCCAGCCTGTCGCGTGGAATCCCGAGACTGGATGCGTTGTTCGTCGCGTAAGTAAATGCCGCACGCGCCGACTCCTTCATGACGTCGCCGAGCTGGCCAGTCAGAATCAGTGACACCGGGCCGCCAGGACCGACCTGCGTTGTGGCGTCAGCCTCGCGGCTGCCGTAGTAACGTCTGATCGACGCCTCTACGAACATGATGTCGCCGCCCATCGGCGTGTAGTACATCCCCGTCGCGATTCCAACCTCGCTCTCCGGCAACGCGTGCTCCGGATGAACGCGTGGTCTGCCGAGTAGCTCTCTCACGGTCTCGGCGTCGACCTTGTGCTCGACCTGTTCGCTCGACGCAATCTTGCGCGCGAGCTTGCGTGCCACAGCGCCGATCTGACGCTCCAGCTGTCTCACCCCACTCTCGCGAGTGTAGTTCGTCACCACGGACATGATGGCGTCTTCCGTAAAGCTGATGTCTTTTCCGCTCAGCCCCGACTCCTCGAGCTGTCGCGGCAACAGGTACTTCTTCGCGATCTCGGCCTTTTCCTTCTCGGTATACCCCGCGAAGTCGACGACCTCCATACGGTCGAGCAGCGGACCAGGAATGTTCTGCACGAAGTTCCCGGTCGCGATGAACAGAACCTCGCTCAGATCGAACGGGATGCCGAGGTAATGATCGGTAAAAGTGTCGTTCTGCGCGGGATCCAGGACTTCGAGCAGAGCGCTCGACGGATCACCCTGATACGATGTTCCGAGCTTGTCGACTTCGTCGAGCAGNNGGCCCCTTCGCCATCGCGCGTGACTTCGCCTCTACCTTGTCGGTAATCGGCCGGTCGCCGTGCTCGCCGACGGCTAGCGACGGTGTCGCATCTTCCTTGCTGGCGAAAAGGCGGGCGGCCGGCACTTCACCGGACTTCTCGACTTCGTCCGCCATCTGGGATGCGCGCAGCTGCCTCACGGCCAGAAACTCGAGGACGCGATCCTTCACATCCTTGAGTCCGTAGTGATCCTCCTCAAGTACAGTCTCCGCATGTCTCAGATCGAGTTGATCGTCGGATCTCTTGTTCCACGGAAGCTCGGCGATCCACTCGAGATACGTGCGAATCACCTGCGCTTCCATCGATTCTCGGCCGGCTCTCTCGAGCCTTCCGAGCTCGCGCTCGACTTCGCCGCGCGCCACTTTCGGGAGCTCCAGCTTCGCGAGCTTGTCGCGAAGCTCCGTGATCTCCTTGCTCGAGTCGTCGTCGCCCAGCTCCTTCTGGATCGCC
>PKVB01000137.1 GCA_003131365.1 Gemmatimonadota bacterium | reverse complement strand
CGTTCTCGCCGGCGGAGTCGGCGCGCGATTCTGGCCGCTCAGCACGCCCGAGCGGCCGAAGCAGCTGCTCCCACTTGTAACCGACAAGCCACTGCTCGTGGATGCGGTCGACCGGCTCGCGGCGATCGTGGAACCTGCCCGCACGCTCGTACTCACCAACGAGAGCCTCGTGAAGTCGATTCGGAGGCTCCTTCCCGCGATCCCGAGAGAGAACATTATCGCCGAGCCACGCCCCGCCGGAACGGCGGCGGCGCTGACGTGGGCGGCGCTCGCCATCGAGCGTCGCGACGATAAGAACGCGACGATGATCTCGGTTCACGCCGACTGGTTCATCGACAACGACGTGCGGTTCCGGGAAGTTCTTCTCGAAGCCGAGGAGGTCGCGCAGAAGACCCACACGCTCGTTACGGTGGGGATCGTCCCGACGCGCGCCGATCAGGGCTTCGGCTACATCCAGCCCGTCAATCCAAACAAAAAGGGCGGATCACCGGTCAAGCGCTTCGTCGAGAAACCGGATCGGGCGCGCGCTGAGAAGATGCGCTCGGAGGGGTATCTCTGGAATTCGGGAATCTTCGTCTGGAGCGTCGGCGACTTTCTGGCGCAGGTCAAGCAGCACACTCCCGAGCTGGCGAAGGCGCTTGCTCTCGATCGCGATGCGGAGGCATCGGAGTTCTTCGCCAGCGTCGCCAAGCCGGTATCGGTCGATGTCGGCGTTCTGGAGCGGAGCAAGAACGTGACGGTGATTCCAGGCGATTTCGGCTGGGACGACATCGGCACATGGGCCGCTCTCGGCCGCGTGCGCGACAAGGATGAATTCGGCAACGTTACGATTGGGGCCGTGCACATGCTTGATTGCAGCGACAACGTCGTCCGCACTGATTCCGGCACGGTTGTGATTTATGGCGTTGACAACCTGGTCGTAGTGGTGCACGATGGACTGACGCTCGTTACTACGCGTGAGAAAGCAGCGGATTTGAAGCGACTGGTGGAATCGCTCCCTGCGAGCGAGCAGGCGAAAGCATGAGTGCTCTCTATTATTTCGACGACATGCGAGCGCGGCAGTTCGAGCCGTTCGCGCTCACTCGGCCCGGCTCCGAGCTACGGGCTGGGACCTCGCTCATCCGCAGGCGCTGGGAGCGGGCCACTGGGCTCAAGAGCGCCGGCTTCATCAGCTCCCCCCACCTCGCGCATTTCGAAGAGGGCAACGCACCCCCGGCTGTCGCGCCCAATTCGGAGCTTCCAGCGGGCTCGGTTCTCGTGAACACCCGCTGTGTGATCCCAATCGATCTGAAACTGGAGCGGTTCGACCTTCTCATGTGCGACGGCGCGGCGTGCGCGGTAAAACTCGCCCGGGCGTTCCCCGTCTCGCAATTCGCTGACGGCACGGTCGACATCGGATCGATCCAGACGACTCTGGGCGGGCAGAGGATCAAGGGACGCTGGATCAACGACGTCTGGGACTTCATTGGCACTCTGGCCGAGCAGCTGATGGAGGACATTCCGCTCCGCGCGAAATCACTCGGGGAGAGCGCGAAAACAAAGGCGGCGAAGGTAGGCGATCACGGAATATTCGTGGAGGAGGGCGCCCAGATCGGACCGCAGGTCGTGCTCGACGCCTCGGCTGGTCCGATATTGATCCGCAGCGGCGCCGTGGTCGCGCCATTCACGCATCTCGTCGGACCCATCTCGGTCGGCCGTGATTCGCAGATCCTCGGAGATCGGGTGGCGGCGTCGTCCATCGGCGACCGTTGCAAGGTGCATGGGGAGGTGAGCAATTCCATCTTTCTCGGACACGGCAACAAGACACATACGGGATTCGTGGGGCACTCTTACCTGGGACGTTGGGTCAACCTCGGCGCACTGACGACGACGAGCAATATGAAGAACACCTATGGTCCCGTTCAGCTTTGGACACCGGCGGGAGTTCGCAATACCGGCCGGCAGCTTCTCGGGACATTCTTCGGCGATCACGCGAAGATTGGCATCGGAACGATGCTGACCACGGGCAGCGTCATCGGCGCGGGCGCGAACGTCTACGGGGGCAACATGCCGCCCAAGGTCGTGCCTCCATTCGCCTGGGGTGATGGCGAACCCTTCGATACATTCGACATTACTAAATTCCTTGCAGTTGCCGAGCGGGCGATGGCGCGCAGGCAAGTCGAGCTGGGAGAGAAGGCGCGGAAGCAGCTTGCTGAAGCGCACAAGAAACGTTGGAGCGCTTGATGAAGCTGTGGGTTCTTGGCAGCGGAAGCAGCGGCAATGCAGTTCTCATCGAGACAGAGCGTACGCGTATTCTTGTCGACGCCGGTTTCGCACCGCGGGTTCTCAAGCAGCGCCTCGCCATCGCCGGGGTCACCCCCGAATCGATCGAGGCGGTCGTGGTCACCCACGAGCATACTGATCACATCAAGGGCGTTGCCTCAGCGGCGCGGAAATGGGGCTGGACTGTGGTCTGCACGGCCGGAACGAGGATGATGTGCCCGGAATGGTCAGCGCTCCGCACGATTCTGACGCCCCGGAAGAGCACCGTGATCGTGGGCGACTTCCACCTCGAGACGGTTCCGGTCTCGCACGACGCCAATGAGCCGATCGCCGTGATCATTACATCAATCGGCGAAGGATCCCGCGCCGGGATCGTTTACGATCTGGGACACGTCACAGAAAGCGTTTCGCGCGCCCTCGACAAGCTGGACATCCTCGTCATCGAATCGAACCACGACGAAGGAATGCTGCGCTCGGGACCGTACCCGCCGTCGCTCCAGGCGAGGATTCGCGGCAAGTTCGGGCATCTGAGCAATCGCGACGCCGCGCACGCCGCAAGCCAGAGCATCCACTCGGGGCTCAACAACATCGTGCTGGCTCACCTGAGCGAGCAAAACAACAACCCGCGAACCGCGCTTGGCACCGTTGGTGATTCACTGCGCCGCGCGAGGTTCAAGGGGCGCCTTACCGCGGCGGCGCAGAGCAGCGTGGTTGGGCCGATCTGCGTGGGCGCCGGATCTGGCACTCTCGCCGCGCCAATCCAGCTCGCACTCGGGATCTAGCCTAAGGCTTGGGCCGCCGCGTGCCTGCGAAGAGCGCGAACAGAAGGGCCGCGACAATGAGAACCCCGAATATCCAGTAGAAGTTCATCATTGGGCCTCCTATCGTCCTTCGATGTCGCGGTCGCCCGGAACCTTGCGTTCCGCCCTGCCCTCGCCGGGGTGCGCCTGCGCTTCGTGAAAGCGCTCACCTTTCAATCGTATGGCGTCGACGAATCTCTCGTATTCAGTATCGGACAGCTCGTCGGCGATCGCTGGCACCAGTCCCTTCACGAGCGTAATCCGTTCGGCGAGAGTCAGCTCGTTGACGGCCGTTACTAGCTTTCGCAGCCGCGGGTGATTCATCCACTCGGTTTCCTTGCTCGTCGTCATCTCGTTCTCCGGTGAGCTGCGAGTACTGGGACTGCGTAATCTACTTCCGATCGCGCTTGATTCGCGTGCGCTGGATATCGGACCACTGTGCAAGTATCGCGGCGAGAGATTTCTCAAGGTCGCCGGCGGCGGCTACGACTTGCGTAGTAGGCTCGGCGTCCGCGCCTTCGACGGCATCGAGAATCCCGGCGAGCTGTTCATTCAAGACAACCAGACCAACGGGCGCTCCGCCTCGTGCACCGCTCTCGATTTTGGCCAGCAGAGAATCCAGCGCTACCAGAGAATCGACAACCTCCTTCGCCTTGGCGCCTTCACGCTGCGCTCTCAGCACCGTTCGCTGAGCGCGCACTTCACCGAGCGCTGCGAAATCGCGGCTGATGGCATCGTTCATTCGGACACCAATATCGCGCTGCAGGCGGAGCCCGGCATCGGTGATCTGAACGCGCGGGTCCATCTTGATCACAAGCGGCTGCGTGTAGGTCCGGCCGTTCGCGATCAGCCGGACGGCGTACGTGCCCGGCAACACCGCCGGTCCCAGAGGAAACCGGGGAGTGTCGCCGTAGATGGCTGAGATCGGATAATCGTGACCGAGAACCTTTGGCGACGGATAGTGAAGGTCCCACACGAAGCGGTGAGTTCCTCGACTCCGGGCTAATCGTTGCTGCGGGCGAACCCAGTAAGTCGGAACGGGGAGATCCGTCTCGATCGGCTCGACCGAATCGGCGCTTGAGAAGCTGCGGACTATGTGGCCCGCGTCATCGNNCCGGCGTGCCGGAATCGGCGCCGAGCCGGTAGTTGATGATCGCGCCGTCCGGCGGATTTTTTCCGGCGGGCTCTTCGGGCGGCAAGGGCGTATCGGTATTCTTGTTGCGCCGGAACCGGTATGTGAGCTTCGGCTTGAACAGAAACGTCTCGGCGCTGCCCGCCTTCGCGTCGAGCTGCCGCAGCGGGGTCATGTCGTCGAGAATCCAGAACGNNGCGCCCATGGGTGCCGACGATGATGTCGTCATCGTGGATCACGAGGTCGCGAATCGATGTGGCCGGCATGTTGAGCCTCAGTGGCTGCCACTGCTCGCCGTCGTCGAGTGAGAAGTAGGCGGCGCGCTCGGTCCCCGCGAACAAGAGGCCGCGCCGCACCGGGTCTTCCCGGACCGAGTTCACAACTTCATTGGCGGGAATCCCGTTGACGATCTCCTTCCAGCTCTTCCCCACATCGTGGGTGCGATAGATGTGAGGATGGAGATCGTCGAGCTTGAAGCGGTTGATGGCGGCGTACGCGGATTCGTCATCGAAGTGCGACGCCTCCAGCTGAGAGACTTTGCTCCAGGGAGTCAGCGCGGCCGGCGTGACGTTGGTCCACGTCTTTCCACCATCTCGCGTCAGGTTAATGACGCCGTCGTCGGAGCCGGTCCAGATCGTGTTCACATTCCGGAACGACGGCGCGACGGCGTAGATGACTCCGCGATTCTTCGCGCGCGAGAGATCTCCGTCGGTGAAAATGCCGTATGCCCGAGGCACGTCGTAATTCTGGCGCGTGAGATCGGGACTGATCACGTCCCAGCTGTGCCCGCCGTTCGTCGTCTTGAACAGGACATTGCCAGCGTAGTAGAGCGTGTGTGGATCCACAGTGGAGAAAATCACCGGCGCGGTACGAAGAAATCTGTACTTGCCGGAACCCACGGCTTCCGGGCTTATGTTCTGGACCTCGCGTGACCGTTGATCAAAGCGCGTGATCTTCCCGCCGTAAATGATGTTGGGATCGAGCGGGTCGGGAGCCACATATCCGTATTCCTCGACTCCCACCGAATTCCATTCGCGGAATGTGATCGCGCCGTAGTCCCCTCGGCTCATCGTTCCTATGGAGCCGCTCTCCTGCTGCCCGCCGTAGACCCAGTACGGAATTCGATTGTCCGTGATCACGTGGTAGAATTGCGCGGTAGGCTGGTTGTACCACGAGCTCCAGGTTTTTCCACCGTTCACGGTGATCGTCGCGCCCTGATCGGCCGCGATGATCATGATCCCCGGGTTGTCGGGATTGATCCAGATCCGGTGATAGTCGTCACCGCCGGGCGCACCCTTGATCGCCGTCCACGTAGCTCCGCCATCGGATGAGCGGTACGTCGAAGTATTCGCGGAGTACACGACATCGGGATTTCGCGGATCGACCTTCACCTCCGCGAAGTCCGACGCGCGGTCCCAGACTCGAACCTCGTCGTTGGTGCGTCTCCATGTCTCGCCGGCGTCATCCGAGCGGTAGATGCCGCCGAGCGTTGGCGCCTCGACGGTCGCGTACATTCGCCGCGGATCGCTGGGGGCAATCGTGAAGCCGATTCTGCCAAGACCCTGCTCCGCGGACGGAAATCCTTTTCCGATCTGGCGCCACGTCGTTCCGCCGTCGGCAGATTTGAACAGGCCACTCAGGGGGCCGTTCCACGATGCGTTCTCCCACGGCCCCTGCCTTCCCGCCCAGAGCGCCGCGTAGACTATCTGCGGATTCGACGGATCGAACCCGACCTGGGCCGCGCCGGTGTTCTCGTCCTTGTAGAGGACCCGCTCGAACGACTCTCCACCGTTGGTCGATCGATAAACCCCGCGCTCCGTGTTAGGGCCGTACGGGTGGCCGAGCACACCGACGAAGATTTTGTCCTCGTCACGCGGGTCGACGATGACTGAGCCAATCTGCTGCCCATCGCGCAGTCCCAGGTGGCGCCAGGTCTTGCCGGCATCGACCGACTTGTAGATGCCGTCACCACTCGAGAGATCGGGCCGCTGAACTCCCTCGCCGCTCCCGACATAGAGCACGTTCGGGTTTGACGGCGCGACAGCGACATCGCCAATCGATCCCGTCGGTTGCTCGTCGAAGATCGGTGTCCACACGCGCCCGGCATCGGTGGTCTTCCACACGCCGCCGTTGTTCACCCCGATGTAAAAGACGTTCGGTTGCCCTCGAACTCCGGTGGCGCCGATTGTACGCCCGCCGCGAAAGGGTCCGATCATGCGCCACTCGAGACTCGAGTAGAGGGAAGGATCGAGTTTCTGCGCGCGCAGCTCGATCGAGGAAGACGAGATCGCGACGAGCGCGAGCAGGGCGGCTTTCTTTGGCGTATGCACGATTTCTGGCTCGGTGAAATGGAGCTGGTCGCTAGATCGCCCTAGAAAATGCAGAGCGATGACAGCGTGGGCCAGCAGGCGCATTTCACGTGGCCGAACGGAAAAGAGCACCCGAAACTCCTCCGGGGGAGCGAAAAAGTTCCCTGGACGACGTCCCAAAATCATGCTCAAAGTGGAACGGCATTTGAATTAACTACCCGTAATTGGAAGACCGGCCAAAACACGCAACCTCAGCCGTTAAATGACCATATATCGCAAGACTTTAGCTGTCGTCACTCTTCTGACCGGATTGATCGGTGCCCGCACGGTTTCTGCCCAGATCGAGCTTCCACGAACCGCGCCTACAGCCGGTAGGGACACGAGCGTCGAGGCGCCTCGGACTCCTGAAGCGCCCCTTACGCTTCGCGCAGACCTGGGCGCGCGAATCCTGATCGTTCAGCGCGGAGACAGCACGCTCAAGACGTACGCAGTCGCCGTCGGACTGGACAGATATCCGACGCCGGTTGGCACCTTCATGATCAGTAGGATCGTCTGGAATCCCAGCTGGCGACCGCCACCGGGTGCTGACTGGGCGAAGGGAAAGACTGCCACAGGCCCGGGGAATCCGAAAAATCCGATGAAGGTGGTGAAGATCTTTTTCCAGGATCCCGATTACTACATTCACGGGACTGGCGACGTCGAGAGCCTCGGCTCCGCCGCGTCACATGGATGCTTGCGAATGGATCCAAGCGAAGTCGCCGACCTGGCCAAGCTCATTATGGAACACGGTGGACAGCCACGCGACGAAAGCTGGTTCTGGCGAATACTGCATTCGCGCCGAGAAGAGAAGATTATTTATCTCGACAACCCTGTCTCGCTGACGATCGCCTACTGAGGCGCAATTCTTTCCAGCTCCAGTAAAGAAAGGGCCGGCCGCGCGCCGGCCTTTCTTCACCCGCTGATACGAGTCACGCCGAGCGCGGCAGACTCCTTCGCGTCGCGAGGAGTCCCGCCAGCGCGCCAGCAATGATCTTGAGCGTCGAGGCGACCAGGTATCCCGCAGGCACTCCTTGATGACCGGCGATCGAACCGCCAACCGAGAGCGCGATGGCCGCAACCGCCGCCACGATTCCGTGTGCGATGAAGCGGATCGAGAGGTGACGCATCAACCGCTGCGCGAAGATAAAAGTGTAGAGCGTACCGCCGACAATGCCGACTGCTCCTCCGACGCGAGCATTGAACGCGGCGTAGTCCGCGTCCGCCAAGCCGCGCGAAAAGACATATCGGTATAGCATCGTCACCGCGATAATCGTGACGATCGTCGATATCTCCGCGAGCAATCCGTAACCGATGGCGCGGAGCCANNGCGATCGCCCCGCGCCGGAATTTCGGACGACGTCAACTATTTCACCGTGAACGGTGCTGCGTATTCCTTGTCGTCCCACGAAAAGCGCAGCACGCCTCCGGACCCCTGCGGAACTACTCCGATCACGAATTGATCGACCGGCGGCGACACCTGCTTCGTAGTAAGCGCGACGCGCGCAAAATCCTTGTCGNNGCCTTGTCGGCGTGATAGTCGGTGCCCCACTGACCCGTCTCGCTATTGAAGATCAGCTGCGCGCCGGTCGGCGTCGGGAGCGTCCAGAGCGTGTATTTGCCAGCCGGCACCGCCGTGCTCCCGAATACGAGATCCTTGTCGGTCGAGAAAACCGTCGCCGCGTTGGCACCGGTGCGCCACACCTGATTCCACGGAACGACGTTGCCGAAGATCACGCGGCCGCGCTTGAGCGGGCGGCTATAGGCCACCGCCAGGTTCGCTCCGCTGATGGTCGCTCTGACCGTGTCGGGCGGAGACATCTGTCCCATCTGGCCGCCCCTCGCGACCTCGGTCGCGGCCCAGCCCTTCACCACGTTGTCCACGTCGAGACTGGGCACGCGCTGCGCAACGGTTTTGATCGTAGTCGCTCTGGAATCGACTCCGTTGATTCGGCCCCGCGAGTCTACCTGCGCCACCTCTATCCAGCCCGGGAAGAAAGTGCTCCTGAACGGTACGGAGTCTGCCCCGCGCCGACGCAGGATGATGGAGGGAGTTGGTCCAGGACCCGGAGCGATGAGCGCAAAGGCCGCGCTGTCGCCTCCGAGCTTCGAGGATGAGAGCAGCTGCTCATAAACGCCGTATGACGTCGGCTCCACACCGAGCGTCGGTGCCACCCCGCCGTGAAACGCCTTCCTTCCGCTGACCGAGGTATCGGTCGTCCCATTACGCTCCACATTGATCACGGCGAGCGTGTCGCCGAATTGCATGACGATCCGGGTCACGGGAGCAGCCGTCGGGTCAGTGTTTGGTCTCCGCGCGGAGGCAGTCATCGCCTTGATCTCGCCACGGGGGCCGAGGTCGGCGACGTAATGGATGGTGCGCACACGCGGATACCGGAGCACGAGATCGCCTTCCAGCTTGTCGTTCGAGCGCGTGTATCGCTCTACTGCGACGGTATCGGTTCCGAGGCGCGTGATGATGTACGCAGTGGCGGGCGCCTGCGCGGAGAGTGGACCCGCCGCGAGAATGACGAATGCTACTGATGCGATCCTGGTTGACATGAGGGCATCCTGCTGTAAGAACGTGAGCTATGAATTGCCGCGTCGTAGATAGTGCAGCCCGGCACGCGCGAGTGCAACACTCAGACGGTCGCCCCCACGTCGGTGCTTTCCGTCTCGGCATAACTATCGGAAGCATACGCCGCGGCGTGGTCAAGCGCGGCCGCCAGATCAGCCACGAGGTCGTCGGCGTGCTCGATTCCGACCGATAGCCGCAACAGAGAACTCTCGATGCCAGCCGTCGCGCGGGCCGTCTCATCCATTGACGCGTGCGTCATCGTCGCTGGATGCGCGACCAGACTCTCAACACCTCCCAGCGATTCTGCCAGCGTGAAGCACTGGAGTGCGTTGACGAACCGCTCGACGCCATCGATTCCGCCGTTTACTTCGAAGCTCACCATTGCGCCGAAGCCGCTCTGCTGAGACGCGGCAACACTGTGTCCAGGATGAGAGCTGAGCCCCGGATAGTAGACACGCCTTACCGCGTGGTGGCCGCACAACAGCTCGACCACGCGCGCGGCGTTCTCGCAGTGGACGCGCATCCGCGCATGAAGTGTCCGAACTCCGCGCAGAGTGAGAAAACTGTCGAAGGGAGCGCCTGTGATTCCCAGGCAGTTGGCCCACCAGGCCAGCTCCTCGACCAGCGCCGCGTCCGATGCTACCACCGCGCCACCGACGACGTCGCTGTGTCCGTTGAGGTACTTAGTGGTCGAGTGGACTACGAGGTCCGCGCCGAAGTCGATCGGGCGCTGCAGCACCGGTGAGAGGAAGGTGTTGTCCACGGCCACAATTGCTCCAGCTTCGTGCCCCGCCTCGATGACCCGAGCCAGATTCGTCACCCTCAGCAGCGGATTGCTCGGCGTTTCAATCCACAGAAGTTTTGGCCGACGCGACTTTACCGTCTCCACGGCGGTCTCACCGGTGAGATCGACGAACGCAACGTCAAAATGCCCGCGGGCAGCGAGCGAGCGCAGAATGCGATGCGTTCCGCCATAGCAGTCGTGAGCGGCGACAATGAGATCTCCGGGGCGGACGAGCTGCAGCACCAGAGCCACCGCCGACATTCCGGTGCTCGTCACGACCGCTCCCTCTCCATCCTCGAGCTCGGCGAGGGCGTTGGCGAGGTACTCGCGCGTCGGATTGCCGGTGCGCGTGTAGTCGTAGAGCCTCTTCTTTCCGAACCCTTCGAAGGCGAATGTCGAAGAGAGATGAATTGGGGGCACAACCGCGCCATGGTGCAGGTCGGTCGCTATGCCCGCGCGTACCGCGCGCGTTGCGGGCTGCTGCGGAGGACGCAACGATGAATGTCTGATCTCGTCCGTCATGACACCACCTCCACTCCGATTCGAAGCAGCTCGTTGATGAATGGAGCAACGCGAGAGGAATCGCCGAGGAACGCGTCGTGGCCGTGAGATGAGTCGAGCTCGACGAGCTGGCTCGGACCGCCCAGCCTTCGCGCGAGCTCGCGACTCTGCGCGACTGGCACCAGCCGGTCGCTACTAATCGCAATCACGGTCGCCGGGACGGTGACATCCTCGGGGCGGATCTTGTGAAGGTCTAGCGAGAGCGAGAGAGCGTTGTACCGATCGGACGTCCATTGTTCGGCGAACCGTTCGCCGCGCGTTCTCAGGTAATCACCGATGCGATCCTCGACAAGCCGCGAATCGTTCCGATCACATCCCGCGAGGCGCTCCTCGAAGTGCAGCGGAGTCAGATAGCTCGTCATCGCAATGCCGCGCGCGATCGCCAATCCGTCGCGCTCCCGACCCACCGCGCTTCCAAGGGCGACAACGCGGCGCTGAAGGTGACGGAGCGCCGTCGCGATGGGATCGCTCTCGTGCGCCGCACTGATCACGATCAGACGCCCTGCTCGCCCCGCGAATCCGACGCCGAAGGCGAGCGCGACCATCCCTCCATAGGATGCCCCTACGACTGCATGCAGGCTGCGAACGCCGGCCTGGTCGAGCGCCGCAGCAAGGGCTTCAGCCTGATCGGCGGTCGTAACCGATTCCGTGCTTTTCCCGCTCGTGACATAGTCGATGCCAAGGACCCGGAACTGTCGAGTGTCGATTGCGCGGCCCTCGCCAACCACATCCTCCCACCACCCTGAAGACGGATCCGAAGCGGACGACGTGACGTGTTTCGACGCGGAGATACCGCCGAGTACAGCGATGACAGGCGCTCCACGAGGTCCAACGATCTCATAGTGGGCCGACGGCGCATCAAACCCGCCCAGACCGCGCGAAGGTGCGGGCGTCGACGCGATGCTCGGGTCGCTCGGTGAGACCAGCGCAATGGCGGTCATTGGAGCACCTCCGCTTCCTTGCAAGTCTCGTATCGAGCAACCGAAGGCGCCGCGCTCACCGAATCCAGCGCGGCAATCAGTCGCTGCGCGGATTTCCAGGATGCTGGAGCGGTAATCAGCGCCGCATCGGGCCCATCGCTGGCGCAGCGCTCAGAACGAACCCCGACCGCCGTTGAAGTTCGTTGCAGTGCAACTGCATCGAGGTGGGCCCCGACGAGCCAACGATGTTCACGCGGGTCGGCGACGGAGAGGAACTGTGTGGCACCTGGCCCCCGATCGTTGGGGGGCGGCGAGACCCGGAGCAAATCACCCAATAGCGCCGCGGCAGTTGGAGGCCCGCCGGCACCCGGGCCGGATACGCTCAGCGGCGAGCGCCAGCCAAGATCTACTTCGACTCGGTTTTCCTCGAGAACTGTTCGCCCGAACGCGCTCTCCGAATGAACGATCACGGGCTCGACTGAAGCCGTTACACGGTCTCCTGGAAGCCGGGTACACTCGGCGATAAGGCGGAGGCGCGCGCCCGTGATCGTCGCAAATCGCACGAGGCGCTCCAGGCCCGGTACCAATGGCGTCCGGCGAACGTGGAGGTCGGCTGGGCGTATGCCAAATGCGATCCATGCGATAATGGCGAGCTTTGCCGCAGCATCCCGCCCGTCCAGATCGCGCGCGCAGTCAGCTTCGGCGAGGCCAAGCTCGCGCGCCGACGCGAGCGCGCCATCGAGGCTCGCGCCGCGCTCGAGCAGGGATATGACATAGTTCGACGTTCCGTTCAGGATTCCGCGCACAGACAGTGGCGTGGAGGCGCCGACCAGATCCCGCAGCGTCGAAATTACAGGGGCGCTTCCCCCCACCGCCGCGCCAAAATCGAGACTGGCGCCGTGCTCGCGAGCGAGCGCCGAAAGACTGTCGCCATGCGAGGCGACAAGCTCCTTGTTGGCCGTAATGACTTTCGTTCCACGCCTCAGCGCGGCAGACGCGATCGTTCGCGCTGGCTCGTTGCCGCCAACCGCCTCAATGATCACGTCGGAATCGTGGGCAAGAAAGGCTTCGATGTCGTTCGTAAAGAGCCGCGAGTCGAGGGGCAGATTGCGCTCCCGATTGAGATCACGCACCAGCACGCGTACGAGATCGAAGCGGACGCCGAAGCGGGCCGCGATTGCGGGCGCGGACTCGTGGAGAAGCCGCACGAGGCCGCCACCGACGACACCACATCCGGCGAGAGCGACCCGGATTGTTCGCGGAGTGTCGACGGAAGTCGCGAAGGTGGTGGCTGCGACTCCCCGGTGGGGTGTGAATTTCGGAAGGCCTGTGTTGCTGCGTGCGCCCGCGGAAACAATGGGAAAGTCGTGGAGCGCCGGTGGTGCGTCGATCTCGAGCTGCTGGGGAGTCATGGCGATTCTGGTTGATGGACTCCGCGGATAAAGCAGAACGCCCGTGGCTATGTGGCCGCGGGCGTTCCTCGCTTTTTAGCATTTATTTAACGTGGCTGCAATACGCGGCAAATTACCACAGGGTCTTCAATTGTTCTGGGATAATATGGCGATCAGGCGATCGCGTCAAGGGCGCACATCTCTCACAAAAAAAAGCGGGAGCCGCCAGGTAGCGACTCCCGCTTGAACTCTTGCCGGGTGAGAGGCTAGTACATCCCGCCCATACCGCCCGGATTGCCACCGCCCTGAGCACCAGCTCCAGCCGGCTCCTTCTTCTCTACGATCAATGCTTCGGTCGTGAGCAGAAGTCCCGCGATCGACGCCGCATTCTGCAACGCGGTGCGGGTGACCTTGGTCGGGTCGATGACGCCCGCCTTGACCANNGGTCGGGTCGATGACGCCCGCCGCGACCAGATCCTCGTACTCGTCGGTGAGCGCGTTGTAGCCGTAGGCGTTGTCCTTCGACTGGCGAATCTTCTCGACTACGATCGAGCCTTCACCACCAGCGTTCTGGACGATGATCCGCATCGGCTCCTCGATCGCCTTACGGACAATCTCTACACCGATCTGCTCGTCGCTGTCCGCGAGCTTGAGTGTCTTGAGCGCCTTCTGCGCGCGAATGAGCGCGACGCCACCGCCGGGGACGATTCCCTCTTCCACGG
>PKVB01000045.1 GCA_003131365.1 Gemmatimonadota bacterium | reverse complement strand
CATGGCGGACTATCTCGAGCCGGGCCGCAAATTTCTCGCAGAGGATCGCGGCTTTCTCGCCACTCAGGTGCCGCACAACTTCGACGGCGTATTTCGCCAGGTCGTGCGCTTCCGCCTCGAGTGGTCGGTGCGCGAGGGCAACCACATTTTCCCCGAGACCGTCGAGCTCTGGAATAGTCTGCGGTGACCGACCCGCCGCCACGACCGCGCCGGCGACGCTACGGCAGAATCATTCTCGTTCTACTGATTCTGTGTGTGATCGGCTGGATCGTCTGGCTGGTCATCAGCGCGTTCTCCACGCCGAAGGTGAGCTACGCGCCCGATGATGCGCGGGCTCCGGAGGGAACCCGCATCAAGGTGGAAGTTCTGAACGCGACGAAGACGAAAGGTCTCGCCCGCCGCGCGACGCTGTATCTGCGAGACCGCGGCTTCGATGTTGTTGGCTCTGGCAATGTGACTGAGCAACGGGCGACCACCATTGTCTACGATCGGTCTTCGCATCCGGATTGGGCGCGTCTCGTTGCTCGCGCTATGAATGCTCCGATCGCGACACGTCCCGACAGCTCACGCTACCTGGACGTTACCGTCCTCATCGGGGCCGACTGGCGCCCGCCGCCGCTGCCGTTCCACCCGTAGCTGCCCGCACGCCGCGGCGATGTCCATCCCGCGGCTCTTGCGCACCGCGACCTCGACGCGCTGAGCCCTCAGACGCCGCGCGAACCATTGGATCTGTTGGGGCGAGCTCGGGGTGAAGTCTCCGGCGCCACCGGGATGGAGCGGAATGAGATTCACGAAAGCGCCACACTCGCGCGCCAGCTCGGCGAGCTGCGTGGCCTGCTCGCCCCCGTCATTGATTCCGCCCAGCATCACATACTCGAATGTCACTCGCCGCTCGAAGACTTTCGCGGCTTCGATGACGCTCGCGAGCGGGTACTTGGTGTTGGGAGGCATCAGCGACTGGCGGAGCTCGTCGTTCGGTGCGTGAATCGAGATCGCTAACCGAAATTGCTCCGGGCGTTCTCCCAGCGCGACGATCCCGGGGAGCACTCCGACCGTCGAAACTGTGATATGCCTGGCCCCGATTCCCAGGCCGGCGGCCGAGTTGAGAACGGTGAGCGTCGGATCCACCGCTCTCCAGTTCATCAGCGGCTCTCCCATCCCCATGAAGACGACATTCGTGATCGGCTTTTCTGGAGAAAGCAGCTTCATCTCGCGCACCTGTCCGGCGATCTCGAACATCTGGAGATTGCGGGTGAAGCCCATGGCGCCCGTCGCGCAGAACGCACACTGAAGCGCGCAGCCGGCTTGCGACGAGATGCAAAGGGTCATGCGCGTGCCTTCGGGAATCGCGACCGTCTCGATGAACTCGCCGTCGTCGAGGCGGAAGAGAAACTTCTCCGTGCCATCGCTGGATGTCTGCCGGGTTGCCAGCGCGAGGCGCGGGATTGTGAAGTGTTCCTCGAGCAGGTTCCGGAAGGCGACGGACAGATCGGTCATGGACGCGAAACTCTCGGCCGGGTTCTGCCACAGGTGCCGCACGACCTGAGATCCGCGGAAGGGTTTCTCGCCGTGCCGCACGGCAAAACCGCGGAGCAGCTCCTCGGCTTCCGAAGGGAGCATGTTGAGGAGGTTCTGCTTTGCGGGCAAATCCTCCCGACGTGTGTTTTTGTCTGCCATGCTCCTTCCACCAAGTCTATGCAACTACTAAATTTAACCCCTCTCGATGCCTTATTCGACCCACACATCCCGGCGCTGACCTCCACGGCCCCTCCATCCCGTTTCGCGACGGCCACGCGCTCACATCTCGGCGGAGAGCTCAGGGCGTCTCACGTCGGCGCCAACGTCAAACTCGGCGGTTGGGTCCATCGCACGCGAAACCTTGGCGGAATCGTTTTCCTCGATCTTCGCGATCGCGCGGGACTCGTCCAGATATCGTTCGATCCGAAATGGACGCCGGCTGACGTAATCGAGCGCGCCGGCAAGCTTGGTCTCGAGACCGTGATTACCCTCGAGGGTGAAGTCGCCGCGCGCCCGGTCGAAATGAGGAACGCGGAGATGGAGGCCGGCGAAATAGAGGTGAGGGCGCGCGATTTCAAGGTTGTCGGACCGGCCGAGACTCCGGCGATCCCCGTCGCACGCGGCAAGGGGGAAAAGCTTCCCGCCGAGGAGCTGCGCCTCAAGCATCGCAACCTCGATCTGCGCCGCTTCGAGCTGCAGAAGAATCTCATTCTCAGGCATCGACTCCAGCAGGCGACGCGCCGCTTTCTCGATGAGCGTGGCTTTCTCGAGATCGAGACTCCGATCCTCACCAAGCCGACTCCCGAAGGCGCGCGCGACTACGTCGTGCCGAGCCGCGTGCATCCGGGCGAGTTCTACGCGCTCCCGCAGTCGCCGCAGCTATACAAACAGCTGCTGATGATCGCGGGCTTCGACCGCTATTTTCAGATCGCGCGCTGCTTCCGCGANNCAGCCGGAGTTCACGCAGATCGACATCGAGGCGTCGTTCATCGCGCCCGACGACATCATCTCGCTCACTGAGGGAATGCTCGCGGCTTTGTTCAAGGAGTCGGGATACGACATTCCGCCCAGGTTCGAGCGTCTGACCTACGCCGACGCCATGGAGCGCTTTGGCTGCGACCGGCCCGACCTTCGATACGCTCTCGAAGTATTCGACGCGAGCGAGGTTTTTCGCGGCTCGGAGTTCGGCATAGCCAACTCGGCTCTCGCAGCCGGTGGGCGCGTTCGCGGAATCAGGATCCCGGGCGGTGCGGCGCTTTCTCGCAAGCAAGTGGACGAGATTGAAGCGATCGCGAAGTTGGCGGGCGCGGGCGGATTGATTCGGCTCAAACGGGGGGCGAGCGGACTAGAGGGTCCGGCGGCGAAGTTTGTGAGCGAGAGCGGCGCGCAGCGTCTTGCAATTGGGGAGGGGGACCTCTGCCTCCTGGTCGCTGGTGCGGAGCATGTGACCAGCCCCGCGCTGGACCGCGTGCGACAGGATGTCGCGCAGCGGCTCGCAATGGTGCCTGAAGACAAGAGATCATTTCTCTGGGTTACCGATTTTCCATTGTTCATCCGGGAGCAGAATGGCGCGCTCAGCTCCGTGCATCACCCGTTCACGGCGCCCAACCCCGAGGACATCAAGCTTCTCGAGTCGTCGCCGGAGAAGGTTCGCGCGCTCGCTTACGACGTCGTGTTCAACGGCACCGAGCTCGGCGGAGGCAGCATTCGCATCAACGATCCGGCGTTGCAGCGGAAGGTGCTGTCGCTCCTGGGAATCGACTCGCAAACCGCGCAGCTCCGGTTCGGCTTTCTGCTGGACGCGTTGAGCGCCGGCGCGCCTCCGCACGGCGGCATTGCGCTCGGTATGGACCGAATCGCCATGATGCTCGCGGGCGCGTCGTCCTTGCGCGATGTCATCGCTTTTCCGAAGACCACAGCGGCGAGAGCGCTGTTCGAGAACGCGCCCTCCGCCGTTCCACCCGAAGACCTGAGGGATCTCCATCTTCAGACAATGACGGATTGACGTGAGCGAAGAGACAACTATTCAGCGCCTCTCCACGGAAGGCGCGGACATGCTGACGCTGGCCGGCGTCCACGACGAAAACCTGATCGAGCTGGCGCGTCAGACGGGAGCAAAGATCGCGCTCCGCGGCGAGACCCTGGCTGTGAGCGGCAACGCGGAATCAGTGGCGCGGGCAATACCGATCGCCCAGCGCATGATAGACACCGCCAAGCAACAAATGCCGATGACCGCGGACGATGTGCTCCGCATGAGCATGGAGGGTCCGCGCGAGGGCAACGGAAACGGCGTGGACAACGAGACGCGCATCGTTCTTCCCGGTGTCCGGAAGATCATTCAGGCCAAGACAAACGGTCAGGCCGAGTACATGAAGCTGATGGCGGAGAACGACATCGTCGTCGGCATTGGTCCGGCTGGCACCGGCAAGACTTACCTCGCGGTGGCGGCGGCGGTCGACGCGCTCGCGCGTAAGCGCGTTCGTCGAATCGTTCTCGCGCGTCCCGCGGTCGAAGCCGGCGAAAGCCTCGGATTTCTTCCCGGAGACATGCAGCAGAAGGTCGATCCATATCTGAGGCCGCTCTACGACGCGCTCGAGGACATGATGCCCCACGAGCGCGTGCTGAAGTCGCTGGAGACACGCACCATCGAGATCGCGCCCCTCGCTTACATGCGCGGACGAACGCTCGCCGATGCATTCGTCATTCTCGACGAAGCCCAGAACGCGACGACCGCGCAGATGAAGATGTTCCTTACCAGACTCGGCGTTAACTCGAGGGCGGTGATCACCGGCGACAAGACGCAGATCGACCTGCCCAAGAGGGAAGACTCGGGACTTGTCCAGATCGAGCGAATACTGCCGGGCATCGAAGGCATCGGGTTCTACTATCTCACCGAGGCCGATGTCGTCCGCCACCGGCTCGTGCGCGAGATCATCATGGCGTACGCAGAGGATTCGGGCGCCTGAGCGAACTCGCGCGGCGCTGACCAGATGAAGAGGCCTCCGCGCGGGCTCGCGATAGACATTTCATCGAGCGTGCGGCGTCTCAGTGTGTCGCGCGCGAGAATAAGAGAGGCCGCTGTCGCCGCTCTCAAAGCTGAGCGCGTAAAGGACGCCATGCTATCGATCACGTTCGTCGGGCGGGCAACAATGTCACAGCTCAACCATCGCTACCTCGGTCACCATGGACCGACCGACGTGATTTCGTTCGGACTCGACCGGATCGGGAAACGCGGCGCCGTCGTGGGGGATGTCTATATTTGCGCCGAGGTCGCCCAGGAAAACGCGCGCCGGCAGGACATACCGGCTGGAGAGGAGCTGTTGCGTCTCGTAGTGCACGGAACGCTTCACGTGCTTGGCCACGATCACCCGACGGGCGAAGGACGGACCACGTCGCGGATGTGGCGGGGACAGGAAAGGATTCTCGCGCGTGTCCTCTAACCGGTTGATGGACGATTTCCACGCCGGGAAACCGGCGGCTCTGGCGCGCGTCGTCAGCATCGTCGAGAACCATCGCGACGGATTCGAGGAGATACTCAGCAATCTGCATCCGCGGACGGGACGGGCGCGGCGCATCGGCTTGACCGGGCCGCCCGGTGCGGGGAAGAGTACGATCACCGCGCTCCTCGTGAAGCGATTTCGTGACGCAGGTCTCACGGTTGGAGTGATCGCTGTGGATCCCACGTCGCCCTTCACCGGCGGCGCGTTGCTCGGCGATCGCGTGCGCATGGAGAGCGTCGCGCTCGATCCAGGTGTATTCATCCGCTCGATGGCAACGCGTGGCTCGCTTGGCGGTCTTGCCGCCGCGACGCGGGAAGTCGCCGACGTCCTCGATGCATTCGGCTTCGATCGGTTGCTGATCGAGACCGTGGGTGTGGGCCAATCAGAGCTGGACGTCGCTCGGACGGCCGACACGACTGCGTTGATTCTCGTCCCGGAATCCGGCGATTCGATCCAGACGCTCAAGGCGGGGGNNTTCGTCGTCAACAAGGCCGACCGGCCCGGCGCCGATCGTTTGCGCAACGACGTCGAGCTGATGTTGGGGCTGCGCAAGGGCGTTTCGTTTGGAAACGTTCCCGCGCACCACGGAATCGATCTCAAGCGCATAAATCCCGCGCGCGCGGCGCGCGAAGCTGCTGCCGCGCCAAGCCCCGCCCAGTGGACGCCACCGGTGTTGAGCGCGATCGCGACCAAGGAAGAGGGAATCGCCGAATTCGTGGCGGCACTCGACCGTCACTTCGCTTATCTTGAGCAGAGCGGGAAGCTCAGCGCGCGCAGGCGCGAGCGATTGCGGGAGCGCGTGATGGATATCGTGGAGCAGAAAATCCGCGTCCGCCTCTGGAAGGACACGGCCACGATGAGTCGGCTCGAGCTGCAGCTGCCATCGGTTGAACAGGGACGCTCCACCCCGTTTGCCGTCGCCGACGAGCTGTTGCGACAGAGCGGTGAGCTCGTAAGTGGAGAAGAGGATAAATGACGAAACTCAAAAGCCCCAGCTCTAAAAGCGCCGCCGACAACGAATTGATCGCGACGATCGAGGAACAGAGCGCCGAGCTCCGTCTTCTCCGCAAGGAAGTCACTGAGTGGCGGAAGAAGTACGAGAAAGGCGAGGTGCGCGACATCGCCTTCACCAACTCCGAGAGGGAAGTCCAGCCGATCTACACGCCGCTCGACGCGGCTGAGACGAGCGCCGAAGCGCTGGGAATGCCCGGCTTCTATCCGTATACGCGAGGCGTTCACCCGACCGGGTATCGCGGCCGCTTGTGGACGATGCNNGCGCGCGCGACACGAACGAGCGGTACAAGTTCCTGCTTGCGCAGGGACAGACCGGACTCTCGGTGGCGTTCGATTTCCCGACGTTGATGGGTTACGACTCCGATCATCCCAGGTCCGAAGGGGAAGTCGGGAAATGCGGCGTCGCGATCTCGAGCCTCGCCGACATGGNNCGACGTCGATGACCATCAACGGGCCGGCCGTCATTCTCTACTGTTTCTACATCGCCGCGGCGGAGAAGCAGGGCGTCGATTCCAAGAAACTTCGTGGCACCATCCAGAATGACATCCTCAAGGAGTACATGGCGCAGCACGCATGGGTCTACCCCATCGAGCCCGCGCTCAGACTCATCGTCGACTGCTTCGAGTGGTCGGCCGAGCACGTCCCGCAGTGGAACACGATATCGATCTCCGGCTATCACATCAGAGAAGCTGGCGCGACGGCGGCGCAAGAGCTGGCATTCACCCTCGCCGATGGATTTACATACGTCGAGCGTGGGATTGCTCGTGGCCTCGACGTCGATACGTTCGCGCCGCGCCTCTCATTCTTCTGGGACATCCACAACGATTTCTTCGAGGAGATTGCCAAGCTTCGCGCCGCGCGCCGCATTTGGGCGCGTCACATGAAGGATCGCTACGGCGCCAAGGACCCGCGTTCGCTCATGATGCGCTTTCACTCGCAGACGGCGGGCGTCACGCTCACTGCGCAGCAGCCGATGAACAATATCGTGCGCGTCGCCTACCAGGCGATGGCCGCCGCACTCGGCGGAACGCAGTCGCTGCACACCANNGCAGAGCCTGCACACCAACTCGATGGACGAGACGCTGGCGCTACCTACCGAGGAGTCGGTGCAGGTGGCGCTTCGCACCCAGCAGATTCTCGCGTACGAGACGGGAGTTCCGAACGTCATCGATCCCCTCGGTGGCTCGTACTACGTCGAGACTCTCACAACCGAGCTCGAGCGTGAGGCCGAGCAGCTGTTCGAGCAAATCGCGGAGATCGGGGGCGTCGTGCGGGGCCTCGAGACCGGATGGCTGCAGCGGAAGATCAATGAATCAGCCGCGCGCCAGCAGTGGGAGATCGAGCAGCATCGGCGCGTCATCGTCGGCGTGAACGAATTCGTCACGGACGGACCGGCGCTCGAGATCGAGCTGCTCAAGATCGCCGAGGAGACCGAGCGGGAACAGGCACAGCGGATGGCAAAGATGCGTTCAACCAGAGACAGCGCCCTCGTTGAGAAGAGGCTGAGCGCGCTGCGCGAGGCGGCGGGCACGCCGCGCAATCTCATGCCCTACATCCTCGATTGCGCCCGCGCCTATTGCACCCTCTACGAGATCCGCGCCGCGATGGAGACGGTGTTCGGCGCCTACCGCGAGCCAGTTTTCTTCTGACGAAGTCGAGCGAGTGGTGGGAGTCTGCCTTCGACGCCCACTATCTCCTGGAGTACGGCCCGCTCTTTACGCCCGAGCGCGATCGTCAGGAAACGGCGCGTCTCATTGATCTCCTCGGTCTGCCCGTAGGATCGCGCGTACTCGACGTCCCGTGCGGCCAGGGGCGACACGCGCACCTGCTGACCGAGTCGGGATACGATGTGGACGGTCTCGATTACTCCAGTGAATTGCTGGCGGTGGCTCGCAAGCGCGGCACTGGCCCGAGACTCCGATACAGGCGCGGTGACATGCGAAAGATGCCCGCGCGCTGGACCAGACGGTTTGATGCAGTATTGAATCTCTTTACGTCCTTTGGCTTCTTCGCGCATCCGACCGAGGACGTGCGCGTCGTGCGGGAGTTCGCGCGCGTGCTAAAGCCGGGCGGAATGCTCGTCTGGCACGGCGCCAGCAGGGACGGAGTGATGGCGCGTTTTCTGGAGCGCGACTGGTGGACGTCGGGAAAGACTCTATTCGCACAGGAGCGCGAGTTCGATCCGCTCTCCGGAGTGCTGACGGTTCACTCGACGTGGAGGCGGGGCACGAAGAGCGGCAACCGGGAGCACAGGCTCAGGCTGTACAATGCCACGCGATTGTCGGAATTGTTCGCCGATGCGGGTCTGGTAGTGCAGCAGGCCTGGGACGGATTCGACGATCGACCGCTCGGAAGAACTGCGTCCGAGATGCTCCTGGTCGCCCGCAAAGAGTAGGGCCCGATTGCCGCTCGCGCTCCGCTGCCGCTAACTTTGACTCTCTATGAGACCAATCCGAGTTCTCGTCGCCAAGCCCGGTCTTGATGGACACGACCGGGGCGCCAAGGTAGTCGCGGCGGCGCTTCGCGACGCCGGGATGGAAGTCATCTACACCGGCCTGCGGCAGACGCCGGAGCAGANNAGACGCCCGAGATGATCGCGACCGCTGCGATCCAGGAAGACGTCGATGTCATCGGCCTTTCGATCCTGAGCGGCGCCCACATGACGCTCATCCCTCGCGTTCAGGAGCTCGTGCACGCGCAAGGCCGCGACGACATC
>PKVB01000163.1 GCA_003131365.1 Gemmatimonadota bacterium | reverse complement strand
AACGTAACTACAAACTCGCGCTCGAGACCTTTGCCGCCATGGCCCCGGAGCTCGAGACATTCTTCGACGAAGTGATGGTCATGGTCGAAGACGAGGGCGTGCGCCGCAACCGCATGGCGCTGCTGCGCACCGTCGGCAACGCCGTCATGAAGATCGCCGACGTGACGAAGATCGTCGTCGACCGGCGCGAGTATCGGGCATGAATCCTACAGTGAAGGTGCGGACGCTGCTGGCGCTGCTCCTCATCGTGAGTTGCGCGCGTCCCGCGCCGAAGCAGGCCTCCAGTCAGCAGCGCTCGGACAAGCTCCCCACCGACATCATCAACGAGCAATCGAGCCTCCTCGACATAACGCGCGGCGCAACGATCGTCTCCCGCACCGGCGAGGCGATGTTGATCACTTCCGCCGTCAACACGATCGACGGCGAGATCGCCTCGTTCTGGGCGCCGCCACCCCGCGATTATCCGCAGTCGATCGTGATCGCCCTCGGCGCGCGGAGCCGCATCGACCGCGTCGGGTTTCGCACGCTCGTCGAAGGGGCCTACGAAGCGAATCATGTGACGTTCGAGCGCTCGCTCGACGGCGCGGCATGGCAACCGTTGGGGACGATGACGGCGCGGCAGATCAGCGAAGCGCAATGGCTCGATGTCACGCCATCCGAGGCCGCGTATCTGCGCGTCACGGTCCCTGACGCCCGCCATCCCGTGCGTGACGTCCGCCTGCACTCGCTCCTCGCGCACGGCACAGAGACCGGTCCGCGGATCGACCCTCCGCTCGACGGCTGCTGGTCGATCAACGGCGAAGCCGCCGCCTTCGTCCAGCGCGGCGGACGAGCAACCGGCGTCCTGGCTCAGGGCACCCTGCCTGTTTTTCTCACCGGCGGCACGAACGGCCGGATGTGGCGCTTCAATTGGATTCGCGGCAACGACTACGGTTTTACAGCCCTCACCGTGTCGCCTGACGGCAAGCATCTCAGTGCCCTCGATTGGCACGAGGAAGCGATCCCGCTTTTCGCCGCCCTCCCCTGGTCTGGCGAACGCGCTCCCTGCGCCGCCCCCGCTCCGCGCGACGAGGTTCCGCTGGCGGTGCTCCGGCGCGCAAACCACGTATCGATGTTCGCGTTGCAATTTGATCCGGCAGGCGAGCTGGTTGTCGGAGCCAGCCGCGAGGAGCTGCTGTCGCTGGCGGGCATCATTCACAACGCGCCGGTTCCTCTTCGCATCGTGGCGCACGAGTTCCGGCAGTCCGACTCGAAACGCAACAAAGAATTCGCCGAGCACGAGATCGCCTCGGTTCGCAAGGCGCTCGAGAGCCTCGGTACCGGTCTCGGGCGCGTCGACTTTCTCGCCGCCGGCAGCGACTCCCCCCGCCAGACGCCGGCCAGCGACGCCGCGCGGGCAATCTACTCCAGCGTCGAGGTGGAAGTTCGGAGATAATCGCGCCGCTATGGGGCAGCCGCAATACGTCTACTACTTCGGCGATGGAAACGCCGAGGGCAACGCCAAGATGAAAGACGTCCTCGGCGGCAAGGGCGCAGGCCTTGCCGAGATGACGAACATCGGCGTTCCCGTCCCACCTGGCTTCACAATCTCCACCGGCGTCTGCACATACTTTTATGACCACGGCAAGACGTACCCGCCGGAGCTGAAGAGCGCCGTGGAGGAGAACCTCGCACGCGTCGAGAAATCCGCCGGCCGCACATTCGGCGACCGCGACAAACCGCTCCTCGTCTCCGTCCGCTCCGGCGCGCGCGCGTCGATGCCGGGCATGATGGATACGGTGCTCAATCTNNGTGCAGGGGCTGGCAACCTCGTCGAAAGACGAGCGTTTCGCCCTCGATTCATACCGGCGCTTCATCCAGATGTACTCCGGCGTCGTGCTGGAGATCGACAAGGATCACTTCGAGCACGAGCTCTTCGAACTGCGCGACAAATCGGGCGTCAAGACCGACGCCGAGATCCCGGCCGAGGGATTGCGCGGCCTTGTCGAAACATACAAAGGCATCGTCCGCGAGAAAAGCGGCAACGACTTTCCGCAGGATGTGCAGCAGCAGCTCTGGGGTGCCATCGGCGCCGTCTTCAACTCCTGGAACAACCAGCGCGCCATCACCTACNNGACCGGCGTTGCGTTCACGCGCAATCCCTCGACCGGCGAGAGCAAGCTGTACGGCGAATTCCTGATCAACGCGCAGGGCGAAGACGTCGTGGCCGGCATCCGCACACCGCTGCCGATCTCGAAAGCGCAGGCTATCGGCGACGAAAAGTCGCTCGAGGAAACCATGCCCTCGGTCTACCTCCAGCTCGAGGAGGTCTACAAGAAACTCGAAGGCCACTACCGCGACATGCAGGACATCGAGTTCACCATCCAATCGGGCAGGCTCTATCTCCTGCAGACGCGCACCGGCAAGCGGACCGGCTTCGCCGCGGTGAAGATCGCCTGCGACATGGTCGACGAAGGCCTCATCAACAACATCGAGGCCGTCTCACGCGTCGAGGCCGGCCAGATCGTGCAACTCCTGGCGCCGGTGTTCGATACGAAGGAGAAGCAGAAAGCGACATCGGGTGGCCGCGTCCTCGGGCGCGGACTTCCGGCTGGTCCGGGCGCGGCGGCGGGGCGCATCGCCTTCAACGCCGATCGCGCCGTGCAGATGGCGAAGGATAGTGATGATCCGGTGGTCCTCGTGCGGATCGAGACGTCGCCCGAGGATATCGCCGGCATGCACAGCGCGGCCGGCATCCTCACGACCCGCGGCGGACTGACCTCGCACGCGGCCGTGGTCGCCCGCGGCATGGGGCGGCCATGCATCGTCGGCGCCGGTGTGCTGCGCGTCGACTACAGCAAAGGAGAACTGCGCAGCGAGGGGCACGAGCCGCTGGAAGAAGGCGATTGGGTGTCGATCGACGGCTCCACCGGCGAAATCATCGGCGGCAAAGTCGAGACGCGGCCCTCCGAGGTCATCCAGGTGCTACTGGAAGGATCTCTGCCGGCCGATCAGTCAGAGACGTTCCGCAATTTCGATCGTCTCCTCAAATGGGCCGACGAGATTCGCACCCTCGGCGTCCGCTCGAATGCCGATACACCGAACGACGCCCGCGTGGCTCGGCTCTTCGGCGCGGCCGGCATCGGCCTCTGCCGGACAGAGCACATGTTCTTTTCGGAGGACCGCATCCTGCGCGTACGAGAAATGATCCTGGCGCGCAACGAGGCCGGGCGGCGCAAGTCGCTCGAGCAATTGCTGCCGTTCCAGAAGGCCGACTTCGAAGGAATCTTCCGCGAGCTGGATGGCCTGCCGGTCACGATCCGTCTCCTCGACCCGCCGCTCCACGAGTTCCTGCCGCACAGCGAGCAACAGATCTCCGCGGTGGCCCGCGATATGGGATGGGGCTTCGTCGAGCTGCGCGCCAAGGTGAACCAGCTCCACGAATCGAATCCGATGCTCGGGCACCGCGGGTGCAGGCTCGGCATTTCTTACCCGGAGATTACAGAAATGCAGGGTCGGGCGATTCTCGAGGCCGCGGTACGCGCGATGCGACGTGGAATCGTGGTAAAACCGGAGATCATGATTCCGCTCGTCGCGACGGTGAAGGAGTTCGACAATCAGCGCGCTATCATAGAGGACGTGGCCGAGCGTGTGCTCGGCGCAATGGGAGAAAAGATCCCGTATCTGATCGGGACGATGATCGAGCTGCCGCGCGCCGCCCTGACCGCCGACCAAATCGCCGAAGAGGCCGAGTTCTTCTCGTTCGGCACGAACGACCTCACGCAGACNNTCATTTGGAACAAATGATCTGACGCAGACTACACTGGGGCTCAGTCGCGATGATGCGGGCCGGTTCCTTCCCTCTTACATTGATCGGGGTATTTTTGCTGACGACCCATTCCAGGTGCTTGACACCGAAGGGGTGGGTAGACTCGTAGGGATCGCTGTTGAGGATGGACGGCGAGTTCGTCCCAAGATAAAGCTGGGGATCTGCGGCGAGCACGGTGGAGAGCCGCGATCCATTTCTTTTTTTCATTCACTCGGTCTCGACTATGTATCGTGCTCACCATTCAGAGTTCCAATCGCGCGCTTAGCCGCTGCACATGCCGCTCTTAACGCGTAAGCTCGCGCACTCGCGCCGCATCGAGCTGATGCCGGCGGGATCGCTCCCGATGGCGCGCAATCAGCATGCGCGTCCGCTACGCATCGCGTTGGTGACGGAGTACTACTATCCCCACCTCGGCGGCATCTGCGAGCACGTGCACTTCTTCGCCCGCGAGGCGCGCCGCTACGGCCACCACGTCGACATCATTACGTCGAACATTCCGGGCGNNCCCGGGCGCGCGGGACGAGCCACACGTCATTCGCATCGGCAAGAGCCAGCCGGTGTACGCCAATGGATCGCAGGCGCGATTCACGTGGGGACTCGAGCTGAGAAAGAACCTGCGACGGATATTCAGCCTCGGACAGTACGACATCATTCACGTCCATTCCCCGCTCAGCCCCGTCCTTCCCGTGATGGCGATCGAGGAAGCAGACTGCCCGGTCGTCGGCACGTTTCACACCTACTTCGATCGATCGATCGCCTACGCCATNNCGGTGTCGCACTCGACGACGATAGCTCTCAATCGATACTTCGAGGCAAACTGGACGATCGTCCCCAACGGAATCGACACCGACGTCTTCAACCCGCATGTTCCCCGCCCCGCCGCTTTGCGCTCCGACGTTCCCGTCATCCTCTTCCTCGGAAGATTCGACCCCCGCAACGGCCTCACCACTCTCATAGAGTCGTTCCAGAAAGTCCGGGGCAGAAACCGCGAAGCTCAGCTCGTGGTCGTCGGCGATGGCCCGCTCCGCAAGCACTACTACCGCGCGGCCGGCGGCGATCCCGACATCACCTTCGTGGGCTCGGTTCTCGGAGAGCGCCCTGGTTACTACGCGCACAGCGCGATGTATGCCTGCCCGACCACCAAGGCATCGTTCGGAATCACCCTGCTCGAGTCGATGGCTTGCGAGACGCCCGTCGTCTGCTCCGACATCTACGGCTTCCGCGACGTGGTGAAGCACGAGCGAGAGGCACTAATGGTGCAGAGTGGTGACCCGGATGCTCTCGCCGATGCACTGGTGAGACTCCTTGATGACGAGACGCTCAGGGCCCGCCTCGGAAAGCGCGGCCGACAGGAGGCGGAGCAGTACTCCTGGTCCAAAGTGACTGAGGCGGTGCTCGACATCTACACAGCCGTACTGGGACGGGCTACACGCGAATGATCGGGTATGCAGCGTTGGGAGTGTCGGTGATAGGCGGAGCGGTGCACGGAGCGTTTCACCGCAACAGTCCGCTGTTCGGCCGCGCGCTTGGCAGAATCGCCGGCGATCGGAAAGTGGTGGCGCTCACCTTCGATGACGGCCCGAACCCCGATGCGACGCCGCTGATTCTCGACACGCTCGCCGAGAAGGGAGTGCCCGCAACTTTCTTCGTGCTGGGGAGTCACGCCGAGCGCTGGCCGGAGCTCGTTCGTCGCATCTCGCAGGAAGGCCACCAGCTCGGCAATCACGGATATTTTCACCGCAAGCTGCAGTTCAAGAGCCCGTTCTACGTCAGCCGCGACATCCGTCTCGGCATTCGAGCAATCAAGCGCGCGGGCGCTCCCGCGCCTCGATACTTCCGCGCTCCTCACGGTTTTCGGAGTCCGTGGACGACGCCGATCGCGAGCTCGTATGGCGAGCGCACAATCGGATGGTCACTCGGCGTCTGGGACAGCGATCGCCCCGGAGTCGACGAGATCGTGCGGCGCACGCTTGAAGGCGTTTCTCCGGGCTCAATCGTGCTGCTGCACGACGGCGACGGCTACAATCCGGACGGCGACCGGATGCAGACTGCCGCCGCACTTCCCCATATCATCGACCGCCTGAAAGAACAGGGCTACGAGTTCGCGACTCTGCCCACTGAATGAGTCCAGGGCTGAAGAAAGGGATTCGCTGGGCGCTCTCCGCCACGATTCTCGTCTTCCTCATTTATTTCGCAACAAAGATCAACTGGCACCAAGCGTGGAGCGCGATGCGGCACGCATCGCTCCCGCTCCTCGCCGCGGCCATCGGCGTCAACTTTCTCTCGGTGCTGATCAAGGGCGTCCGCTGGTGGCTCTTCCTGCGCCCGATCGGGATCACGTCTCTCTCTCTGGCGGTACGGGCGACGGTAGCGGGCGCCGGCCTCAACAATGTTCTCGTCGCGAGCGGTGGAGACGCGGCCCGCGTGGTGTTCGTGTCGCGCGCGACCGGTGTCCCCAGCTCCACTGTGCTCGCCTCGATGGCGCTCGAGAAGCTGTTCGATCCCATTGGATTCGTGATTCTGCTGGTGTTCGGCGTCCTCGCGTTCCAGCTCCCGCCGCAGTTCGAGCGGTGGAAGGTGCCGGCGGAGATACTGCTCGTCGTCATAGTTCTCCTGCTCGCGTTCTTCGTCTACGCCACCAGGCACATCAAGCCGGAGCACGTCCCTGAGCGTCGCGCCAGACCGCGCACCGTTTGGGGAAGAACCCGCGCGTATTTCAAGAGCTTCGGACAGACAGCTGGACGTCTGGCAACGGGACCCCGCTTCCTCGCGGCAATCCTGTTGTCGCTCGCGTCGTGGGCGTGCCAGCTGTGGACGTTCGAGCTCGCTGCCGCCGCCGCACACGTCCCGATACCGCTCGCGGGGAGCCTCGCCTGCCTGCTCGGCATCAACGTCGGGTTGATCATCCGGGCAACTCCGGGCAACGTCGGATTTTTTCAGTTCGTGTACGCACTGATGGCCGAGCAGTTCGGAGTGCCGAGCAACGACGCCATCGCGGTCTCTCTGCTGATTCAGACNNATTCAGACGTTACAGATTCTTCCGCTGACGCTGCTCGGCATCGTGCTCGCGCCCGAGTTCATATTCCGGCGCGGCAAGAAGGACAAGGAGACCGAGGCGATCGCGAAGAAGATCGAGACGGAGAGGCTCGCGCACCACGGCCCGCTCGCGACGGCCGAAGAGGTTCTGCAACGCGCGGACAAGGCGGGAGTCGCCCCGTCGCCGAAGAAGCCTTGACAGCAACGGCAACTGCAACTGAACGAGAAGGGAGCTGGCAGCTGACAAGTTGATGGCTCTTAGCATTACCACGTCGGGACGTTATCGGCGCGGGTCGGGGCACAGGCACCTACCTTTGCCGTCACGCCGTTGAGTGGCGTCCCGACGTTTGCAGCTGAGAGCCATCAGCTTGAAAGCTGCCAGCACCCTTCTCGTTCAGTTGCGGTTCTTTTGCTACGCGCGGGCGCGCTTAAGAAACGCAATGAACTCAGCCGGGTCACGAGTGAGTCCCGTGAACGTCAAACGCACCTTGCCGTCGGCGTCCACGACCGCGTAGAGAGGCAGCGCAACCGTCCCGAACGTCTGCTCCTGGAACGCCTGCTGTCGTTCGTAGATGGCGCCTTCACCATCGGTGTACAGGCGCGCCAGGACAAATTGCCCCAGCTCGGCACCGACGTCGGGACGACTGAAGATGTTGGCCTCCATCCACCGGCAATTGGTGCACGTGTACCCGGTGAAGTCTACGAAAACCAGCTTGCCTGATGTCCGCGCCGTCTTGAGCGCGCCGTCGTAATCGTTGAGAAGCCAGGTTGGTACCGTGCCGCCGCTCGACGCGAGGGTTGCGACCGGAGTCGACGGAGGAAGAAATGCTTCGATCTGGCGCAGTGGTCGCCCCCTCAATCCCGAGCCGAGCCAGGCAGCGAGGAGGAGCGCGATGACGACCGGGATGATTCCCGTCAGACGCATTTCGCGTCGCGCGATCTGCGAACGAAGGTCGCGCCCGAGATATGCCGCCGCGACAATCGCGAGCGCCATCCAGAAAAACAGGACAACCGGTCGCGTGAATACTCCCCACGCCAGAACGAGGTCTGCATTGGAGACGAACTTGATGGCGGCGCCGACTTCGAGGATTCCGATCAGAACGCGAAGGGTCTGGATCCACTGACCCGATCGCGGCAATCGGGAAACCAGGCGTGGCGCGAGGGCGAGAGCGACGAACGGAAGCGCGAACGCGGTCGAATAAACGATCATTCCTACCACGGGCATCGCCCACGACCCCTGCGACGCGAGCACCAGCAGCGTTCCGACGAACGGCGCCGTGCAGGTGACCGACGTCAGCGTGAACGTTGCGCCCATTAAGAGGGCGCCGACCGAGCTGCCCTGTGGCGCTTCGCGCGCGGAGCGATCGACGGCGTTGACGACGCGCCATGGGAGCCGTAGCTCGAGCCAGCCAAAAAGATTCGTGGCGAACAGAAGAAACAGCGCCGCGAGCGTCATGTTCACCCACGGGTCGGCCGCGAACCGGTTGAGACCAGCCGCTCCAAACACCGCCGCTAGCGCGAGACCGAGAACTGTGAACGTGCCGACGATTCCGAGCCCGAAGAGCAGCGCTTTTCGCACGCCCCCTCGCTCGCGGTCCTGTGGCGTCGAGAAGTACGCGATGGTGACGGGCACCATCGGAAAAACGCACGGCGTAAGAAGGGAGAGCAGGCCCGTGGTCGCAGCGAGCCAGAGAAACCCCGAGCTCATCTCCGTCCCGCGATTCGAATCGCTGCGTCGAGCTTGTCCGTGCGCGACGGCAGACAGACCTTGTCGCTGCACACCTGATAGCGGGCAGCAATCTGGAATCTGCGAATGCCGGCGAGCGAATGCCCCGGCACGCCCACGGGAATCGTGAACTTTACTTTGCCGGAATAGAGCTCGGTCTCAATTCCAAAATTCTTGTCGAAGGTGCGCTCCGGTTTTGGCGCGTTAATCACCCCGCGCACGACCACGTCAGCGGCTCCGACGAGCTCGAGTCGCAGGGGAATCGGGCCGCCTGGCTTCTGCGCCAGTTGGTAGATGTGCCAACCCTTCGCGATATCGACCTGCACCGTGATCGGAACGGTGCGTCCCGAAACGACATCGCGGGGCGAGCTGCCACCGACCACGGTCCAGCGGACGGGCCGCAGCGACAAATCGCCAGCATTCCGCGGAATTCCGGCGTATCGATGGATGCTGAGCGACAGCAGGAGTAGATATGCGAGCTTGTTCATGCACCTCAAATATACACGTCAGACGGCGCGATCCCTGCTATAGACTACACATCGGCGGCGCGAGCGTTCAGCTCAACCTCTCCGCCGCATTCACTGGCGAGGCTGATGGGGCACACACCCTTCTATTTTGAGAGCTGGTACAACGTCGAGCGCACCGTGACCCTGTCTGTCGTCGGGTTCGCCGCGCTGTTCATCATGCTCCGTGTTTCAGGCAAGAGAACTCTTTCCAAGCTTAACGTCTTCGATTTCGTTTTCGTCGTTGCCGTCGGTTCCGTGTTCGCGTCGATGATCATATCAAAGGACGTGACGCTGATCGAAGGCATCGCCGCGCTCGCGACTCTGATCGGAATCCAGATGGGCCTGTCTTACGTCGCGGCCCGGTTCCCAAAGCTGGAGCGCATCATCAACGGCGAGCCGACGCTGCTGCTGACGCACGGCGAGTTCATTCCCGCCGCGCTCATGAAGGAGCGCGTGACGGAGGAGGAGGTGCGTGGCGCCATTAGAGCCGAGGGAGTCACGCGCGTCGAGGACGTCAACGCCGTTACGATGGAAAACGACGGGACGCTCACCGTCGCCTGGATGTCGAAAAAGCCGGGCGAAACAAGCCTGGTTGACGCAAAGGACGCAAAGGACACCGACCCGGACTAGAGCGCCTGAACAAGCAAAAGGGCTGACGCAGGTCAACCCTTTTGTGGCCCTAACCCGAGAGTGTTGCGTCGACGCAACACTCTCGGGCAGTGTTGCGTCCATGACACACCTATCAGGGGCCCTGACCGTCGTAAAACGCATGCCCCAAATGGTCCCCGACTTGCCCCCGCTTTGCTTGGCGCGCAGACCCGGTCAGCGCGCCTCTGATCGCCAGGACAGGCCTCGTGCTCAGTGTTCGTCGTTGAGAGTGTTGACCGTTTGAGGGTCCAGTGCATGGCCGACGCCGCCGCAGGCCTCGAGCGCAGTATTGACACGACAAGCTATTCCCCAATCGCCAGCGGGGACCGCGCGACCTCGAATCGAATCCCCCGCTCTCCCGACGCGTCCATCGATGCGAGCGACACGTCACATCAGGATCTCGCGTCGCTCGTGAGGAACGGGGCGATGAGGCTTGAAATGGGGAACGAGGCGGAGGCGGAAGAGTGTTTCCGCAAAGCATTGGAAATCGGTGACCGCACACTCGGCGCCGATCACCCGGATCTGATACTGCTCCTCAATGACCTGACGCGCCTCTACCTCAGGCAGTCGGCATACGCCGCGGCCGAGCCGCTTCTCCTGCGCCTGCTCGAGCTGAAGCGGAGCAAGGGCGAGGATCACCCGGAAGTGGCGACGGTCCTGGCGAGCTTGGGAACTGTGAGACAGGCGCTGGGCCACCACGAATCGGCCGAGCAGCTCTGGCGGAGGGTTCTCGACATTCGCGAGCACACCCTGGCACCGAATCACTTCGCAATCGCAACGGCCCTCGAGCATTTCGGGGCCGCCTGCGCGGCACGCGGGAAGATTCGCGAAGCCCTCGCGGCTTTTCAGCGCGCCCACGCTATTCGCGAGCGCACTCTTGGAAGCGACCACGCGAGTCTACGGAGCTCGCGGGAACGAATCGCGGATCTCCAGCTCCAGGCCTCGGACGATTCGCTCGATCACAGCGGCGGTGGCGCGTCCACTGTCCAGGACCGGTATCGGTTGCTGTCAGGAGAGCCTCCGGCGCTATCGTCGCTGTCGCCTGTGGCGCTGACCCGCGAGAGAGTCCCGGGACCGAAGACTAGAAAAGCGGCCGTCATGATTCAGGCGCCATCTTCGGACGCTGTCACGATCGAGAACGCACCCGTCGTTGACGAAGCTTCCCCGGCCGGAGTGGCGACGGTGCAGACCGAGTCAGCGCCATATCTCCCCGTCCTCGAGACCATTCGCGAAGAGCTCGAGGCACCTGACCAAAGCGGAAGCCTCGCCGAGCGGACTCGTGCGATCTTCGCGCGAGCGATCGCGTTCCTTGGAATGCGGCAGGTCGTGGCGGGGGCTGTGGTGCTGGTCATCGCCTCGCTGCTGATAGCGGTGGCAACAGGCGCTCATGGCTGGGGAGAAGTCGATCAGACGACGGCTCTTGCGGCGGCGCTTCCGACCCACGAATCGCTCCCGATCACTACTTTCGCGGCTCCGAATGCGGTGACGACGCGCGATCCAGTGCGCGCCCCCGTCCCGGCTCCCGCGAACGCCACCACCAAACTTGCGCCGCAACACCCGCGCGTATCGGAACAGCAAAATTCTCCGAGACGGGTGACGGAGCAGAAATCGGACTCGAAGAAAATCGCGATTCCCACACTTNNGTTCGATAGGGATGATGTCGCGACTGGATTCTGTCGCCTCGACGGCCGCAAACACATCGCGAGTCACGGATGCCCTCAACTTCCAGCCCGCGCCGACCTCACTCGGCACCCAGCGCTCGAACTTCGCGTCCCTGGAACAGTCAAAAGGCCCTCAGCGCGCGCGACTGATCGGCGAGCTGCCGGTCCCGCGAGTCCCGGATCAAATCGCCGATATCGAGGGTGATGTCCGGGTCCGCTTCAATGTGGATACGGAAGGGCGCCCGGTAATGTCGACGCTGGCGGTGGAGAGCTCTCCGCACCCGCTACTCACGAACGAGGTCAGAAAAGTCATCCTCACCCTCCGGTTTGAGCCGGCGCGATCGGGCGGGGCGGAGTCGAAGCCCATCGGCGACGTGGTCGGGATCACATTCCAGTTTTCGCGGCGAAACCGATAAGGTTAAGCGTTAGAAACTTCGACCGAGCCGGCCGACGAATCGCGATCCTGCCTGATGGTTCGGGCTGGACGTGTCGCGCTAATGTTGCCAGGCAGGTTTCAGGTCACCCTCATCCTTTCGAGGGGCACGCGGTACTAGCTCGAAGCCATGAGGCTTCCTGTTGCGAGACACCTTCGGCGTGATTGCCAAGTAGACCACTACCGCGAGATCGAACAACAGGGCTCCAAGCACGAGCGCGATCGGAATGGCGAGTCCGACCAGTACAATCAAACCGAACGCCGAGAAGACTTCCATAAGCCACCTCCCACGTCCCAATTCGCGCGCGAGCCGCCGGAAACTCCTGCGACACGCGTGCGGGCCCGGCCGGTCAACTGTGAACCTGGTGCCAGCCGCACTAACAAGTTCAGGCCCCGTGCCCGCAAAGCCCACAAGGGAAACCCTGAAATCGCGTACGGGAAAGACTGTCGGGGGAACCCTTTCGTGCTCGATCAGAAGCTTCGACCGAGCCCGCCCACAAATCGCCAGCCTGCCTGATGGTCCACCGGGCGCGCGAAGCCCAGGTGCGCGGCGCCAGAGAATAGCGTCACTCCCAACCCGAGCGTCGCGCGAAATCCTCCGGTCGCTCGAGAAATCGGGATCACGCTTCCAGCACCAAGCTGGCCAACTGCAGCGCGTGCCGCATCAGTCGAGAGCGCGGTCCATCCACCTTGCAACCCCACCGCCACTCCCGGTCCCACACCCGGGATGAACAGCGTGCGCCACAGACGGTGCGGAGATCGCCACACGGGAAAGGAATAGAACGCGCTCGTGCGTAATAGCGCCGCGCGGTCGCCGGCGAACTCCTTGTACGTGTAACCCGGGAGCACACCGCTTCCGCCAAGCTCGAACAGCTGCTGCGGTGGAATCACCGCGCCCCACACCACGCCGCCGTCGCCGTCGGCGGTGAGGGTTACGGGCCCCAGGTATTTGGTTCCGAAAATCGAGATCTCCGATCGCTGCCAATCGAGCTGGCCGTGCGCGCCTTCGTAGTGCAGCGCCGCGCCGATTCCCGGCTGGAGCGATTCGCCGCTCGCGTTCGGATGCAGCTCGAAGTCCCCAACGGCCAGCGCGTAGGTGCCTCCTGTGACTCCACGATTGGGACGGAACGATCCTCCCCCAAACAACCCGTGGGTGAGCCGCGCGCGTTCGGCACGATCGTCTCCGAAACCAAGCTGTAGAGTCATCAGTCCACGGTCCACAGCGCCAAACACGCGCGTGAGCGATCCCAACGCAACGCGTCTGTCGACGTAGTCGAAATCGTCGACAGAGCCGAACATTGCCGCGACTCCTCCGCTCTGCGGCTCGAGCGGTCGGATGAAATCGTTGGTCGTAGCAAGCGTGCGCTCTCCGCGCACTCCGACGGTCCATGGATCACGGCGAAGAGAGATGTGCGCGCCGCCGCGGAAAGTCTGTTCCGTCCACGCCCAACCGACGATTGTCCCCGCGGTCAATCCAGGCACGACGCTCCTCATCCTCAGGTTCGCTTCGATCCCAGTGTAGAGTCCTTCTACTCTGTCGTAGCGAACCATGTTGTCCGTTTTTGTGGGAGACAGATCCAGTCGCGCGCCACCAGTCTGTTTCCACGCATCCGGCGCGACGTCGTCGAAGTCGTCTGCGGTCACATCGGATGTGGCGTCCCCGAGTGACTGACTCCAGCCGCGGAAATGGCTTACGCTGTCTGATGGCGCCCAGGTAGTCCGATGGGGAATCGAGTTGCCGTCGTCGACGCGAATGGTGGTGTCGCGGGTATCCTCGATGTCGTGATCGCTGAAGCGCGAAACGACGCGCATTACAGCGCGCATGTTGCCGAACAGCGCGAAGGTGGTTTGCAGTTCGGTGCGCTGAAACGCGGGCAGCCAATAGCGGCCCTGAATTTCGGCGTTGACGAATTCGCAATAGGCCACCGCTACGAGCCCCGGCACTCGGGAAATCCGCAACCGCCGCTGCTTCGAGTTGCCGAGCACGACGAACTGCCCCCGCATGCGCACGATCTGGCGTCGATCGCCGTCGAGGTCGATCTCTCCATCGAACGCGGCAAAGCGCGTCGAGTCCCGGAGGTGCGGTGTAACGTGAATGCGCACGATGGGAATGGTGCGTCCAAGCGTGTGCATCACGACCACGGTATCTCCGCCCGAGTAGCGATAGTACTGTTCCCGGTNNGGATGGACGGCGATGATCGCGCCGGATCGCGGGCGTCTGCGCGCGGGTAAGGTGTCCGCCAGGATCTGCACGCCGAGCGTAAGCCGCTCGCCGTAGAGCGAGGGCTCGGTCCACCCATTCACGAAGCTCATCATCGACACGAGCGATCCGATCGACTGTGTCCGGTAGCCGATCACGTGCATGTCGTAGCGTTCTCCACGCGTCCAGTGCACCGCTGACGCCAGCTGCTCGACCTGCGCCGTGCGCTCTCGCCCGAGCGTGTCACGAAGAAGAATTGAGAACTCTGACTCTACGTGGGCGCGATAGCCGGCGAAGGCCGCCGGCGGAGCGTGGTTGGCGATCACCGCTCCGTTGACGAGATCTCGCACGGCTGGGGTCGAATAGATCGGGTCCGCGGCGGCCGCAATCTGGGCGAAGAAAATCAGCGGGAGCATCAGAGTATTGATAAGGATACTTGGCGCCCCAATAACAGAGAGGCCCGTGCTTGAGCACGGGCCTCTCTGTTTCCAGAATACGGCGATCGGACTAGTGGAGGGTTATCGCGAGTCCAAGTTGCCCGACGTTCGCGTTCACGTTCGAGTTTCTCATCGCAAAGCCATTCCAGTACGGCGTAATGCTCGTATTCTTCGCCACCCGCATGTCATATCCAAGGCCGAAGAGCATTCCCATGCCTGTCTCGGTGGAGCTGCCGAGTCCCGAAATTGAACCGGTCACGGAACCGAGTCCGAGGCCGCCGGTCAGGAAAAAGCCACCAGTCGTGGAGGGGTAGAATCGAACGCGCGCGTCCAGCGTGCCGACGGTCAACGTTGCACCCTGCTCCGACCTGCCCCAAGCTTCACTTCCCACGCCGAGCAGGAATCTCGGCGTAATCGTCCCGCCAAGCGATATCCCGCCGGCCAGGCCGTTCGTGCGCCCTCCGCAATTGTCACAACCAAGGGTACCGAATCCGAGCCCGCCGCTGAACCAGAATCCGTCACGGATCTGTGCGTTTTGGGCGTTGGCGGACGCCGCGCCTACGACAAGCGAGCCGACTACTGCGAGACACTGAACCAACTTTCTTACACTCATAAAACTCCTCGAGATTACCGCACGTGGCGGCCAGAAAGGCGCGTCAGTAACGCCGGGAATCCTGCCTTGTTTTTGCTGCAGATCGGGACGCGGGCTGACGGGAACTCCCACGCGTAAGTACCCAATGCCTAAATGACTGGCCCGGCGGACAAGAGCAACAACAAACTGGGCCGATTCTCTTGCGCTGATTCTCCTCTGGAGAGAGTTGCCGGGGCTAGCGGGCACTCATGGAATGGCGCATATCCAACGGCGTCAGCGGCGGGGCTTTATGTTGATGTTGTCGACCGAAGCCCGATGACTTCATCAACCCAAACGTCGAGAAGACGGCCCTATGCCGATAAATGCCGCGTTGGTCTGGATGGCGATCGCAATAGTCGCCCTCGTGATCGAGGCGACGAATCTCAACCTTATTTTTCTGTTCGGCGGGGTGGCTGCATTGCTCGCCGGCACCCTCGCAGCCCTGGGCGTTCCGCCGGTCGGGCAGATCCTCGGCTTCGCCCTGGCAGCGCTGCTTATTCCGGCGCTGCTTCGGCCCCGTCTGCTTCGAAGACTCGGCGGCATTGGCGTGCTCTCACGCACCGATGCACTGATCGGTCAGACTGCGCGGGTGACGAAGGCCATCGATCCGGTCAACGGAGGGGGCCGCGTGCTTGTCCAGGGCCACGACTGGGCGGCCAGCAGCACCGAGCCGATTCTTGAAGGCGGGCTCGTCGAGGTCCTCGGGTCCGACGGCATCGTTCTGCTCGTCGTCCCGGTCGCGGTGCTGCCGAGCGGCAGCAACAACTAATTATCTGACGGAGCATTCATGTCCTACGTCCTGATCGGATTCGTCGTTCTCATTCTGGTCGTTCTCGCCCGCTCGGTGAAAGTCGTGCCGCAGAAGCAGGTNNAAGATAATCGAACGCCTCGGAAGGTTTCATCTCCAGGCCCAGCCTGGTCTCAATCTGATTCTGCCGTTCGTCGACTCCGTTCGGGCGTCGCACGATCTGCGCGAGCGAATCACGCGAATCGAGCCGCAGCCGGTCATCACCCGCGACAACGTGACGATGGAAGTAGACGCGGTGATTTATTACTTGCTGGTGGATCCGGTCCGCGCGACGTACGAGGTGCAGAATCTGGAGATGGGCATCGAGCAGCTCACTCTCTCCGCGCTGCGCAACACGATCGGATCACTCGATCTCGATCACACACTCACGTCGCGTGACGAGATCAACAATCAGCTCCGGGCGGCTCTCGACGCGGCGACCCAGCAGTGGGGAGTCAAGGTGGTGCGCGTCGAGCTCAAGAACATCGACCCGCCGGAAGAGATAAAGCTGACGATGGAGAAGCAGATGACGGCCGAGCGTTCGCGGCGGGCGGTGGTAACCACGGCCGAGGGAGAAAAGGCGTCGGCGATTCTTCGCGCCGAGGGGTTGAAGCAGTCGGCGATAGTGAACGCGGAAGGCCAGAAACAGTCGGCGATCCTGCAGGCGGAGGGTCAGGCGCAGGCGAGACTGGCAGTGGCGCAAGCGGAAGCGCAGGCGCTGCAGGTGATCGCGACAGGCTTGGGCGCCGAGGGGAATCCGGCGCGCTATCTGATTGCCAGAGGATATCTCGAGTCGCTCACGGCGATCGCCGCGAATGCGCAGAAAACGGTTTTTCTACCCTACGAGGCGAGTGCGGCGATGTCGGCGATGGGCGCAATCAAGGAACTGTGGAGCGTGCCGGGCGCCGGCGCCGGCGGCGGCCCCGGCGGAGGCTGAGCGGAACAAACCGGGGCATCTCACTTCGCCGTGGATATGGCCTTGTCTGCCGTGAGTGATCCGTCCGGAGCTTTCTTGGCAACCACGGCGACCTGATCCCCGACGGCCAGGTTTCTCGAGACAATCTTCAGCTCCGAAACCGGCGTATTAGGTGGGACTGTCACTTTCTGAGAACCGCCCGCGTACTGGACGACGAGGCTCGATCCGTTGGTGCTGCTTACGTTGCCATTCGACATGCGCGACTGCGACGCAGTCCCATTCATCATGCGGGACATTGAAACGTTGCCGTTCGTCATTCGGCTCGCCGCGGCGCTCGTGTTCGGCGCCATCATGCGACTTCCCTCGCCCATTCCTCTCAGCTCTTCGGGGAAGACGTGAATCTCGGTCGCCCGCTCAGAACCATCGGGCTGCTTCACGGTCGTCACCCCAATGAAAGATTTTTCCGTGACGTGGGAAAGATCACTCGGAGCCCGAGTATAAACGTGGAAGGGCTGCGCCATCGTCACCGTCACGACGCCGGTGTCGGACTTGAGGACGAGCTTGTTCGCCGAGGCGCTAACGACAGTGCCTCTGAACATGATCGGCGCATCGGGGTTGGGCGCCTGAGCGGTCTGCGCCGGTTGCGCAGTATCCTGCGTTGAATCCGCGCTCGGCTTACATGCAATCATTGCGAGCGCCAAGGAGAATAAAGCCGATGGCCTTGCGGCCCCGATTGTCAGCACTTTCGTATGCACATCGCCCTCTCTGTAAACGTGGGAAGCTCGAGCCTGAAACGTGGTTGGTTCCGCACATCCCATGCGCACGGTAGCTGCGCTACCTGATCAGCGGGCTCCCCGGTATGCAGTGAACACATCCTTCCCGAAACTCGCGAGCCCTGCTCTGCCCGCATAGCCAAGGTGGGCGAGGCCGAACATGTCTTCGATGCTCCGCAGCAGCGAGTAGTGGTTGTACGGCACGTTTGAGATCGTTCCCGGCTTGATGAATCGAGACAGCAGGACTGCTCCGGTGCGGCCGCCACCTGGGCCATTCACACCGGGCTTCGTCGTGTTGGGTCCGGACGGCTCCATGCAGCAGGCCGATGAATCGAGCGTCAGAGCCTCATCAAAGGTGATGATGAGAAGACCATCGGCTCGAAATGCCGGGGAATTCATGATGAGCGGAACCCAATGTTGCAGGAAAGCATTGGCCGACTCGAGGCTGCCAGGTTCGCCATTCGCACAGGGCCGATCGTGTCCGTCGTGACACAGGTTGGGCACAATGAACGTGTAGTTCGGCGTGCGGTTCGCTGACCGCAGTGCGTCCTCCAGTCTGGTGAGCGGGACTACGTGCTGCTTGCACGTAGCCGAATCGATAATCGCGTGGAAGTAGACGAACGGATCGTGCTTCGTTGCGTATTGGTCGGCTGGTGTGGCGATCTCAGTCGGGTCCAGAGTACCAATCTCGGGGTGACCGCAGGTCGCCGACTCGCGCGCCGGGTCGTTGCCCATGTCCTCCATGAAGGCGCCCCACGTCAGCCGCTTCGCGTCGAGCTGATTGGCGATGGTAGCGACGTGCGCGGGATAAACGCATCCATCGCCGATGGGCTGCCCATCGCGCGCGATTCCCGTTTCGACGAAATCGTCGAAGTGGGGGCAGTCGACCTGCGTCTTTGGTGTCGGGGGAACGCCGGCAATCATTGCCAGATAGTTGCCGAGGCTGTAGTGCGCAATGCCGTGGTATTGACGAAGGAATGCGCCAGCCCGGCGTAACGTGTCGGCGAAATACGGCGCGCGCGGATGCTCGTTGAACGTGCTGTCGAATCCCTCGTTCTCGAGGACGATCACGAAAACGTGCCGAATGGGCGGCATCGAAGGGCGACGTTGTTGCGCGAAGGCATGCGTCGCGCTGGCAGCGACTGTAGCGAAGGAGAGCGAGCAGGCCAGAAGGAATCGTTTGCCGGATCTTGTCATGAGACCAGTGGAAGAGGCTGGAACGGAGCAACGACATATATCGCGCCCAGACCGATACAGAATCGCTGCACTCCAGAATGCACGCAAGTTGGCCGGCGTAGACCAAACGGCGCCTATTCCACAACCGCCGCGCTCAATCAACAGGAGTGTGCCGCACATGCAACATTTGGGGACTTAAGGCGTCGTCTAGCGAGATAACGTCGTTCCCTCATCGGAGTGTCTTTTGCAATTCCACCTCGCTTTCCACCCCTAAAGAGACTTTCCGTGCGTCGCCTTGCCAGTATCCCATTGGTCGCTCTTCTCATCTGGTCCTGCAACCCGTCCGATGCTGCCGTGGGCGTAGATGGAGCGTCAGAGAAAGACCCGGCCGCAGGCGCGACGAGGTCCACCCCCGTGACGCGTGTGGACCTGGGGACATTGGGCGGGGCGTCGAGCTATGCCGCCGACATCAACACGGCCAACGTTGTAGTCGGTTGGTCCGAGACACCTGGCGGGGCCACGCATGCGTTCCGCTGGAGCGCCGCCCAAGGCATGGTCGATCTCGGAACTCTGCCGGGCGACGCGATGAGCCGAGCCGTGGCAGTTCTTGACGAAGGAGTGCAAGGCGGTGGACAGATCCTGGGAGTGAGCGGCGATGACGGTCGGTGGACCCCCGTCGTGTGGTCGGCGTCAGGTTCCATCAGCGCGTTGCCAATACCGTTGATACCAAGCCTAACGATAGCTTTGCCCACCGGTTTTAACGCGAGAGGTGACGTCGTTGGGTCAGACGCCGGCGGATTCCAACACGGATGGATCTGGTCGGAGGCCGACGGCAAGTTCGATCTCTCTGCGAACATCCAGGGCGGGAGCAATGAAGGCGCCGCCAGCGCCGTCACCGGGACTGGTTTGGTTGTCCTTACCAGCAGGGCCAACACGTGTACGCGTACAGCCGAATGTTGGCGCACGTACCTGTGGACCCAAACGACAGGCTACCGTCCTCTTGGAACTCCAGGTAGCGATCCCGAGGCAAATGTCACTGGGCTCGCGCTGAACGAGACTGGCTCTGTTGCCGGTTGGGTCACATCCGGCGCGACGGGCGGGGCAATCCCGTATCGCTGGGCAGCGGGTACAGGGTTCACGCTTCTCGCGAACTACTCGGCAACGGCGTCCAGTTATGGCTACGCTACCGCAGTGAGCTCGACCGGCACAGTCGTCGGTGCCGACTTCGACCCGGCCTCGGGGTCCATCGTTGCTTCGACATGGCTCGCCAACGGCGCAATCGTGAAGCTGAGTCCGGATGATCCGAATCCGAGCGTTGCTGTGGCCATCAATACCCCCGGTACAATCGCGGGTTGGGCAGCTGTTTCGAACGGCGTCAATCACGCCGTAATCTGGCAGCCCTCGTCGCAAGCGTCCCATGTGGCTATGCGAGCGCCAACCGCGGTGAATGTGCGTGTATCGAGTACACCCAGCGCTCCATGCCTCGCGGACCCTCGTTCCATCACCTCGCGCCAAGCTCTCTTCTCGTGTGTGGTTAACGCCGATCACAAGCGGTGAGAGGTCCCCGTCCCAGCTGAACTAACGCCTTCTTCCCATCCCCCTGCCCCGGTCCGACCCATAGTATTCACGGAATCCGACGGGCTCTTGTTTCGTGCCGCCGGGCGACGCAGGGGAGTGCTGTGAGAGCGCAAGTGCGCTGCTCGAACGGTCCTCACACAAGGGGGTAGCAGATGCACAGAACGAGATTGGTCGCGCTCGTCGCGGCTCCAACCTGGATTCAGCGGTACGAGGAGGTAGGGATGCGGAAGATTTCTGGTTTGCTTGGGGCTCTCATTCTGGCGCTCGGTGTCGTTTCATGCGGCGGCGGCGGCTCCACGACTGGCACGNNAGGCGGAGGCGGAACCTGTCCTGCCAACACGTTTTGCATGGGGGCGGCGAACTTTGTAACCACCGCTGGAACGACTACGTTGTCGATGCCGGCCAACACCGCGGTGACATGGACGAACGATTCCGGGATCACCCACAACGTAACCTTCGACGATCCCGCGACGGCCCTCGCGGTCGGAACCGGAAGCGCTGGCAACATACCCGATCACTCGAGTGGTTCCAACGAGCGTCAGTTCGCCGTCAGCGGGAGTAGCCATCCTTTCCACTGCACGATTCACGGGACGAGCACGACGGGTATGCGCGGCACCGTCACAGTCCAATAGTCAGCTAGTCCCGGCATCGTAACCAACGAGTTCAACGGGCGCCCACAGGTGCTCGTCAGGTGATCGGATGAACGGCTTGACGAGGGTATTTCTGCTGGCCGTGGCGCTCGTTGGTTGCCACCATCCGTTGGAGCCGTGGCAAGAGATCGATCTCTCGAAAGCCGAGAAGGTCGAGCCAAGCGCGCAATACGTCGCGTGGTGGAGTGAGCTCGAGGCGTGCTCGGGCCTGTCAGGAGACATTCACGCGGTCGCTTTCTACGTGGTCCCCAACGATTCGACCATTCAAGTCGGAAGCGAATCCTACTGGGGATACTGGATCAAGGACGGAAACAGGATTGTTCTTGCGGGAGCCCACGCGTACAGCGAAAAACTGGTTAAGCACGAGGAGATGCACGCCCTGCTCCACTCCGCATTGCATCCGCCGGCGTACTTCAACGGCCCGTGCGGCGATCTCACATACGCTAACGAAGGATAGTCGCGAAACGAAAAAACGACGCCAAATCGGCGTCCCTGAATCATATTGGACAGGTTCTTAGTGGGTGCGCAGGGATTCGAACTCGGACAGAACCAGGAGACCGTTCGAAGTCGTATTAAAAAGCCCGTGCAAGTTCTGCACGGGCTTTTTGCATCCTATACTGCGAGTCGTAATAATCGACCGGATGAAGCGTTACAATCGTTTGGACCTCGATCTGTTCAGTTAGCTGCAGGTGACGTTTAGCGTCATCGGTTGGCTGACAAGCAGCGGCGCTGACTGGGCGGTCTGCGCGCCGTCATACACGTCGAAGGTCGTGGCAAACGACGTCACGCAGCTAGACTCGTAATCGTTTACGACGTTGACAGTGACGGTTCCCGGTATGCCCGAGCCCACTTGAAGTTGCCCGTGATAGAACGCGCCATTATCGGGGTAATTGAAATACACGGAGACGACACCGCTCGGAATGGTCTTCGTGATCGACAGGGTGACCGTACCAGTACAATTGCGCCAGCCTGGAAGAGGCGACGCCGAGGTCGGGCATCCCGTCAACGCCCACTTGGTCACCCTGACGCTACCAGCCAGGGAGGTGGGGCTGTCGGCGGAGCAGCCAATTGCTACCAGCAGGAACACAGACACGCATACGCGTTTCAGCATCGGGACCAATCCTGGTTGAATTCTGCGCGCCGCTGGCAGTGGTGGGAGGCGCGTTCGGGATGACCGGCCTCATTTCAACAACCGCATTGGTCTGTTGATTACAGAGTAAGCCGGTGAGTTGCGCGGTACATCACAGACTCTCTGTCGGCGCCGTCCGCAACAGCGCCGGGTTACTCTTGCCACGCTGTACCTAAACACCAGTCAGGCTCTTGACAGCGTTCGACGAATGGTAAAAGCCTTCGCGAGAAACAGGCAATGGAGCAATTGCCAGATGACATGAAACCGACATCTGGGTGATACGAACCCAAAACCTAGAACCGCGATCCGTCGGTTCTAGCGCACTTTCCCACGTGCAGCGACCTTCCAGCTCCCTTCCACTCGGCCGCGGCGGCNNCAGACATGGCTTGGCACCACCCAGACTTTCTCTCCGACGTGCGCCGGCCCATGGATCTCCACATAGCCGTGCTCCTCATTCAGTTTGCGCACGGTCCATGGGCGCCCGACGACGAGGCCGAACGTTCCGGCGCCGACGGTCTGATCGCTCGAGAGCGTTTTTGACCCGGCGTCGATCACGCACTGGCCCGACACCGCCGTGCTGACGACCGTGGTGAGCACTCGGAGCGCGCAGTCCCCCTCGACGCAGGCCTTCGCCTCGATGCTGTTCGCGTCATAGAAGACGTAAGTCCCAGGCCGGATCTCGGTTGTCCGCGGAATTAGCGGCGTTTTCGAAGCACCTGGCGTCGAGCCTCCCGAGACAATCTTCGCCTCGAACCCCGACGCGGAGAGCGCATCAAGGACGGCGTCGATCTTGACGGATGCCGCCCGGAAGCCTGCCTCGTCGAGCCACGACGGCCAATAGAAGATCCCCTGGAAATCCGAGCACGCCTTCGCGATCTCGACCGCTTGTCCGGGTGACTGCGCACCAGTGCGGCCCACGCCGACATCGATCTCCACGAGCGTCTCGATCCCCCGGAGGTCACGAGCGATCTCGACCGAATCGACCGCAACCTTCACGCGTCGCTTCTTCGCCAGCTCTCTCAAACGCGGCAGCTTCGCCTTCACAAGGGGATAGGCGACAAGCACATCTTCGCCGGGCAACACCTCCGCCTCGCCCAGTTTGGCGACCGTGATCCCGATTGCGCCCGCATCGAGCTGCATCTGGGCAATCTCGGCGATCTTGTGTGTCTTCACGTGAGGCCGGAGCTCGACGCCCCACTCGCGACACATCTCCTGCATCCGAGCGATGTTGTGCTCGAGGACGTCGAGATCGACGTAGAGTGCGGGTGTGTCGAGGTCGAGCGCGTCCACTATCGAGCCGTCTTCCGAGTCGCCTTCCGAGTCGCTTTCCGAGTCGCCTTCCGTACCTTCTTCGCGATGCACTCGATCTCGACGGCAATGCCGCCCGGAAGCGCGCCCGCCTGGATCGTGGTGCGAGCCGGAAACGGCGCCGAGAAGAAGGTCGCGTAAACCTCGTTCATCGCGGCGAAATCGTTGATGTCGCGGAGATAAACGTTGCACTTCATGACGTCATCGAGAGATGAGCCCGCCGCCTTGAGGATCGCCCGGATGTTCTCGAACGTCCGCTTCGTCTCCGACCGCACGTCCCCAAGCTCTAGTTTCCCGGTCACCGGATTGCTGCAACCCTGTCCGGCAAGGAAAATGAAATCTCCCTCGACGACTGCCTGCGAATACGGACCAAGCGGCTTCGGCGCCTTATCCGTCACAATGGCGTTTCTGCAGCGCTCCTCTTCAATCGTTTCCAAAGTTGATGAACGGGGAATCCCGCTAGCGCGATGCCTAGTCCATAGATCGGCGAAAGGTTGCCAACCTGGATCTCTCCCCACACGATGGCCGACACGCCAATGACGGTGCCGAACACGAAGAAGAGCGGCACCCATGGATAGCCCGGTGTGTGGTACGGCCTCAGGGCTGTTGCCATCTTCCGTCGCAGGACGAACACCGCTCCGACGGCGAAAATCAGGGCGGCCCACTCGACGACCACGAAGTAGGTGGTGAGCGTATCGAAATCCCTGAGGACGAGGACCATGATGATCGCAACCGCGCCCTGAATCAGCAGCGCCGCCCACGGCGTGGACCACCGTGGATGGACTTTCCCGAGAAACGAGAAAGTCAGGCCGTCGCGCGCCATCGCGTAGGCGACCCGCGGCTTTGCGAGGAGGTTGCCGTTGAGCGCGCCAAGAACGCTCGTAATGATCGCGAGCAGGATGACGACGCCGGCGGTGGGTCCTGCAATCTCCGTCATCACCGTTCGCGCGATGGCCTCCTTTTGCTGGGCCATTAGGCTGACCGGCATCATGTACAGGTAAGCCAGGTTCGCGCCGATGTAGAGCGTGACGATGACCAGCATCCCTACTATGATGATCCGCTTCATCAATCGCTCGGGTGCGACGACCTCGCCCGCGATCATGCTGACAGCGATCCAACCATCGTAAGTCCAAAAGACAGATGCAACCGCGCGAGCTAGTCCGCCGCGCTCGACGACGCCGCGCTCGGTAATGTTGGAAAGGCTGCCGTGGCCGAGCAGAAACGCGCCAAGGATGATCGCCGCGAGCGCGGTCACCTTCACCAGGGTGGTTACCTCGCTCACGGCTGCCCCGACTCGCGCGCCGAGAACGTTGGCGCCCGTGAGCGTGACGATGGCGGCGATCGCGATGGCCTGTACTGTCGACGAGACTACCGGGACGCCGAACAGGTTGAGGAGGAATTCGGCGAAGACGGTGGAAAGCGCGGCAACAGCGGTCGGCGTCGTGACCAGCACATACAACCAGCCGAAGACAAACGCGGCGGCATCGCCATACGCCTCGCGCAAAAACACGTATACGCCACCGGCCCGCGGCAGTAGCGAGCTCAGCTCCGCGACCGCGAGCGCTCCGCAAATGCTGATCAGACCGAAGGCAATCCAGAGTCCCATGATGACGAGCGGATTCGGGACGAGCGCGGCGATGGTGGGCGGCTTCCGGAAGATTCCGCCACCGATCGTGATGCCGACGATTAGCGCCGTTCCACCGGCGAACCCGATGACTCGCCGGAGATCGTGCGCCTGTGAGTGAGCGGGCGTAGTCAAGGAAGACTACCGGGGGTACGCAGCCAATCCCGGCATACTGGCGGGAATTCCGAGACTTCCCGCAGGCGGAAGCTTATGGCTCCGGTACCACTCCTGCCGCGCGAGATTGACCCGGTCGGCGCGCTCCATCCACAGCTGCGTCGTGAGGTCGTAGCGCGCTAGAACATTGCGAAGCCAGTACGGCCTGTTCTCCCTCAGCCATGCCTTCTCGTACTCATCCCGGATCAGCGAGTAGCCGTCGCGGAGATCCTGGAGCCTTCCGTTCACGCCGGTGATATCCGCCAGATCGCGTCCCGGTGATTTGCTTGTCGTGTCGGCGGCGCGATCGTACATCGCAACTACTTCGTCGGCGAACTGAAACTTCATTCCGATGAAATCGATCCGGCGCGCTCCGAGCTTCATCGCCTCGATCGCATCGCGTTCGCGTGTGATTTTGGGATCGGCCTGCGCGATGAACACCAGCGTAGACTCGGCGAGAATACGTAGGTCGTGCGTATAAGGCCGGATGCGCTGCGCCATGCTACGCCCTTCATCAGTCCAGGGATCCAGCCAGAACAGGTAGTCGCTTGCATCACCCACCTTTGCGTCACTCAACAGCGCGTGGGCCGCTGAGAGCCGTCGCTGCGCTTCGTCGATCTTGCCGCTCAAGTCGCCGTGAAACACTCGTCCGTAACTCGAGGCAAATGCTTCGATGCTGCTCTCCCCTGCCTGCCACCCCGCGGCCGCGCCGAACAGATCGCCGTACCACGTCTGATTGAATAGAGCCTCGCCGTCGTCATCCCACGAAGTGTTGATCATTCCAGTGGCGCCGAGCTTCTGTCCGTCGCGCACAAAACGCTGGATGTTGACGAGGGCGACGGCGTTGTTGGGATAAACGCGATTCCAGCTGCTTACGCCGGGAGCGACCCATGTCTCCATCCCTACATCGCGAAACGGAGCGATGTATCGAACGTATGAGGTATCGGCGCCGTACGTCCATGGGACGGCGATCAGGTCCTTCGGAATAGTGTTCACCAGCTCTGGTGAGCTCAACGCGACGTCGCCCCAGAATAGAAATTTCTTTCCGCTCGGCCTGAGCGCGTCCGCGATCTGCTTCAGGAAATCGAGATAGACGACGCCGATTCCGACGGCCTTCACTCTGTCCGCGGTCTGTCCACGCCCGAGCTCGAAGGTCTCGTCGGCGCCGAGGTGGACGAACCGGCTGGGAAAGAGCGTGTTGATCTCGGCGAACATTTGCTTGATCAGAGGAAGCGAGCCCGGCTGTCCGGGCGCGAGCACGTGTCCGTGCGGCGTCTCTCCAAGGGGCGAATAGATCTCGTACTTCAGCACATGGTGCAGGTGTCCGAAGGCTTCCTGTTCCGGAATGATGTCGACGTGATAGTTGGCTGCGTACGCGACGAGCTCTTTCACATCAAGGTGGCTGAGCGCACCGCCCGGCGGTGCAATCAACGGATTCGAGTCATAGGCGAGCGTGTGCTCGAAGTACGGCGAGAAGAAGTTGATCTTGTACGCGGCGAGCGTCCGGATCTGTTTTTTCTGGAAGTCGAGCGTCGGCACCGGGCCGCGCGAGAGATCGTCGTGGAATCCACGGTAGCGCATCGCGGGCCAGTCGCGAATCGTCGCGCGATAGAGCTTCGCCTGGTCGCCGTCGCCGCTCACAATCTGCTTCACCGTCTGTGCGCCGTAGAACACGCCGGCCGAAGTCGTGCCGATGACGACGATGCGGTTGCCATCGGGGGTGATGACGTAGCCCTCGTCGCGCATGGCTGGATCGAGGGTGAGCGAATGGCGCCGCAGCACGCTTTGGGCGGCGGAAGCATCGGCGCGGAGGAGCACCACGCGGGGACCTGGCCCCATCTCGCCAGTGACGACGCGAATCCCGCGCTCCTTCAGTGCATTCGTGAGATCCAAAGCCGCAAATCGATCTTCAGCGTTCGCCGGCCGGGCGACGGTGATCCCGTTTAGCACGGACACCGACCCTTCCACCTGCATCTCCCGAGGCTGAGGAATGAGGCGGAAATCCGTTTGGGCAGCTGAGCGCGTAGCCAGAAGGACGGAAAGAAGGATGAGAACGGGCGTCGATTTCATTTTATCAGTGGTCGAAGAGTGATCCGCGGTGTGCGAGAAAATATGGCTTGGCCCCAGTGATCCCGCCCATTTTTCCGGTGGGCCGGACGTCGCCCAACGGACACCACTTGCGGGGAAGGCGAACTAGACTCATGTCTACCGGCACGGCGTTGACGCGGCCGCTCAGGAGAGCGACACTTCGCGCCATGCGGATTCACCTCCTTCTTCTTGCTTTAGCGACTGCTGTGCGCGTCGCGGCGCAGTCGCCCCGGACCACACCGGACTTCGGTCCCAACGTCACGATCTTCGACCCCGCCACCCCCGCCGCGAAAATCCAGTCCACGCTCGATTCGATCTTCGCGTCGCAGGAGTCCAGCGAGTTCGGCGCCGCGCGGTATGCGCTTTTGTTCAAGCCCGGGAAGTACGATGTCGATGCCCGAATCGGATTCTACACCCAGGTGTCCGGTCTCGGTCTCTCGCCCGACGATGTCGTCATAAATGGCGGCATGCGCGCCGATGCCCGGTGGAGAAAGGGGAACGCAACGCTGAACTTCTGGCGGGACGTGGAGAATATGTCGGTCATTCCCGCGGGCGGGTTCGACCGATGGGCCGTTTCACAGGCGGCGCCAATGCGCCGCATGCACATTCGCGGCGACCTCGTGCTCGACGATGGGGGCTGGTCGAGCGGCGGCTTCCTCGCCGATTCGAAAGTGGACGGAGAGGTGAGGTCAGGGAGCCAGCAGCAGTGGCTCACGCGCAACAGCGCACTCGGAGGTTGGAAGGGATCGAACTGGAACATGGTGTTCGTAGGTACCGAGGGTGCACCGACGAACAGCTTTCCGGATCCGCCGTACACGACGATCGATGCGGCTCCGATGATCCGCGAGAAACCGTTCCTCTTCGTCGACCGGCGCGGCGCGTGGAATGTCTTCGTCCCGGCGCTCCGTTCGAACGCGCAAGGTACCAGCTGGATCTCTGGAAAGCCGCGCGGCGTGGCTCGTCCCCTGAGCGAGTTCGTCATCGTGAAGCCCGGCACGTCCGCCGCGACGATGAACGGCGCGCTTGCGCGTAACAAGAGCCTCATCGTCACGCCGGGCGTCTACCACCTGGACACTCCGCTTCACATCACACGAGAGAACACGATCGTGCTCGGCCTTGGGTTGGCGACTCTCGTACCGGACGGCGGCGTCAGCGCGATCGATGTGGACGACGTGGACGGCGTGACCCTCGCCGGTCTTCTGATCGAGGCGGGGCCGACGAACTCGCCCGTGCTCGTGCAGATCGGGCCCCCGGGCTCGTCCGCCAGGCACTCGTCCAACCCTACGGTGCTCAGCGATGTTTTCGTTCGCGTCGGCGGCGCCGGCGTCGGGAAAGCCACCCGCTCGCTCGAGATCAACAGCCACGACGTGATCGGCGACCATCTCTGGCTCTGGCGGGCCGATCATGGCAACGGAGTGGGGTGGACGTCCAACACGGCGGCGAACGGCCTGGTCGTGAACGGCAACGACGTGACGATGTACGGCCTCTTCGTGGAGCACTACCAGCAACACCAGGTGCAATGGAACGGCAACGGCGGGCGCACCTACATGTTCCAGAACGAGATGCCGTACGACGTGCCCGATCAGGCCGAGTGGATGAGCGGCACGACGCAGGGATTTGCCGCCTATCGGGTCGATGCCGCGGTCACGAGCCACGAAGCGTGGGGACTCGGGAGCTACTGCTTCTTCAACAGGAATCCCACAGTGGTCTCGGATCACGCCTTCGAGGCGCCCATCGTTCCTGGCGTAAGATTCCGAGACATGGTGACAGTGTCACTCGGGGGCGGCAAGGGCACGATCGCGCACGTCATCAACCAGACGGGCCCGGCGGCGAAGGCGGGAGCGACGGTTCAGAAACTCCAGTAACGAAGCGCGGCTGCACGTGCTGCGCGACTTGGCTATTTTCGTGCGGTTACCAAGTCCAAAGTTTGATCCAGCTAGCCAGCCCTGAACCCGTTCAGAATGAACCACTTCAAACACGCATCCGCCCTGCTCGCGCTCGTAGCGTTGCCTTTGATCGCCGCAGCGTGCAAGGACAAAACTCCGCCGCCGCCTCCCCCTCCCGGGGCGGCCGTGCCCGCGCCACTCCCGACCCCGGCTGACGCGGCGTCTCCCGGATCATTTCGAGTGAAGTTTGCGACCACCAAGGGCGATTTTACGGTAGAAGTCACGCGCGCATGGGCTCCAAAAGGCGCTGACCGATTCTACCGTTTGGTGAGCGAAGGTTACTTCAAGGACGTTCGTTTTTTCCGTGTTTTGCCGGGGTTCATGGCGCAGTTCGGCATGAGTGGAAATCCTGCGCCTCACGCAAAAATGGACAGCCTGCGAATTCCCGATGATCCCGTAACGCAGAGCAACAAGCGCGGAATGCTCACCTTCGGTACGGCCGGCCCCAATACGCGGTCGAGCCAGTTCTTCATCAACTACCGCGACAATGCCTCTCTCGATTCGCAGGGCTTTTCTCCTTTCGGCAAAGTGGTCGACGGCATGAAGACGGTTGATGCGATGTACGGCGGGTACGGCGAGGGCGCGCCAAACGGCCCGGGACCGAGCCAGGACTCGATCGCAATAAAAGGGAATGAGTATTTGCAACGAGCGTTTCCAAAACTCGACTACATCAAGTCGGCCACGCTGGTGAAGTAACTCCGTCAGCTCCGGCGCGTTTGGAGCGGTGAGAAGGATTCTCTTATGGGGGAAAGCAAAACGGCGCCTCGATTGAGACGCCGTGAGCTTTCATGATAGGGGTACTGAGTGGAGGCGCGGGGATTCGAACCCCGGTCCGAGACAAGATCGACCACAGCGTCTACGTGCGTGTTCCATTGATTGATGTCTCCAGCCGCTGGCCAATGGACAGCCCACTTCTGGACAAGTCTTTCTTGATTTCGCCGACTACCTGAAGACGCGATAGCCGACTATCCCAAATTTTCGATACCCTTAAAGCCGCCTTGGGAGGGCTTCAATATGGGCAGGTGCAGCAACTCCTAAGAGTTACGCAGCCAGGGCCAAGTTTTGGTTGGCAGTTGAAAAAATCCCCAGAGGTTTTACCAGGACCTGAGAACCTGGGCACGCGGCCACAGCTTCACTAACCCCGTCGAAGCCAGTCGCCCCCGTTCACGTAGTATACCCGCAATTGGGATAAAAGTCAATCAAAATCGAATTAACAATCTGGTTGAGGCGCGATTGGTAAGGCGCTACAAGCCAACGCCTTATACGGCTTGATTCAAGCCGCGGCCGCTGCCGAGTCGAGGTCGTCGCCTTCGGCGCTGAGTGCCGCCACAACGTGGGTCTCGTCGTAGCGATGCGGGTTCGCCAGGTACGACGCGAATACATCCTCCACCTCGGACAGACTCTCGACCGCGTGAAGCTTTCGCCTCAGCTCCCCCGAGCCCGGGACGCCTTTGACGTACCAGCCGAGGTGCTTCCGAAACTCGATCGCCGCACCCCGGGGGTCGGCCTCGTACTCCTCCGCCATGCGCGCGTGCTCGAGCGCGATCTCGAACCGGCGCTCGATCGGCGGCGCGTCCGGATTGGGCTTCCCTTCCAGCAACGCCCGCGTCTGGTCAAAGATCCAGGGCTGACCGAATGACCCACGGGCAATCATGATCGCCGCGCACCCGGTCTCTCGCTGCAGCCGAACCGCATCCTCGGCCGTCTTGATGTCGCCGTTCCCGATTACGGGGATGTCCAGCGCCGCCGTCACCGCCGCGATTTCCTCCCACCGTGCCCTGCCGCTGTACATCTGCGTTCGGGTGCGGGGGTGGAGCGCGAGCGCCTTTGCTCCGGCGTCCTGACAGCGGAGGGCGATCTCCACAGGGACCCGGGCCTCCTCGCTCCAGCCGCTTCGAATCTTCACCGTCACGGGCAGGTGCGTGCTCGCCGACACCGAGCGGATCACGGACTCGACCAATGAAAGATCCTTGAGACAGCCCGAACCACCATTACGCCGGACGACCTTCTTCACGGGGCAGCCGAAGTTGATGTCGATGAACTCGGGTTGAATAACATCGGTGACCAGCCGAGCGGCCTCTCCCATTGCCAGGGGATCGGCGCCGAAGATCTGGACACCGATCGGCCTCTCATCCGGGCCAAAGCGCAGCTTGTCGAGCGTCGCCGCATTCTCTCGCCTGATGCCCTCGGCCGAGAGAAACTCGGTGACCACGACGTCGGCGCCAAAGCGGCGGCAGAGCCTCCTGAACGGAGACTCCGACACACCGGCCATCGGCGCGAGGTAGANNCCAGCCACGCGTAACTTCCGTTCTTCGCGCGCACAAACTGGCCACTGTCGGGGAGCTGATGGAACTACGCGATTTTTTTTCTGAAGACGCGATCAAACTGGAGCTCGAGGGAATCGCGAAGGACGAGATTCTCAAGGAGCTGATCGGCCTCCTCGGCCTCGACGACAAGTCGGAAGGGATGTTGTTCAAGATGTTGAAGCGCCGCGAGAATCTCGGATCGACGGGCATCGGTCGCGGGATCGCGATTCCCCACTGCCGCT
>PKVB01000145.1 GCA_003131365.1 Gemmatimonadota bacterium | reverse complement strand
TGACGTCCTTCGTCCCGAGGAGAGCGAGCCTTCCGTCCGGAGTGATTACCGGAAGGTCTGTATCCCATTTCGTCGGCACCGCGCCGACCAGCCTGTTCGTTCCGATCGCGATTACCCAGGCCGAATCCGTTTTCGGAAATCGGGCAAGCAGGTAGCGGCCAAGCGCGTCCATCCGGAGATCCGTAGGCGGGGCGGGAAGGACGACGCCCATATCCACGCGACCCGAGTAGCGGTCGACGATCGAGATTCCGCTGTCGGTCGCGGTCGTGACGTAGAGTCTGTCTCCACTCGGAGTGGGCGCCAGCGCGCGCACTCTGCTCTGGAGTTGAACCGCGCCCACCGGCGAGAGATCCTTTGCCTTGACGCCGATGAGCCCACTGTCGACAGCGAAATAGAGTCGGTCTCCTATCTGCGTCCTGACGCCACGCCCGGAAAGCGGCAGCACGGCGCTGTCCTGAACGATGTCGTCGGGCGGACGCACCCTCCAGACGAGGGTCTGCGCGCCTTTGTTGGCGGTGACGATGAGCTCGCCGTTGGGCTGCGCAAAAACGGCGTGCGCCGGCACGGGCGGCCTGAAATGCCAATCGCCGCCGGTCGGGTTCAGCCGGACGATCTCGCCTTTGGAATTGATTCCGTAGATGTCGCTGCCGTTCGCGGACGAAAGCGAAGTCAGCTTCGCACGCGACGCCTTCGTGACGTCCGTCTCTCTCAAGTCGAGGCGTCCGGGGAACCCCTTCGCGTCCACGTATGCAATCGTCCCCCCGTCCTGGTCGAACGCGAGCACGTGGTCGACCGGCGGGATTTCATCGACGGTCCAGACAGCCGAGTCGAGCTTCGGATAGAGGTAGATGTGCCCGGTCCCTCCTCCGCGCGGAACGCGGAGGAGGAGCGGGTCGGGCCCGCGTGGTTCTGCTATTTGCGGGGTCGTGCTATCAGGCGCTGCCCTGTCTTTCGTGCAGGCTGCACAGAGCAGCGCCAACAGTAGGAGGCGACGCAACGGTTAGTAGCTCGCTCCCAACGAGAAAGTCCAGTTCGGCTTACGTCCCGTAGCCAGTGGAATCGCGTAATCCCAGCGCAGAATCGCCAGGTTGAAAAGATTCACGCGGAGGCCTGCGCCCCAGCTGGTGAGCGGATAGCGATTGAGGTTCGGATCGTTGCCCGATGGAGCGCGGCCCAGGTGCGCAGTCTGACCCTTGCTCCACGCCAGACCGGCGTCATAGAAGATGAGCCCATCCAGTGGCGGCAGCCCGAAGCTGCTTCCGACATCGAACCGTCGGATGATCGGGAAGCGCAGCTCGGCGTTCGCAACCGCCACTCTGCTGCCCGCGAGCTGCGCATTGGCGCACTGCGCCTGACCTCCGCCGATGATCGAAGTACAGTCGACGAAGTTGAAGTTGGCGCGGTCGTAGCCGCGGATGAAATCCGGACGGCCGATGTACTTGGGAAAGAAAGTCTCATCGGGCCCGACCGAGACCGAGCTCACGAACCGCGTCGCGAAAGTCAGCGTGTTGAAGATGATCGGGTCGTAACGGCGATAGTCGACGAGGAAGTCGCTGAAGGTCAGCTTGCCGACGCTCTGCGACACCTGGAACCGCATCCTGCGTCCCATCACTGGGCCAGTCGTCCCGAAAAGTGTATTGTCGGACACGAACGCAGTCGACGGCGTGACGTAGGTGATCGTCGGCAGCGACGTGGTGTCGTGGAACTGGACGCCCGTGCAGTAACCCGCCTGGTCGCAGTCCTGATAGACCTGCACGACGCCTTGCGAGATGCTATTCAGCTGCAAACCGGTCTCAAAGCGCGTGAAACGATTGAGCGGATACTGACCGGTGACGAAAAGGTTTCGTATGACGTAGCGGAGGTAGTCGGTCTGAAACCGGATGACGCCTGTTGTCGGATCGACATTGTTGGTTCCGCTGAGCGGAACGTAGACCGGATCCTGCGAGATGCCCGTCGTATACTGAAGGCGGCGACTCAGATTGGCGTAGCCCACGAACGCACTTGCATCACTGAGCCTTCCATAGACGTTGCCCGCAACCGCGAGCTGATGGTTGCCGAGCAGGTCGCTGAACACGAACGCGGTTCCACCAGCGAATGTGCCGTAGCTCGGTGTGTATCCGATCGACGGATCGGCGATGTAATCGGGGTGGAAGGCGACGTGGTACGGGTGCTCCTTGAACCTGGTGGTGTCCGGCAGTCCGTACGCTGGATCCGCATTGAGAGCCGCCACGCTCGCCGGAATATCCGCGACAGACTCCTGCGCGGGCATTACCGAGGACTGGCGCGATCCCGCGGGCGCACGATACGTAGACGTCGGCTCGCCCGCTCTCGGCCTCAGCGTCAGCGAATCAAAGCCGGTTTGCGGCGTGGGAGTCGCAGGAACTACTCCGGCGGCCAGATTCGTCCCGGTTGGCTGGAACGCGGTCTTCTTCAGGCTACGCGGATTGTCGAAGGCCCAGACTGTGTAATCGCCCTTTTCGAAATACGTGAACGCCATCCGGTCCGCACCCCTCGCCCAGCTGATCGCGGGGCTGTACTCCGTGATGGCGGAGACGCCGCCCAGCACGTTGGTGATCTGGTAGTGCTGCTGCGATGCGAAGTCGTAGAGGAAGACGTTCGGGATTCCCGTGCGGTCGGAGATGAACGCGAGCTCGCGCCCGTCGGGCGACCATTGCGGATTGAGGTTGAGCCCACCCTGGCCCGGGAGGACTTCGATCGCGCCCGTCTGCGCATCCATCACCGCGATGCGCCACTTGGAGAACTTGAGTAATGACAGGTCGGTCTCCGGACCGCGATCGGTCGCGAAGGCGATGCGGCGGCCATCGGGCGACCATGCGGGTTGCAGATCTCCGTACAAGTCGTTCGTCAGCTGACGAAGGCCCTTGCCGTCGGCATTCACGATGTAGAGGTCGCTGATTCCGCCGTGCGATCCGCTGAATGCAATCTGCTTGTCGTCTGGCGACCAGACCGGACTCCAGACGGCGTCTATGGGAAGATCGAGCCGCGCCCGAACGTTTGCCGTGGCGACGTCCATCAGATAGAGAACGTCCTTGCCTTCGCGCTGCGCGGTAAACGCGAGCGTGCGCCCGTCGTTCGAGAACGAGCTCTGTGAGTAGAGAAGCCTCAGCTCTTCGAAATTCGGATTCGTCGTGCTCTGAACGAGTCTCTTGATCCGCTTGCCAGTGTGCGCATCCGCGAGCCAGAGATCGATGAACAGCTCGCCCCGCTTCTCGTTGCCGTTGGACAGAAACGCGATGCGATTGCCGTCATTAGAAAGGGAAGGCGCCAGAAAGATCTGGCCCCCGCTCTTTTTCTCCGTCAGGAGCGGCTGGGCGAAGCTGCGCGGACGATCGAGCATCGCGGCCTGCGGCAAGTATTTCGCATTGACCGCTTCGCGCCACTCGTCGCTCAGCTCGTGTAGTGTCAGCCCGAGCTGACGCTGAAACGCCCGCGCGACGCCAAGTGTAGTGGAGTTCTGGAGAATCTCGCCGATTGCCTCATCGCCCCAGCGCTCGCCGACATACTCCCAGAACGCTTGCCCGTAACGGTACGGGAAGTACTTGTCCGGACGCTCCGTCATCTGCTCGAGCGTCGGCACGTTGCCGTTCACCGCGGCGTCGCGCAGCCACGATGCCGTCAGGGTGTGACCCGGTCCTCCCGACAGGTACTCGGCCATTCCCTCTATGAACCAGAGCGGAGGATCGATCTGATTGAGGCTCTGCATGTTCGCGCCGGCCTTGCCGCGCGANNTGCACCATTTCGTGCGCGAGAACGTGCTCGAAGCTTCCCAGATCTCCCGTGAACGGGAGGATCAGCCGGTCGCGCGAGTATTCAGTGACTCCGCTCGTGCCTTCGCCGAGATCACCGGTGACGTTGTTCTGCCCGAACTCGGAGCGAGAAGCGAAGAGGATGATCGGTTTCTTCTCGCGGAACTGGTGGTCCATGATCTTCGAGAGCCGCGCGTATGACCGCTCCGCCATTCGTGCGGCCTGCATCGCCAGCACACGCTCTTCCGGATAGTAGTGGACGAGATAGTGCTCGGTCTCAATTACCTGCCAGTCGAAGTGCTTGTACTGGACCTGGTTCATTCCGAAATACTGCTGTGCGTCGAGGCGAGTCGCGCACAGCAAGACGGCCAAGGTGGCCAGAATACGTGCCGCTTTCATTTGTTCGTTACTCCTGTGGTTCCAGCGCCACTGTTTCCGCATCGCTCCACAGCCGTTCTATCTGGTAGAACGACCGAAGCGTCGGATGAAAGATGTGAACTACGAAATCGAAGAAATCGAGCAGCACCCAGCGGCCCTGTTCCAACCCTTCAGTGTGATGCACCGTCAGTCCCACTTTCTTCATCTCGGATACCACGTGCTCGCCGATCGATCTCACGTGGGTATCGGAGGTCCCGCTCGCGATGACGAAGTAGTCAGTCATGTCGGTGACGCCGTTCAGATTGAGCAGTACGACGTCGTTCGCTCTCATGTCCAGGCAAAGCTGGGCGGCGCGCTGCACCCTTTGCGCGCCTTCGCGTGCGGTTACAGATGGTAGGGATGTGGCCATGCGGTTCAGTGAAGGTTCAAATGCGGCGAAGAGCGCCGCGTATCTGGTATGTAGCTTATCTATCGCGCGAAAGTTCCGTGAGGGGTTCTAGCAAGCATTTCGCACGCCAATTGTAATACGCAAAAAGACCTGGCCGAGCNNACTACGCGAAAAGACCTGGCCGCGCTGTCACCTTCTATTACGCGAAAAGACCTGGCTGCGCTGTCAGCCGCGCGGCCAGGTCTTCCTTCCGTTTGCGCCTACTGCTTGATGACCCAGACCTTGATCTCGGGATGCACGTCCGCGTGCAGTCGGATCGGCACGCGATAGACCCCCAGCGCCCGGATCGGCTCGTGCAGCTCGATCTGGCGCTTCTCGATCTGGAAGCCCTGCGAGTCGAGCTGGTGCGCGATGTCCGAAGACGTGACCGAGCCGAAGAGCTTGCCCTCGTCCCCGACGCGGGCCGAGAAGGTCAGAGATACCTGCTCGAGCTTGGTCGCGAGCTCCGACGCGGAGCCGCGGCGCGCCTCTTCCGCCTGCTCCAGCCGCTGACGCTCCTGCTCGATGCGCTTGCGGTTGCCCGCCGTCGCCTCGTAGGCGAAGCCGCGGGGAAGCAGGTAGTTGCGCGCATAGCCGGCGGAAACTTTCACGATGTCGCCCGGATGTCCGAGCTTTTCGACTGCCTGTCTGAGAATGACTTCCATTGGAGAAATTTCCTTCAGTAATCGTTGAGAACGAGTAATTCTAGCACAAAGGTGGAGCGAATCGCACCGTCATCCGGGTTTGGTGCGCTTGCGAAGGTCGAGCCAGGTGTCGCCCAGCCCGAGGGCGAGCGTCACTATCAGGAAAATCTGAGGCAGAATGCTGAGAATCACGATGTACACGTAGCGGCCGTGGGACATCCACGCCAGAACCCCAATGCCGCGGATCAGGTACAGGGCGCCGAAAAAAAGGAGCAGGTTGTAGCCGGCATTTCTCCCGTTTTCGAACGCCGGCAGGCAAAGCGTGACGCCGACCGCGAGGCCCCAGATCAGGTGATCGTTGAACGTGAACTCCGTCAACGGACTCAGGCGCGGTCCGATCTGCACCGGAGACAGTCTCCGGTACGCGCCCCATCCGAGCGCCAGCGCAGCTAGCGACTCCAGCGCGAGCAGCGCGGGTAGCACCGTTGCTGCTTGCGCGGGAATAGCCCGCATCATCGTCTCGCTGTCGGCGTTCCAGGTATCCAGGACAGGAGCACGTGCCGCGAGCTCCTGCCATTCCGGAGTGTTTCGCCCTTCCTGGATGCTCGCGACCGTGATCGACACCCTCCTCGTCAGCTCTTCTTCCGCCGCGTGTTGGAATCTCGCGATCCCGCTCGGCGACGAGAGCGCGATCAGAAACCCGATTCCGGCTGCCAGCCCGACAGAGATGAGAGCCCTCGAGAAGAATGGCATGGCGGTGCTCCACAGGCTGATGAGGCCGAAGCTGGCCGCCAGAAGAATCGCCCACCCACGCGCCATCTGGTCGTACTGCGTGCCCGGAGAGCCAGCGTGCTGAAACAACATCCAGAGCGAAAAAGCGATCCAGATGAGCGCCAGCGCCATGCGACCGCCCAGCTTCCAACCCACTATCGAGCAGGCCGCGATGACCGGCACCAACAGGAGCAGAGTCTGCTGGATCGGAATCAACAGCTCGAAAAATGGAAGAAAGGGGCAGACGAGAAATGCAGCCAACCCCCAAAACAGCGGCTGCCACGATTGTGTTTTCGCTACAGGCGCTATGGCCTCGGCCATCTACGCCGAGTGACCGCGGATGTAGGGAATCAGGGCTAGAAAGCGGGCTCTCTTGATGGCCGTCGAGAGCTGGCGCTGATGACGAGCGCACGAGCCGCTGAGACGGGAAGGAAGGATCTTCCCCTGATCGGTGATGAAGCGGCCGAGCGTGCGATCGTCCTTGTAGTCGATCCAGCGAACGCGGCTCTCGCAGAATGGGCAGCTCTTTTGTGGTCTTCTCATTGATTAATCCTCGTCGTCGTCATCGTCGTCACGGCGCGTTGCCGCGGCCAGGTCTTCCTCTGACTGCGGTGGAGCGCCGACTTCGTGCTCGTGCAGTGTGATGAGGTAGCGGATGACGCCGTCGTCGAGCTTGAGGGCGCGCTCGTACTCGGGCAGGGTGGTGGGCTCGGTCGCGAACTTGGAGACGACGTAGTAGCCGTTGTCGCGGGGACCGATGGAGTAGGCGAGCAANNTCGTTGATGGCGGCGTCTTCGAGAGTTGAGTCGAAGATGTAGACCGCCTCGTATGTGCGAGGCACTTGGCAATCCTCCTTTTGGTCATGATCCGCCCCCCATCTGGTTGCCTAAGTGGGAGGAAGGTGTGAAGGCCACGATCGTGGCCGTTGTGAGACGGGAAACCTACCATGTCGGGGCCTCGAATTCAACCGTCTGGCCGGCGAGTTCTCGGGGGAGAGTGGGCCCATTTGCCCACTGCATCGCCCGCCGTCCCGGACGCACTCCCCGCCGCGCCATCGCGGTCGTTGGCGGGGGCAGCCTTTCCGGAGGGGGGCGGCTCCGTTCTACGTTCTGCGTGCGCTCTCCCGGAGGTTTCATGCGCAGAACAGTAAGCACGCTTGCCCTCGGTCTCATTGCAACGGTTGCCGTCGCCGCCGTCGCGACGAGCTGCGGGTCTAGTACCGCCCCGACGAACAAGACGTACGTCGCCAACCTCATCGCCATCAACGAAGGAGCGACTCACACGTCGCCTGGAAGTGGCGTTGCAACGTTCGTCGATCTCGGAACGGAGATCGACTGGACACTCACGCTGACCAACATGACCGCGGTGACCATGTCACACATCCACCTCGGGGATGTAAACGCAGTTGGCGCCACGGCGGGGCCCGTCATCTTCAACATGTTCATCCCGAACGGGCCGACAGGCACGATAAACGGGGAAGTCGCTCACGGCAGCTTCACCAACGCGAACAACGCGAACATCTCACTCGATTCGCTACGTGTGCTGTTCAACAACGGCCACGCGTACGCCAACGTGCATACGTCAGCGAACCCGGGCGGGGAGATTCGCGATCAGGTACATCCTAGCAACTAATTGGGTTGGGCAGGAATGGAAGAACGGCAAAAGAACGGGGTGGGAACTGTCAGAAGCAGAGTTGCCAGTTTTCAGTTCACAACGCCCAGACGGTCCTGGCACAATTCGGGACACAGGCGAGCGAGTGCAGGCACTCTCGCGCCACCGAGGCAAGTCCGGGCGTCGTGAACTGAACCCTTGTAGCTGTGCTTCTGACACCTCCGACCCCGTTCTTTGTCGTTTTACCAGTCCTACACATTGAATCTGAACAGGAGTACATCCCCATCCTGGACGACGTACTCTTTTCCTTCTGATCTCACCGCGCCTTTTTCGCGCGCGCCCTTCCACCCTTCATTCCCGATGAAGGAATCATAGGAAACCGTCTCGGCCCGGATGAATCCGCGCTCGAAGTCCGTGTGGATCACGGCAGCCGCCTTGGGCGCCGTATCGCCGTGGTGTATAGTCCACGCGCGAACTTCCTGCTCCCCCGCCGTGAAGTATGTCTCGAGGCCCAGCAGCTTGTAGCCGGCGCGAATGAGACGGTCGAGTCCCGCCGACTCGAGTCCGAGCGAAGAGAGAAAATCGGCGCGATCCTCAGGCGGGAGCTCCGCAAGCTCGGCTTCGATCTTGGCGGAGAAGGGAACGACCCCGGCCTGCTCGCCGCTTTTCTTCACGGCCTCTCTCAGCGCCTTGAGATGTGGACCTTCCTCACCCGCGAGCTCGGCATCACNNCTCACGTTCGCCGCGTAAAGAACCGGTTTCACCGTGAGCAGCGTCAGAGGAGCGAGAACCGCCTTCTCATCCGCGGTGAGACGCGCCTCCCACAGTCCCCTTCCGTCCTTGAGAAAGCCGTAGGCCTTCTCCAGCACCGGCAGCTCCGCCATTGCCTCCTTGTCGCCGGTGCGCGCCGCGCGGCGCGTCTTGTCCAGACGCTTCTCCAGCGAGGCGAGGTCGGCGATCGCCAGCTCGAACTCGATTACCTCGCGGTCGCCCACCGGATCGACCGCTCCCATGACGTGAGTGACGTCGGGATCCTCGAAGCAGCGCACGACGTGGACTATCGCGTCAGTCTCGCGAATGTTTGACAGGAATTTGTTGCCCAGTCCCTCACCCTCGGCCGCGCCTTTAACGAGGCCGGCGATGTCCACGAACTGGACGACTGCTGGCACGGTCCGCTTCGGCTGCACCACGCGCGTCAGCTCTCCGAGACGCGCGTCGGGGACCTCCACCATGCCCACATTCGGCTCGACAGTGCAGAAGGGATAGTTCGCCG
>PKVB01000159.1 GCA_003131365.1 Gemmatimonadota bacterium | reverse complement strand
GGGCGGGCGAAGTGGTCGCTCTGGTTGGCCCGAGCGGGGCCGGCAAGACGACGGTCGCATCGCTGCTGCCGCGATTCTGGGACGTCACTTCGGGCCGGATCACATTCGATGGGATCGACATCCGCGATCTCTCGCTGTCGGAGCTCCGCGGCGCGATCGGGATTGTGCCGCAGGAACCGACGCTCTTCAGCGGAACCATCCGCGAGAACATCGCCTACGCCGCCATCGGCGCGGATGAATCACGCCCGAGCGAGGAATCGATTCATGCCGCGGCGAAGGCGGCGCACGCGGTCGAATTCATCGAGCGGCTGCCCGATGGATTCGACACGCTAGTGGGCGAGCGTGGCGTCAAGCTGTCGGGCGGTCAGCGCCAGCGGATCGCGATCGCGAGGGTGTTTCTGAAGAATCCCGCGCTCGTGATCCTGGACGAGGCGACATCCAGTCTGGACACCGAGAGTGAAAGGCTTGTCGAGGAGGCGATGGAGGACCTGCTCCGCCAACGTTCGACGCTCATCATTGCGCACCGCCTGAGCACAGTGCTGCGCGCTGACAGGCTGGTCGTGATCGATCGCGGCGTGATCGTCGAAGAGGGGAGCCACCAGGACCTTCTTGCATCGGAGGGAGTCTACTCCCGTCTTTACCGCGGCCAGTTCAGGCCGGGGGATGCCCTCGTCGGGTAAAGCCAAAAAACAAAAGCGACTGAAGTTCTATTAAAGAAACCAGCGTGTGCTACTCGCGCTGCCGGGGCGGCGGCGGGCCCGTAGTGCTGGGAGCGCCAAGTATTGTGGGAGTGCTGGACGCCGTCGGAAGAATCGGAACGGCGGGAGTGCTCGAAGCGGGATGCGCGCTGTCGGCCGCCGCTGGAGTGGGCACGGCCGGCGTGGCCCGTCGGATTCGGAAGGCGACGTTCGCCTGCAGCCCTGCCCCGACGGGCACGCTGTCATCCATGTATCCGAGGCTCGGGTGCCAGGCGCGAATGCGGTATCTGCCGGGTGGAATGCCGTCGATGCTGAATGTCCCGTTCGCGGCCGTCTGCGCGTAATAGGGATGATCGAGCACCGCAATCCACGCGTGAGTCCACGGATGCTGTTCGCACACGACCTCGATCTCGGCGGCCTCCTTGAACCGATCGACAGGTACTACCTCTCCATCGTCGTTGAACGGTGCCACGGCCACGATCGCGCCGGTACCGACGTTGATGAAGCGGTTGGTATGCAGTGTCCTGTCATCGTTGCCGACGTTCAGCGTGCTGTTGGTCGAGATCANNAACCCTTCCCGCTCCGGATGTCGGTCAGCCACACGACGGCTCCGCCGACTCGCGTCCCGGAGAGAGTGATGGTCCTCTGCACGACCGAGTTGCCGCACACTTTCTGATCGGTCGACGGGCGGACGATCTCGGCTACCGGTGCAGTTCCTTCGAAGTCGACTGTCCCCGTGATCGTGCCGCCGGCAGCAACGGATACGATCTTGTACGGTTCAGCAGCAGGCGCGATGACCGCGGGCCGCGGAGCAACGCCGTCACCAGGCGCGCGCGGGCCGTTTCGGCTATGCGCTGAGGCGGTATCGTCGTGCGAGCACGCGAGGACGACAAGGCAAACTATTGTAAAGCCGACGAACCGGCGGAGCATTTATGTCGAGCCGAGGTAAAAGTTCGCGTAGTGAAACTGCAATCGATCGAAGTGAAAGTTCGCTTGTTGAAATGGCAAGCGATGTGCCGTCGAAGGCTGCGTGGGTTCCATTCCTCATGACTCCGTCGCTTACTTCGCTTCGTACACGCGCTTTCCTCCAATCCAGGTGGAAATTACTCGAGTCCCCAGGATTTCGGTGTCCGGCACGTGCATGATGTCGCGGTCCAGGATGACGAAATTGGCATACTTGCCCGGCGTGAGCGAGCCCAGGACCGATTCCTGGAACCCCGCATAGGCGGGCCAGATTGTCATGGACTGAAGAGCTTCTTCACGCGTCATCTTCTGCTCGGGGTACCAACCACCCGCCGGCAAGTTGGAAGGATCCTGCCGGGTCACCGCGGCGTGAAAGGTGAGAAGTGGATTCACTTCTTCGACTGGAAAGTCGGTCCCGTTCGGAATCACGACGCCGGTATTGAGCAGTGATCTCCACGCATACGCTCCGCGAATTCGCTCCGGCCCCACGCGGGTTTCCGCCCACCGCATGTCGCTCGTCTGGTGCGTCGCCTGTNNCCGCGATCGCCGATCGCGTGCACGTTCACCTGGAAACCACTGCGGAGTGCGGTCTCCGCCCACGCTTCGATATGCTCGGGGCTGGAGAGGAGCAGTCCGGAGTTGGTAGGCTCGTCGCTGTAGGGCGCGAGCAGAGCTGCACCGCGCGAGCCAAGGGCGCCGTCGGCGTAGAGCTTGATCGCCCGGATCCAGAGGTGTCCGTCGTAGAGCGCGCTCTGCGGGCCATGCTGGATGTACGGATTTCCAAGTGCGGCCGCCGACCCGGGCTCGCCCGGATCGCTCAACATCACGTAGTTGCGCAGGTTGTAGTTTCCCGCCTTTGCCAGCTCCTCGAAGATCCCGATCGTCTCGGCATCTTCTCCGGCATCGTGAACGCCCGTCAGTCCCAGGCGGTTGGCCTCGGCGATCGCGGAGAGGATCGCCCTTCGGGTGTCGGCGCGGGTGGCGGCGGGAATCGCGCGGTCGATCAGGCCGTTCGCATTGTCGACGAAGACGCCTGACGGCGCGCCGGATGCAAGCCTCACGATCCGCCCGCCCGACGGATCGACGGTCGCGGCGGTGACATGCGCCAGCTCCATCGCTTTCGCGTTCGCGAGCAGAGCGTGACCGTCGATGCGCGTGAGCACGACCGGATTATTCGGGAAGGCGCGCGTAAGCTCCTCGTGCGTCGGAAATTCCCTGGCGGGCCAAAGATTCTGGTCCCAGCCCCTGCCCTGGATCCATGCGCCAGGCCTCACATTCTTTGCCCACGCTTTGACACGGTCGATCACTTCGGCATACGACGTCGATCCGGCGACATTTACCCGCTGCAGCATGTTGCCGAGGCTGAGCAGGTGCGCGTGGGCGTCAACGATTCCCGGAACGACGGTGGCACCATGCAGATCGATGACCAGCGTGGACGGACCGGCGAGCACCCGCGCCTCGGCGTCGGACCCGACGAAGAGGACGCGCCCGCCGCGAACCGCCAGGGCGGAAGCGTGTGGCCGCGCGTTGTCGACTGTGTAGATCGTTCCATTGGTGAGAACGAGATCTGCGGATCCCTGCGCTTCGAGCGCCGCTGGTGCGAGCGCGACGACGGCAAAGTAGGTTGAGAGATGTCTCATGAGGCCGGAGTTTGCGGGGTCGACCGCTCGGACACAAGGAGCTTCGCACGCTCGGACGGTTTGTCTTGCACCTGAATCGCCGTGCTCTTCGCCACGTGGCGTTCGCGGCGCTCGCGCTCCTAGCTGCCTGCGCGCATCTTCCGTCGCAGCCGCGCGAGCCGCCTGCGTACTGGGGTTTTACCGGACCCTGGGACCCGAATAGCGACGCATCCGTCGAGGCGCATGGCTCGAGTCTCCAGCGAGTCATCACCGGCTGGATCGCGCTCGACACAGCCAGCTTTCGCCCCGTCCGGCTGTATCCCGACAGCATCGGGAAGCACCCGGTCGTCGCTCCGCGCGCGATGGCGCTCATCACCACCTACGTCGGCAGTCGCTTCCATCCCGAAGTAATCCGCGGGCTCGGCGAAGACGCGCAGGTGTCGGCGCTGACCGCGGGAGCAATCGCGTCACTCATCGACTCGGGCGGATATCACGGAGTCGTGATCGACTTCGAGGGAATGACGCCCCGCGATCTGGACCAACTGCTGACCGTCACGAAGGCGGTGGCTGACTCCGTGCGCGCGCACGGCGTCTCCATGGTCGTCATCGCGGTCCCGGCGGGTGACACTGCCGCATATCCTGCCGGCCTTCTCCTGCAGTCCGCGGATCTCATAATGCCGGTGCTGTACGACCAGCACTGGGCCACTTCCCCGCCTGGTCCTATCGCGGCTGTGGACTGGGTCAACCGCAACCTCGGCACGCGTGTGGCCGAAGTCGGAGCGGCGAGGATCGTTGCCGCATTGCCGCTCTACGGCTATCGCTGGCGCCGAAGCGCGGAGACGGAGGTCATCAGCTACGACGACGCGCGACGACTTGCGACGACGACCAACACGCCGCTCACTCGCGACCATGCATCGGCGATGCTCCACGCGCTCTCGCCCGAAGGCTGGGAGATCTGGGTGAGCGACCACGTGCTCCTCGAGACCCTCGTGCGCGAGGCGAGGGAGCTGGGAGTGACTACGTTCGCGTTGTGGCGACTCGGACTCGAGGACCCAGCCGTGTGGGACGTCATCGGCCGCTAGACGATCAGCAGATCCTTCTGATAGTCGGATGGCGTGATGAGAAGGCCGTCCGCGCCGATGAACCCGTTGACCTCGCTGCGCATTCCGACGTCTCCGGCGAGGTAAATGCCCGGCTCGATCGAGAAGCCTACGCCCGGGATGAGAGTGCGCTCCTCGCGCGTTTCCAGGTTGTCGATGTGCGGACCGGAGCCGTGCAGATCACGCGGGTCGATCGAGTGGCCCGTACGGTGGATGAAGAATTCGCCGTAGCCGCGCTTGGTGATCACTTCTCGGGCGGCGTCGTCAACTTCGCTGCCCCGCACCGGTTTGTGCGCGCCGATTCGCTGCCTTAGCAGCGAGATCGCAGCGTCGCGCCCGTCGCGCACCGCCAACCAAATACTCTTGTCGCGATCGCTCGGCGGTCCGAGCGATCCCATCCAGGTCTGATCGGCGAAGACTCCGGCCTTTTCGCGCGCCCACAGGTCCACCAGAAGGATGTCGCCCCGATTGATCGTGGCCGATTTGTCAGCCGTCGGCTCGTAGTGGGGATTCGCGGCGTTCGGACCGATCGCGACGATGGGTCCGTGATCGGTCTCGAGACCACCTGCCTCGAATTTCTCCCTGATCCAGCACTGAAGTGCGTATTCGGTTAGCGGAGACGCGCTCTCGGCGCGGCTTCCCGCGAGGCGAATCGCCTGCTCGCCGATCGTCGCCACGACCCGGGCCGCTCGCTCATGAGACGCGCGCTGCTTGTCGCTCCACACCGCGTAGAAGGTGGAGACGAGATCGGCGGATGTTACGACGGTCGCGCCGGCGTTTCGAACCATCTCGAGCACCCCCGCTGGAACGCGGTCGAGATATGGAACGGCGTCGCCGGGCGAGTACTCCATCGCCACCCGCTTTCCCTTGAGCAGCTCGGCGAGAAGCGATTCCAGCAGGCGCCAGCTGCTGTACTTCTCCTTGCGCCATTTTGCCGGCCAACCGGACCACGGACCCTGCTCGATCGCGTGCGTGATCGCGACCGGCGCTCCCTGGCGCGGGATGTAGACGAAGAATCTGCGCGTGGTCATCCCGGGCAGCTCGAGCATGCCCACCGCCACGGGATTCAGGCCGTGGAAATCGTAAAGGAGCCAGCCATCGAGCCCGGCTCGGTCGAGCGCGGACTGGAGCGCGGGCAGAGATTCAGGCTTCAGCACCGCGCACGTCTATTGACTGGTCTTCACCGCGCGCCATTCCGCGCGCCACTCGCAGATGTCTTCGCCCCGCTCGCGGCAATGCACATGATCGATCATCCCACCGCCGTTCACGAGCAGCCTCAGCATTTCCCTCAGCGCCGACTCGTAGTAGAGACACCCGATTCCCTTCGGCCCGGTGCCGAATGTGACCGATTCCTTGATGCCGACGACGATCGATGAGCCGACCCGTCGTACCGAAGCCCCGAGGTACTTGTTTCCCGCCTTCTTCAGCTGTCGGAACGCGAGCGGGCGCGCGAGAAACCCAGGGAGCAGGTGGATGATCTGTCGCCTGGTGGCGGAGATCATCTGGTACATCCGATTGGCGACGATGGTGCCGGCCCGCGTGAAGATCCCCTCAGCGTCGGGTCTGCGTCCGATCAGGCGGGCGATGCCGGTCGCTTCGTCAATCGCGATCTGCTGATTCCGCTTCAGCGCCTCCTTGTAGCGCCGGATCTGCGCGATCACCGTATCGCTCAATCCCAGTCGCTTGTTGCGATGCTCCTGCACATATTCGACCTCGACATCGTCTCCTTCAGGGATGTCGAGCGTGCGAACAGCTTCGAGGAGACTGAGCGGGACTATGGGATTTACAGTGCCGGGCATTTAGTTGATTGGCGGAGAGCGCAAGCTAACCGTCGCTCGAATCGCCTTCAAGCAGGAGACCGTGAAGTCGCCGCTCGCTGGAAATCAAGTACCGGGTCATCACCGCTGACCGAAGCGCTCGCCCGCGTGGTGATTGGCGCCGTGCTCTCGGTATTCGTTGCGCTCGCGGCGCTTCGCGCGCGCACGCTGGCGACGAGCGGAGCGATCGCGGCCGCGGTGGTGGGGACGATCTGTCTCGCCGCCGGATGGAACTGGGGCGCGCTTCTCCTCGCGATGTTCGTCTCCGCGAGCGCGCTGTCGAGGCTGGGTGAGCGGCAAAAAGCCGAGCGGGTGGGCCCGGTCGTAGAGAAGGGCGACGAGCGAGACGCCACTCAGGTGCTCGCCAATGGCGGCTTGTACGCGGCGGCAGCGCTTGGATCTCTGCTCGCTCCATCACCCATTTGGTACGCAATTGGAGCAGGCACGCTCGCCGCATCCGCCGCGGATACCTGGGCAACAGAAGTGGGGACTCTCGCGGGGGGCGAGCCAATATCTATCGTCTCGGGCAGAAGGGTTGCGCCTGGGACCTCGGGGGGCATCACACTGGTTGGCACGGTGGCAGGAGTTGTCGGCGCTGTGTTCATCGCCGCCGCGGCGGCGCTGGCCAACTGGCAGGTTCCATTCGCCGCCGTGGCACTGGCTGGAGTGGCGGGCGCTCTGGCAGACTCCCTGCTAGGTGCTACGGTGCAGGCGCGGCGCTGGTGCGAGCTGTGCGCAAAATCCACGGCGCGACTCGTGCATAGCTGCGGCACGATGACCAGTCACGCACGCGGTCTCGCGGGATTCGACAACGATGCGGTCAACGCGGTCTGCTCCGGCGTAGGCGCACTTGTAGCTTTACTTCTGTCTTGAGCAGCGCGACTACTCGCGCGGTGGACTGATGATATCGAATAAGGGTTTGGCAACCGACGACGGAGCGCGAGTGCTGCTCGTGAGCACCAATCGCGAGCGGCAGCCGTACCCAGTGGTGCCCAACGGAATGGCGTGCGTCGCCTCCGCGCTCGACGCGGCCGGGCATCGNNTGCTTCGCGAAGGATCCAGTCGCGAACGCGCGCGCCGCGGCCCGCGCGTTCCAGCCGGACATCATCGGCGTCTCCGTCCGCAACATCGACAACAGCGATGCGATCGCTCTTCGACATTACACTCCGGAAGCGCGTGACGTCCTGCGGGCGCTCCGCGAGGCGGCGCCCGCGGCGAAAGTCATCGCGGGCGGCGCCGCGTTTGGAGTAGCGCCTGAAGCGCTGTTTCGAGACCTGGGCGTCGACTATGCCGTCGCCGGCGACGGTGAGAGGGCCAGCGTTGCGCTCGTCGATGCTCTGTGCTCCGGCGCGCCGGTCGAGAATCTCCCCGGACTCGTCCGCTACCGGAACGGCACGGTCGTATTCACTCCTCCGGGCGAAGACGCGGATCTCGATTCACTTCCCCGGCCCGCGCTCCATCGCTGGATAGATCTCGCGCGCTACCAGCGGCACGGCGCGACCATTCCGATTCAGACGAAGCGCGGGTGTGTTTACAAGTGCGTCTATTGCACTTACCGGAACGTCGAGGGCTGGGGATACCGCACGCGGCTTCCGGAGCTCGTCGCGGACGAGATCGAGGAGCTGAAGTCGAAAGCGGGCATCCGTCACTTCGATTTCGTCGATTCCACCTTCAATTCGCCACCGGGCCATGCGCTGCAGGTCTGCGAAGCGATCACCCGCCGGAAGCTGGGCGTTCAGCTCGACACCACGAACTTCACCCCCGCCACCGCATCGTCCGAGCTGCTGGGGGCCATGAAGGCCGCGGGTTTTCGGTCGCTCGGCATAACGGCCGAGAGCGCCAGCGATTCTGTTCTCGAAAAACTCGAGAAGGGCTTCAACGCAGCCAAAGTTCGCAAAGTCGCCGAGCGGGTCGAGAAGCACGGAATCAAGGCCCTCTGGATCTTTCTGGTTGGCGGACCAGGAGAGACGCGTTTGACCCTGGAGGAGACTCTCACCTTCGCGAAATGGCGGCTGTTGAGGGGCGACGCCGTCTATCTGACGGTGGGACTCCGAATTTATCCGGGCACGACGCTGCACCGCATCGCGATCTCGGAGGGCGTAGTCCCGGCCAACAGCACGCTGCTCGATCCGACGTTCTACTTTTCGAGTGAGCTCAAGTTCGCCACGACTGTCGCGCGGCTCAAGCAGTTCGCCGCCGATCATCCGCGATTCATGTTCTCGGCCGACTCCAGATCGATGGTTCTCCCTTACCTCACGCGCGCGGCATCGGTTCTTCACCTGCCGCGGCCACACTGGCAATACATGGGATTGTTCCAGCGCGTCGCGCGCGCGATCGGATAGTGGGCGAGCACCTCGACGCGGAAGTCATAGTAGTCGGTGGTGGACCTGCCGGCGCCGCTACCGCGTGGGCACTGGCGCGCGAAGGAGTCGATGTTCTCGTCCTCGACCGGGCGAAATTTCCCCGCGACAAGATCTGCGCTGAATATCTGAGTCCGCAGGCGTCGAGAGTCCTCTCGGATATGCGCGTGCTGGACGAGATCGAGGCTACCAATCCGGCGCACCTGGCTGGGATGAGAATTCGCGCCCCCAACGGCCACGTCGCGAACGGAGAGTTCGCGGCCAATCATGGCTTCCACGGGTTCCGTGACAAGGGCCTCGCCATTCAGAGGACGATTCTCGATGAGATCGTCCTCCGCGGAGCGCGCACAGCCGGGGCGCGTGTCGAGGAATCCATGCGCGTCACAGATCTCGCGAGGAACGGCTCGGCGCGCGTGAGCGGTGTGACAGTGCTCGGCGCGGATGGGCTGCGGCGGACACTCCGGGCGCGCTACGTCGTCGGCGCCGATGGGCTGCGCTCAGTCGTCGGACGCCGCCTCGGGCTGGTGAGAACCAGTCGCATTTGGCCGCGGCGCATCGCCCTCGTCGCCCACTACCGGAAGGTGAAGGGCGTCACCGACATGGGCGAGATGCACGTGGATTACGACGGCTACTTCGGCATAGTCGACGTCGGTGACGGGAAAATGAACGTCGCGGTCGTCGTACCGATGTCGCGCGCGAAAGAGATCGGCGACGACAAGGCCGAATTCCTCGAGCGCTGGATTGGGTCGCGACCGCACCTGGCCGAGCGATTCGTCGGCGCGGAGCGAATCACGCCGGTTCGCGCGACGGGTCCGTTTGCGGCCGCTACACGCCGCGCCTGGTCTCCGGGAGCGGCGCTCGTAGGCGACGCTGCGGATTTCTTCGATCCGTTCACCGGCGAGGGCATTTACGCGGCGCTTCGGGGCGGCGAGCTTCTCGCGCCCTACCTGGTTGAAGCGCTGGGCCGCCCCGGAAAGGACGAAGGCCGGATTCTTTCCGGATACGATCGGGCGCGCAAGCGGGAGTTTGGCGGCAAATGGAAACTCGAGCGAATCGTCGGCATGGCCATCGCCTATCCATATTTCCTCAACAACGCGGCCAAGGTTCTGTCGCAGCGCAAGGACATGGCGGACCTGTTGGTTGGCGTGGCGGGAGATTTCATTCCTACGAGCGTCGTGCTCAGCCCGCGTTTCCTTTTCAATCTCTTCATTTCTCCGGCATTCAGAAATTGAGCGTCAACCCAGACGAATTTCGGGCGGTACTCGGCAGGTTTCCCTCCGGAGTGACGGTCGTGACGACGAAGGGCGCGGACGGGGCCGACCAGGGCATGACGGTGAGCGCCTTCTGCTCGGTGAGCCTGGAGCCGCCGCTCGTGCTTGTCTGCATCGAGAAGAACGCCTCGGCGTACCCGGCGCTCACGAGAGCGCCGGGATTCGCCGTCAACATTCTGTCCGCCAAACAGGAGCAGATCGCCCGCCGCTTTGCGATCATTGACATCGACAGGTTCGAGGGCGTCGGCTTCACCAGGTCGTCGAATGGGTACGCGATTCTCGACGACGTGGTCGGCGTGATCGAGTGCCGGCGTTTCGCCCTGCATGATGCGGGCGATCACACGATCATCCTCGGTGATGTGGAAGCGACGCGCATCGAGAGCGGGTCGCCGCTCTTATACTACCGCGGCGGTTACGCACAGCTGGAGCATTAGCACGGTGCGTGACATACTGACGCCGCGGCGGGTGAGAGGGGTCGAGATACTAGACTCGCCGGATGTCGATCCGAGAATAGTGACGCGCTCGCTCGCCGACGTGGCGCGCGCCAACGCTTTGTTCGGCGGAACAAGCTCGGCTCTGGACGAAGTGAGGGAAGCATTGAAGGAGGTGCCGCGCGACGCGACGCTGCTCGATGTCGGTACCGGACTCGGCGACATTCCGTGTCGCGCGAGAGAGGAAGCGCGCCGGACGGGCGTCGACCTGACGACATTCGGACTCGATTCGGCGCCCGAGCTCGCCTCCGCCAGTCGATCGTCGGTGGACTTTTCCGTATGCGCCGACGCGCTGCGTCTCCCGTTCAGGGACAACAGCATCGACATCGTGATGTGCTCGCAGGTGCTGCATCATTTCGCCGGCAGAGAGGCGGCGGAGTTGCTGCGAGAGATGGATCGCGTCGCGCGCGCGCGCGTGGTCGTGAGCGACCTGAGACGAAGCTGGATCGCGGCCGCGGGTCTTTGGCTCCTGTCTTTTCCCCTTCGATTTCATGCCGTTAGCCGCCACGACGGTGTCGTCTCCGTGATGCGGGGTTTCACGCCGGAGGAGCTCGCGGATACAGTGCACGAGGCGATTGCGCGGAGGCCGGTGGCTCATCGCCGCCGTGCATTTCGAGTGACGACGAGCTGGGCGCCAGTGCATCGATGACCAGGGATCTCGCGCGTCCCCTCGATCTCGGACCGATGCCGCTCGGACGCCCGATGGAAACAATCGACGAGCAACTCGTTCGCGCCCCTGTGGGAACGATGTTTGAATTAGCGAGTAACGTGGAAAACTGGCCGGCACATCTATCCCACTACCGATACGTACGATTCCGGAAGCGATGCGCCGACGGTGGCGGACTGGTGGAGATGTCCGCCTATCGCCCGTTTCACATCACCAATACCTCGAAGGGACCGCTACGGGCCAATTGGCCCACGTGGTGGCTATCCGAGATGTCGGTGAACGCGGCACGCCCGTCGATCCGTTTTCGGCACGTCGGGGGTATCACCAAAGGGATGGACGTCGAATGGACATTCACCCCTGCGACCGGCGGAACGCACGTACGGATCCTGCACGTATGGGATGGGCCGCGTGTGCCGGTGTTCGGAATGTGGGCAGCGATGTACGTGATAGGCCCGGTATTCGTGCACGGTATCGCATCCCGCACTTTGGCGGGGCTGGCGGACGTCGCCGAGCGCGCAACGAAAAATCAGCAGTGAATTGATCGTGAATCGAGGAGACAGGTGAAGCGACGCAGAGTTGTAATTACCGGTATCGGCCCAANNTCACTCCGATCGGAACCACGCTGGATCCCTTTTGGTCCGGACTCGAGCAGCAGCGGTCGGCGGTCCGGTCACTGACCCGCTTCGATCCTTCGGAGTTCCGCAGCCACAATGCGGCGGAGATCAATGACTTCGTTCCGGGCGACCACCTCGACCGCAGGAGCGCCAAGCGGCTTGACAGGTTCGCGCAGTTCGCCGTGGTCGGCGCGCAGATGGCGCTCGCCGATGCGAATCTCGACCTCGCGAAGGAAGACCGGGAGCGCGTCGGAGCCAACATGGGTACTGCCCTAGGTGGGATCAGCTACGCGGAAGGCCAGCTCGCGGTCTATCTCACACAGGGATTGCGCGCGGTGGACGCGACACTCGCGCTCGCGGTCTTCGGCGGTGCGGCGAGCTGCAACATTGCGATCGAGCTCGGCGTAATGGGCCCGAATTCGACCAACGCCATGAGCTGCGCGTCGGGAGCGATGGCGATCGGCGACGCGTTCAGGCAGATACGCCACGGCTACGCCGACGTGATGATCGCGGGCGGCGCGGAG
>PKVB01000054.1 GCA_003131365.1 Gemmatimonadota bacterium | reverse complement strand
CGGCGACGACATCCTCGCCCTGAGCGTTGACCAGGAACTCACCGTAGAAGCGTCTCTCCCCCGTCGATGGATTGCGCGTAAACGCGACGCCGGTTCCTGAGTCTTCTCCCAGATTGCCGAACACCATCGCGACGACGCTGACCCCTGTTCCCAGATCTTCCGCGATGCCATTTACGCGCCGGTAATCCCGTGCTTTCTTGAGCGTCCAGGATTTCCACACGGCTTCGATCGCGCCCCAGAGCTGCACGACCGGATCGCGCGGAAAGTCGGCGCCGGTGCGATTCCGGACGAGCGACTTGTATTCCTCGACCAGAATCTTCAAAACGCCTTCGCTGAGATCGGCGTCGGACGTCGCGCCCTCGGTCATCCGCTTCGCCTTCAGTAGGTGCTCGAAGTCGTGGATAGAGACGCCGAGCACTACGTCCGAGTACATCTGGATGAAGCGGCGGAACGAGTCGTACGCGAATCGCGCGTTCCGGCTCTGCTCGGCGAGCGCTGTCACCGCCCGATCGTTGAGGCCGAGGTTGAGAATCGTCTCCATCATTCCCGGCATGGATACGGGTGCTCCTGATCTTACCGAGACCAGCAGCGGATTCTTCGGATCGCCGAGCTTCCTGCCGGTCTCTTTCTCGAGGCGCGCGACGTTGCCTTCTACCTCCGCGCGGAGCTTGTCGGAATACTTTCCGCTACCGAGGTACTCGATGCATTCGCTGCACGCGATCGTGAACCCGGCCGGAACAGGAACGCCGAGATTCGTCATCTCGGCGAGGTTCGCGCCCTTGCTGCCGAGGACGCTCGTCATGTCGCGCGTCCCCTCGGCGGATCCATTGCCGAAGAAAAAGACCGACTGCGGCATTGGCGTCAGCAGCCACAGCCGAAGCGGAGCTTCTCCGGGTCGGCAGGTGGTGGCGTTGGATAGTCTCCGGAAAAGCAGGCATGACAGAATCCCGATGGGCCACCAGGTACCGATTCGAGCATCCCGTCGAGCGTGAGGTATCCGAGGGTATCGGCGCCCACCGCGGTCGTGATCTCGTCGATGCTCATGTTGGCCGCAATCAGCTCCTCGCGGGTCGGCGTATCGATGCCGTAGTAGCATGGCCCCGTGACCGGCGACGAGCTGACTCGGAGATGCACTTCACGCGCGCCAGCAGCACGTACCATGTTCACGAGGCCACGCGTGGTCGTGCCGCGAACGATGGAGTCGTCCACCATCACCACGCTTTTGCCACGGAGCACTTCGCGAACCGCGTTGTACTTCACTTTCACCTTCGCGTCGCGTCCGGCCTGAGTCGGCTGAAGAAACGTCCGCCCGACGTAGTGATTTCGAATCAGCGCCAGCTCGAGCGGAAGTCCCGACTCTTCGGCGAAACCGAGCGCGGCCGAGTTGGACGAATCCGGAACGCTGAAGACGAGATCCGCCGTCGGGGCGGGGAAGTCGCGCGCCAGACGGCGACCAAGCTCTCGCCGCGCCCTGTCCACCGAGCCGCCAAATACCTGGCTGTCGGGACGCGAGAAGTAGACGTACTCGAAGACGCACTTTTTGGAGTCCATCTTCTCGAGAGGGAAGATGGAGCGCATCCCGCTTTCATCGATGGCGATGATCTCACCGCGCTCCACTTCGCGCTCGAGCGTCGCTCCGAGGAGATCGAGAGCGCAGCTCTCCGACGCGAAGACCGTGGCGTCGCCGAGCTTGCCCATCACCAATGGCCGCCACCCGCGCGGATCGCGCGCCGCCAGCAGCGTGTTTCCAACGACGACCGTGAGACAATAGGCTCCCTCTACTCCCTTCAGTGCATCGGCGAGCCGATGCTCCGGCTTAACTGATGATGATCTTGCCATTCTGTGCACCAGCACCTCGGAATCCATCGTCGTGGTGAAAATCGAGCCGGCGTCCTCGAGGTCCCGGCGGAGCTCGCTGGCGTTCGTCAGGTTCCCGTTGTGGGCGAGGCCGATGTGCCCGTCGCGAAACCTCGCCAGCATAGGCTGGGCATTCTCGATGGTGGAAGAGCCGGCCGTGCTGTAGCGTGTGTGGCCGATCGCGATGTTTCCGCGCAAGGCCTGGACGTCGGGCACGGCGAAAGCCTCTGATACGAGACCCATTCTTTTGATGGCTCTCGCGCCCTGGTCACGATCGACGGCAACGATGCCCGAGGATTCCTGTCCGCGATGCTGAAGCGAGTACAGGCCGAGATGGGCCATCGCCGCCGCGTTCTCGGCGCCGTAGATCCCGAAGATTCCGCACATATTAGTGGGCCGCCACGGGCGCCAGCTCGTCGAAGGTCGCGTGCTCGGGCGTGCGCGCCATGATTTTCGGGATGGTCTCGTGATAGGCGCGACGCAGGCGTGAGAGGGGGCTCCTCATCGATCTCTTCGGCAGCTTGATCGCGAGCGTGTCCGATTCGAGTACCACTCTTCCGATCTGCGAGCAGGGAACTCCCGCCTTCGCCGCGATTGCAAGCACGCGCTCGGGAGCCGGGCTCGATACGACTACGCGTCCCTGGCTTTCGCCGAACAGAATCGCGCGATCCTGGAGAGCCGAATAACTCGATAGATCGATGTCTGCCCCGCTCTCGTGCTCCGGATTCGCAATGCAGCATTCCGCGAGCGCGACCGCGAGTCCGCCGTCACTGCAATCGTGTGCGGAGCTGACCACGCCGGCGCGAATCGCCTCGAGCAACGCGTCAATCAGCGCCTTTTCCCGCTCGACGTCGCATCGTGGTGGCGCGCCAATCACCTTTCCGTGAATCGTGGCGAGATACTCGCTACCCCCGAGCTCGCCGCCGAGCTCGCCGAGCAGGAGGATTGTGTCGCCATCCTTCTGAAACGTTGCGCGCGTAATGTGCGACAAGTCGTCGATCAGGCCGACCATTCCGATTACCGGCGTGGGATACACGGCGCCAGACGGACTCTCGTTGTACAGAGAGACATTTCCCCCGGTGACCGGGGTCCCGAGCGCGCGACACGCCTCGCCCATTCCTGCCACGGCTTCCTTGAGCTGGAAGAAGACTTCAGGGCGAGTCGGATTCCCGAAGTTGAGACAGTTGGTGATTGCCATCGGGCGCGCACCGGTGCAGGCGACGTTGCGCGCCGCTTCCGCCACGGCGATGCGTCCGCCCACGCGCGGATCCAGGTGGACGTATCTGCCGTTGCAGTCCGTCTTCACCGCGATGGCCTTATTCGTCCCTCGAATTCGAAGAACGGCGGCATCTCCGCCCGGTCCAATCACGGTATTGGTCCGGACAGTGGAGTCGTACTGGCGGTACGCCCACGCCTTGCTCGCGATCGTGGGGGCCGAGAGTAGCTGCTCAAGCGTCCAGGCGGGATCTCTCTCTTCAGTGCGCTCGGCGATAGAGAACGGATCGACCGCGCGCAAACCAGCGATCGCGCTCGACTCGCGCGCCTCGGGCGAATACGACGGACAGTCCGTCACCAGCCTCGATCCCGGAAATTCGGCGACGACCCGGTCACCCTCGGTAACTCTGTACACGGGCTCGGCGATTACTTCGCCGATGACCGCCGCTGTGAGATCCCATTTGGAGAGAATGTCGCGGACGGCGTTCTCACGCCCCTTCTTCGCGACCACCAGCATCCGCTCCTGCGACTCGCTGAGCAAAATCTCGTAGGGCGACATTCCACTCTCGCGCGTCGGAACCTTGGTGACGTCAATCGTCACGCCGACATCCCCGCGCTCCGCCATCTCAGCCGATGAAGACGTCAGGCCCGCGGCGCCCATGTCCT
>PKVB01000063.1 GCA_003131365.1 Gemmatimonadota bacterium | reverse complement strand
TCGAAAGGCGGCATCGAAGCGATCCTTGCCGAGTACTTCGTAGCGCAGCATCTGCATCATTAGAGCGGGCTTCTGGTATCCGACCCAGAAGAGATCGCGCACCTGCGTCGGGTTGGTGATGAGCGGCTGCTCCGCGCCGGGCTTGGCGTGATCGGCGTAGAGATGCAGCGGGTGCACCTCGATCGAATCGCCGTACGGCGTGCCCTGGAAATATTTCGCGGCGTTCCCGAGATCGATGAAGGTGTTGAAGCCTTCGTCCATCCATGGGTAGAGCCGCTCGTTGGAGCCGACGATCATCGGAAACCACTCGTGCCCGAACTCGTGCGCGATCACCCACTGCTGGTCTTCGCGGACCTGACTGTTGGGTGTAAAAGTCATCATCGGGTATTCCATTCCCTCGATGGGACCTTCGATGGTCGTGGCGTGCGACCAGGGATACCGGTACCACTGCTCGCTGAAGTACTTGATTGCCTCGCGCCCCATCCGATTTACCTCGGGCCACTTGTCCGCTGTGGGCCGATAGAGATCTTCGATGAGGATGCCGTCGTAGCCGCTGGCGTCCCAGCGAAAGTTGGGTCCGCCGGCGAACGCGAAATCGCGCACGTTGTTGGCGGTGTAGTGCCAGGTCAACCACGGTACGCGATTGGGCGTCGAGGCAGTTGCTTGCACAGACGTGCGGGGTCGCGTCTTCTCGATGTTGCCGACTTCGTCCGCGCCGATGATCGCGATGGGAGTCTCGGATTTTCGCGCCGCCGCGAGACGGGAGCGCTGAGTGGNNTTGGCTACGACAACGCCAACGAGCTGACTTCGCTGACACGGTACAGCAACCTGGCGGGAAGCGCCGTCGTGGCGACGACGATGTACGACGCCGGCACGGTCAGCGACACGTCGAAGTTTCCGTACTCGAGGTAGAACTCTCCCGCGCCGATGTAGGGCTCGTGGTTCCACCCATGGACGTCGTCGTAGACGCAGAGCCGCGGGTACCATTGCGCCATCTCGTAGAGCGCGCCGTCATGTCCCATGCGTCCGCCGCCCTGCGGTGGAACATTGAAGTGCCAGACGGCTTCAATGTCGAGCGACGCGTCGGGAGCGAGCGGCGACGCCAGATCGATCCGCATAGTGGTTCCGTAAACCGTGCGCTTAGCATCGACGCCGGCGATGCGAAGCGATTCGAGATGTCCTCCGCCGTTGAATCCCTGACAGGAGAAGTCGAAGGTTGCGTCGAGGAAGACCAGTGGCGGCTGGTTGAGCACGTTGGTGATACTGTTCGGCGCGCAGAGATTCTGCTCGACGAACAGCCACAGATACGGAAGTGCGTCGGGCGAATGATTGACGTAGTGTATCGTCTCGCGCCCGCGAAGCTCGTTGCGCGTGGGGTCGAGAGTCGCGGCGATCCTGTAGTCGACGCGCTGCTGCCAGTACTTCGCGCCCGGCCTGCCGCTGGCGGTCCGGACCTCGGTCGGAGTCGGAAGATCCAGGGCGCGGAACAGCGAGCTGTCCGCGACTTGTTGAAGCGATGACTGCGAATGCGCGGGCGCCATTGGCGCGAGGAGCAAAACCAAAGGCGCCAGGAACGCGCGGTACAGATATGGTCTTACCTGATCCCGTACAACGGCAGAAAGAGTGTGCATGAGTTAGCTACCAAGCCAGCCAAGTTGAAGTGAAAGTGTCGCGCCAACGATGGACGTGTTTTTACCTCGCGCGGCGAAAAAGTCGATGCCAATGCCGAAGAGCGGGGACGTGAACGCGGCCTCTGCCGACAAGGCCATTCCAATCTCGGTCGGCAGGACGGTCCTCGTACCGGATTGTTCGCCGTTGTTGTGCCAACCACCCAGCCTGGCCGGGCCGGCAGCGATCAGAGCCAGACCGCGCGGCGCAAGGTTGCGTACGCCGAGTAACAAGGCGGTGTCGTGAACGTCCGGGCCGAACCATCCCGATGCGTCCGCTGTCCGAGCGCCGACGACCAGATTGTTATTGCTGTACCAGCCGCTGGCTATCTCGGCCAGCCCTCCCGTTCCTACGCCTACGCCTCCGGAGACCCAGACATTCTGTCGACGCGATGCGAGAGCCGTCGGTGAATCACTCGAGTCGGTCTGACCACTAAGCGCCAAGGGAACAAATCCGCAGATGACGAGCAGGGCCAGAATTCGGGCACGATGAATTACGCGAGGGTTCATGGCGTGGCTTGCATGTGAATAACATACGGGTGGCCCCAGCTATAAGCATTACAACCCGTTGGACGATATATATGTCCAACCTGGAGTGATCGGGTACGCCGGTAAACTTTCCCGGGTCCGGCCGCGTAGGGGAGTTTGGAGGGTCGCTCGATGACGAAACTTCGTACGCGGAGAGAGTAGTNNTTAGTCGATGGATCCGGAACCGGTTCGCCCCGGTACCAGTGACGCGCTCACGGCGCGCACGATCGATGCGACGGTTCACCCGCCGCTGGTGCGGGCACAGGAAACAGTAGCGGCTTTCGTCCCCCGCGTCGCCCAGGCCGCCGCCCCTCTCGCCTCCCCGCTCTTCCTCGGCGCGCTCGCGCTGACACTCGTGTTCGTTTGGGTCGCCATCCGCATGCGGTACAGGCCGAGTGCGTTGGTGTTGGGGGCTTTGCTGGTGATGACGCTCTCTTCGTTCAATCCGATGCTGCAACCGGAGCAGTCACGCATTGCCGATGTCAGAAGACCGAGGACCACGGTTGGAGGCACGAGGGCGTCATATCGGAATCGCGTCTACGCGCCGCCACCGCAAATTGAAGCGCCCGACATCGACGTCCACGTCGATCCGGTACAGGTCTATCTGCCCCCTGATTTTGCCGAGCGGCTGCCCGAATGGAGCAGAGACGCGATGCAATCCGCAGAGAGGATGATGCGCGACAACGAGCGGGTGCGGGAAATGATGGCGCAGATCGGCTACCGTCTGCGTGAGGAGGCGCGACGTCAGCATTGGCGTCAGATGTTAGCCGAGCGTAAGGCTCGGTCGAGGGAATTCGATCTTATCGATTCGCCTTGACGCAGAAGGCCGAGCGCCCGTTAGTCAACGCTCGGCCTCCCGGTCCCTGATCCGCGCGAACGATTTCTAAAGGGCGGCCGGCGGCTCTTCGTCCGCTGATCTGCCGTAGCTCCACGGCACCGGCGTCTCCAGCATTCGAAGATAGACGCCGAGCTGCGCGCGATGGTGCGCCGAGTGCGTGACGAACACCGTGCGGAGGATCTGCGTCCGCGGCGCACTCGCAACGACTTTGTCGCCCAGTCGCAGCTTCCATGGCGCATTCGCCTGATCCCACGTCATCTGCTGAAGAATCGCGCGCAACTGCTTGCTCATCTCTTCGAACGCCCTGACCCGCTCGGCGCTGGTCAGGAGCATTGGTTGCGGTGGACGCGGCGCCAGCCCGTCGAATTCATTGCGCGTCGCCATCAGAATTCCGAAACCGGGCAGCTGCGCGAGGTGCGTCGCGAGCTCCCCGAGTGTGCGCGACTTCGCGTGCGGACGCCAGTCGTTGTTGCCGTTGGGAACGCGCTCGAGCATGCGTCGGGTCGTCGCGAGCTCCGATTCAAGATCGGGGAATAGGAGCGCGAGCGGGCTCGGCTGTCTGGTCGACTTGCTCGACCCGCTGGCTGCCTTTCTTGCTGATTTCTTCGTTGACTTTCTTGCCGACTTTTTCGTCGACTTGCGCGACTTCTTCGACTTGCTCGAGGATTTGGAACGCGCCGATGTTTTAGCCATGAATGGACTTCAAGGAAGAGGGTCTTCGATAATTTAGCGTCTTCGCGTGCGTAAGCTCGGCGCTGGGCGGAACCGAACTGCAACGAACGGGGTGGGAGGTCTCGGAGCTGAACTGCAACGAACGGGGTGGGAGGCGTCAGAGGCATAGGTGCCAGGTACCGGGTCACTACGCCCGGACTTCCCTCTGTGGCAAGGCGCGCGCGGCTCGCGGCGCAGCTTGGCGATCGCGACTCGGCGATTTCGCTCTTGCGTCGATCGCTCGCCGAGGGGAATCCGTTTGGGATCGGGATTCATCGCGACATCGATCTTGAGCCGTTGCGCGACGTTCCGTCGTTTCAGGAATTAATCGCTCCTCTTGCATAGCCGGACGGTGCAGCGTCTCGGGCGCGGACACTTTACTTGCGCGATTTCTTCAGCTCATCGAACCAGTTCTCGACAACGATCAATTTGTCCGGAACCCCCGCCCCGAGCGGGGCGATTCTCGTGATTAGCAAAGCGGGACGATGAGCGTAGGCGAGATGGCGGCGAGCCACCTGGAAACTGAACTGAACGGGATCCGAGATGTCAGAAGCGTAGATGCCAGGGTTTAGTAACTACGCTGCGACGTACCTGAGTGGCCTTATGGCACAGGCGGTCGGTTGTACTCGGATAAGCGCGCGATATGGTCGGAGCGCAGTGACTACCTACTGAGATCTGTACCTCTGAGATCTCGGATCCCGTTTAGTTCAGTTTACTGAACGCGCCAAATGTCGAGCACACCAGTAGTGCGATGCTGATTCGCGTTTCCTTCAGGAAGGGCGATCATTCCGTCCACGACGATCGGGCTGTTCCAGTGACCGCTTCCACAGTCCAGTTTCGCAAGCAGCTGTCCAGATTCCGGTGTGTAGACTCGAAGCCCGCCGTCCGGATCGTACACGTAAAGGAGCCCGCCAGCGATAACAGGGCTGGTGCCCCCATTGCGATTTTTCCACTTCGCCTGGAGCCGGCCACCATCAAGAGTCCACGCCGCCGTCCCACCGTTGTCGGCCGCGAACATCCAGGTGGTTGGCCCGGCGTTCAACACCGCCGGCGCAGTGAACAGATCCGTACCGGAAGGCGTCGACACCACCTGCGTCTCGCCGCCGCGACGGGGCGCAGCGCCCCGCGTTCGTCCAAACTGCACAAGGCGGATGGTTCCATCCTTGCCGCCCTGCGCGACAAAACCGGCGCCGAGGAGCGCGGGAGAGGTCGAGCCGAGATCCGCGTCCCGCGAACTCAATTCATCGGTGTTCGTCGGCGTGTAGTTATCGACGATGTTCGTCGCATTCGAGTCGAGCGCAATCGCGGCGTCGCCCCAGTTGATGCGACCATCCCACCGGGCATTGCCGGTCGCGAAATAGATATCTCCCGTGGTCGAGTCGATCACAGCACCCGCGCGACCCCAAATGGCCGACCCGCTTTCGCCACACGAGGAAGGATCGATTAGCTCGCGCCGATCGCTACAAAGCGAGTTCCATACGTGCATCAGCCGGCCGCTCGAAGCGTCCAGAACCACAACATGTCCCTGATAGGGCGGCGCGTCCCCGATATAACCACCTGTCGCCGCAACCACTCGGCCGTGAAAATAGTTGAGAGATGAGGCGATCTTCTCGTGAGTGGGGAGGCGAGTGATGGCGGTGCTCCATACAGAGTGACCATCCGCGACTGCGAGCTTCTGTATGCGCCCGTCTGGCGACGCAGCGTAGATGAACTCTCGGCTGGCGTCAGCGACAGGCGTAGCAGTCGTGATTTGACGGGACCCCGCCCACGAATCGTATCCGCTGGGCGTGAAACGCCAGAGAACGGCGCCATCCGCGGCGTCGATGGCCAGCGTTTTCCCGTATGTGGTCGTGACGAAAAAAACGTCGTGTGTGCCGCCGTTCGTGCGGACGCCGTGCAAATAGATGGCAGCGCCATCGACGGTTCCGTCGAGGGATACCTGTTGTCGACGCAGCGTGGCGACATTGCCTGCGGTGATTCCGGTCGGGTCGACGGTGGCGCTGGATCGGCCCGCATCCCAGCCGAATCGCGTCCAGTCGTGGGCGCTGGCAATCCTATTCACGGGCAGCGCCGGCGCTGCATTGTGATCCTGTGGGGCTCGCTCAGCGGGCGCCGCGCCGCATCCTGGGAGCGCAAAACAGCAAACAAGACAGATGCTTCGGAAAGGATTCATATGGCGAGAGGTCGCGTAAGGGGCGACGGGAGGCTGACCAATGAGGAGGACCCAATCAAGATAGGGGCATTGTTCGCGATGCGTTACAGTTGGGTGGTTGTCGCAGTCCTAAAGTACAATGTCCCCATCCCCCGCCAGCGCCGACCACCAAATCAGAACGATCGCCATTGATGGGCAGAAATACTTCGTAGCCCTGCGAACGAGCCACGACGGCGTCGAGTACCTCGGCCGCCTGATGTTTACAGAGGCGTCGACCGAAATCGCGTACCAGGACCACGGCGGCGTTCCTGGCGTGAGCGTCGAGGATGCGGTGAGCAAAGCCAAGGAATTCTCGGACGGCGAGCTGGTGCAACGTTGTTACCGCGCATTGTCCGAAAAGCGGCGTTACGGCAAGCTGCGGCGCGCGACCGACAGAGTGATCGAGAAGATCAAGCACCTCAATCGAATTGCCATTGGCCTCGAGAAGGGGCTTCTCGACACCCAAAAAGGCAAGCTGGAGCTCGATCAGGCTCAGATCGATCTGCTGGAGATCGTGCGGTCCCTTCGAACCTACGCGGGTGTCGAGGACGAGCCCGACGACACCCAACTGCAACACTGAACTACAACTGAAGACTTAGCGCGGGGTCGCGGCTTCATCCGCTGAAGGTCCGTAGCTGCCCGGGATCGGAACGTCGAGCAGCCGCAGGTACACGCCGAGCTGAGCGCGATGGTGCGCGAGGTGGGTGAGCATCGCGCTGCGGAGCAGCTGCGCCCGCGGGGCGCTGAACACGACCTGGCCGCGGAACTTGAGCGTCCACTCCGACATCGCGTGATCCCAGGTCATCTCCTTTACCAGTCGCCGGAATTCCCCGCTCACCTCGTCGAAGGTCTCCACCCGCTCGGCGCAACACGATGGCTTGGGCTCGGGCGGCTGGGTGCCTCCGTCGTATTCGTCCCGGGTCAACATCAGGATTCCAAAGCCGGGTAGCTGTGCGACGTGCGTGGCGAGCTCGTCGAGCGTCCTCGACTTTTTGTGCGGGCGCCAGTCATCCTTGCCGTCGGGAACGCGCTCGAGCATGCGCCGGGTCGTGGCCAGCTCCACGTCGAGGTCCGAAAAGAGCAGAGTCGCCGGGTCCGCGCTGGTCACCGGGTTCGCACTGGTCACCGGGTCCATACGATTCGCCGGGTCCATACGATTCGCCGGATCCGTGCGAGTTGCCACGTCGTCAAGGGTGGCCGAGTGTGTCGAAGGTGCCGAAGTTTGAGCCATGACTGAGATCTGGGTGAGCGTTAATTGAATACTAAACCTCAGGTGATTCCCGCGGCTACTGGCAGCGGACGCGCGTTTGCCGCCCTTGCCGCGGCCGGAAGTATCTGGGGCACCGGCTTTCTTTTCGGTAAATGGGCGCTCACCGATCTGTCGGTGGGTCAGCTGGTGCTCTACCGATTTCTGTTCGCCTCGATCGGTTTCGCGCCGGCGACGTGGCGAGCCCTGCGAAATCCGGCGACGCGGATCGCCCGCCAGGATTACACTCTGATCGCCGTTGCGGCGCTGGTGGGTGTGCCGGTGCAGTTTCTGATTCAGTTCGCCGGCCTGGCGCGGACGACCGTTTCACACGCCTCCCTCATGATCGGCGCGCTGCCGGTCTTGTTGGCGGCGGGATCAGCGTGGTTCGCCCACGAACATGTGACGAAGGGACGATGGCTCGCGCTAATCGCATCTATGATCGGCGCGGGGCTCATCGCGTTCGGGGCTTCGAGTGGCGAGGCTGGTGCTCAGGCGAGCCTGAGCGGAGATCTGCTGGTCGCAGTTTCGCTGCTAGCGGGGGTTGGCTGGATCCTCATCACCCAGGCACTCATGAAAACGGGGCGCTACTCCCCGGTGAACGCGAGCGCCTATGTAATGACGGCGGGCACGCTGATGGTTTTCGTCTGGGTGATCGCTACCGAAGGACTTCCTCCGGTCCACCTCTCTGCACGCACGTGGGCGTCCGTCGTGGCGTTGGGGCTTCTCGCTACGACGGTCACGACCTATCTGTGGAACTGGGGGCTCGCGCACGTTCCGGCATCTCAGGCCGGTGTGTTTCTCAACTTTGAGCCGGTCGTCGGCACGCTGCTCGGCGTGATGGTGCTGCACGACCTGCTGGGATCGTATTCGATTCTGGGAGGGCTGTTGGTCATCGGGGCGGCGGTGTTCGTGGCCGCATCCGGTTGAATTATGTCTAGTAACTAGCCATATTTATGCAATGACCGCGCATCAATTTGCTATCGCCGCCCGAGCCGACGTCAAATGGATCCTCAACTCCTCCGCACTTCTGGGCCGGCGCGTTCGACACACACCCGCTGATTCCAGGTGGTGGGGGCTGGTACGCCTGCTGACTGAGAATCTCGCCCTGCCCCTGCAGGCCGCAGCCGACGCGGCGACCAGATCCCTCGGGACGAGAAGTGAGGCTGTGATCACCGTCATTGCGGATCCGTCACACTCCGCCTCACTCTTGATCGATCTGTCCCGCTACGAATCGATTTTCCTCGGCAATCTCTCCCGTGCCCTGGTGCAGGAGACACCCCGGCGCAGAGGGCGGCCGGTCCGACCCCGCGGCGGTGCGGCGTCTATTGATGCCGCGCTGCGCTATGGTGTTGACCTCGGACTCGTCAGGGCCGCGCTCCGGCGCACGCCCGCGAAGCGTCTCGAGATGCTCGAAGCCAACGCCGGATTCATTCGCGGCATGAGAAAGACAGAGACGTGAGCTTCGCATCGATGCTGAGCGGTCTCACACGCGGGAAGGTGAGATTCGTCGTCGTGGGCGGCGTCGCCGCGGCAGCTCATGGGTCGTCGCGTGTGACCAACGATCTCGACATCTGCTACGACGCGTTTGATAAAGCCAATCTGGTCGCACTCGCGAAGGTGCTGTCGTCCTGGGGCGCCTACCCGCGAGGGATTGAGCCTGGCCTTCCCTTCATCCTCGACGACCGTACACTGTTCGGCGCCCCGGTCCTCCCGCTGACGACGGGTGAGGGTGACATCGACGTGATGGACCGGATCGCGGGCGTAGGTGATTTCACCGCCGTGCGGCTGCATTCGAAAAGGATCTCCGCCCTTGGCGTGCGCTTCCGCGTCCTCGACCTTCCTTCGCTCATCAAGGCCAAGCGCGCGGCCGGGCGGCCCCGGGACCACGAGCATTTGCCGGAGCTCGAGGCGCTGCTGGCTCTAAGCAAGCGCTGACGCGCCTAGGAACCAGAGCAAGCGACCTCGGACGGATCCGAGATCATGTTCCTATAGTTGTCCGGCGAAACGTGGGTCCCGGCAGCCTCGAAGTACTTATCCCAGAAATCCCGAATAGCCGCGCCCCTCTCAGTGGTGACATCGGCCCCCGCCACCACGACGCAAACCCCTTCGAGCCGGGGAATCCGCTTCTCTGCGACCAGCTCCCGGATCCAGCGATTGCCTGGAATGTCCGCCTGCTTCGTCATCATCACGTCGGGAGTCTCGTTCATCATGTCCGACAAGAGGAGCAGCGTCGTTCCGCGATTTCGCGAAGCCTTTGCATAATCCGCGGCGCGGCTGAGCGTGCCGAAAATGTCGGTCGACAGAATTCCCTTGGCGCGCGCCGAGTCGAACAGAATGGACGTCTGCATCCGCGCGATTTGCTGGAAATCCTCGAGACGTCGCTTCTCCGACGCCGTCGGTGCTCCCGATTTCCGGGGAGTGCGGGTGCTGTCCGACCATTGTCGCGCCGGCACGCGTCCGCCCTGGTACNNGTACACCTCGATGAGCGTCAGGTGATCGCCAGCCTGAAGGTGATCGATCACACCGTCCAGGAGCTTCTTCGATTCGTCGAGCTCGGTCCTGTTCCGGCTTCCGGAAATATCGATTCCCACGATGTAGGAATGTCCCTGATAGGGAGGCTCGCTCCCTACAGCGTTGTCGCATCCAACAGCGAGGAGCGCAAAGAAAGGGAACACAAGCGACAGCTTCATGATTCTCTCGTCACTTTGTTGGTTGCGTGCCGGACGGAATCGCATAAGCGGCGACCCGGGCGAATTCGGTTTCCACCTCACTCAGTTGTTGAAGAAGCTGATTGAACTCGGTGGGCCTGCGCAGCTCCTCATCCTCATTGACCTCGGGGAACAGGATCGTGCTCGGCTGCGCGAAAGCGATGACATTCGCCGGATCGAGACCACGGAGCCGGGCGTTTTCCCCGCGGAACTGGAGGATCACGCTTTGCAGCCGATCCTGCTTTCCCTGCCACTCGCGGAGCGGATGGGACTCCAGCAGGTGATTGATCCTGCCCGCCTCGGCCGCGGCCCCGCTCATGGAGATGCGCGCACCGCGTGCGTGGCCGAGCGCTTCACGCTCGAGAATCTGTAGCCGGGCACGAAGGGGTCGGAGCGCGGGATGCTCGCCTTGCCTGTCCGTCAGGTCTTCCCTCTTGTAGACGAAGCCCAGCGTCATCGCCGCCAGGACGAGTCCGATGTTCAGCAACACGATCGCGTTGTTGATCCGCTGGACGGTTATCGCATAGGCAGCGTCGTCGAGATGTTGTCGAAGCGTGCGGTTCGCGTCCGTAACGCGCTGCGTCGTGGCCGCGGTTTTGGCGAGATCGGTGCCGGCTGCCTGTTGATCCGACTGCGCCTGCGCAAGCGTCACGCTGTCCGAGTGCACGCGCGACTGCGCGGTCTCGGCGATCTGGGCGCGCGAGAAATACAGGAACGACAGCACCGACACGATTCCGAGGAACCCAACGATGAAAACGAAGAGATGTTGCCGGCGGTGAGCGCGTATGGTCGTGGCCGCCATCGGTGATTCCTTCGCGCTGAAGGCGACGACCGATCGGGCCGAGGAGCCGGTGGTTTTGCCGAGGAGGACGAGAATGACGACAGCGATGAGGGCGACGAGGAAAGCTTCGAAGTGGAGAAGGATGTCCTGAAACAGCACCAATGGACCCGCGAGCCAGGTGTGGCTTTCTGCCGCTTCGCCCAGTGTGGACGCGAGCTGGACGAGCGTCGAATCCATCGGCAGCAACAGCCGGAAGACGGGGAAGTTCGCGGTGAACTCCGCGACCGTCAGGATGGCGGCAAAGATCCAGAAGCCGAACGAGCTCTTGAAGATGCGATCGTACCCGACTCTCGAGGGATCGGATTCCTTGAATTGCTGGAAGGCCTCGATCTGTGATCGCGTGCTCTTTCGTTCGTTGGCTGTGGCTTCGAGAGCATTTGATTNNGCGGCGCTCCTGGACTGAATCTGGTCCTGCATCTTTGTTCGAACGCGCTTGCGCCATTGCCGGAACAGCTCGAGACATTTCATCCCGAGCACTTGCTCGGGCTCCAAGACTCCGACGCGCTCGACATCGTGGCGTGGCAATCCCTTTACCCCCATTCAGCGGCGAGCAGCTTCGCNNGCCCGCGCAACTCCTCGAACAGGCGCTGGGTCGAGCGACGCTCCCGCCGGGGCAGCTTCGCTTCCTGCTCCAGTTGGGCAAGCTCGCGGTTGAACCAGTAGTCCGTCCTTCTCGTTATTGCATAGACCCCGTTCTCGTCGCCGTCGTCGATCGCGTCGGGATGGGGCTTCGCCCAAAAGGGATTCGGGAGGGACATGTACTTGTCCCAGAAGCGCGCGACTCCTCCGGCCCACTGGAAGCGGGGAGTGCGTGGGTAATCGCCGTTCAGGGAGAACGCAGAAGAATGGTCGGTTCCATTGCGACCAAAGCGACCACCTTTGACGACATCGTTAGANNCATGGATTCTGTGCGACTAAGGGCTGACGATTCGGAAACGACAGCAGAGCTTCTGCATACACCCTGCCGCCATGTATACCCTCGGGATTGCCAAGGTTACTCAAGGTCACGCCTTCGCAGGCTTTCACCCCTTAATTCGCGGTTTAACGCGGGTTTTTCGGCTGACAAGCACTTAATTCGGTGGGGACCCCGAGGGTGCAGAAAACGATCAAGCCGATGCACTTTTCTCTACGTGTGCCCAGCGGTGCTAGTTTCTTACCACGCAGCTTTCACAGCCCCATGGAGACCAGGCAACATGGCAATCCACTCTTCTCGTAACATGGCAATCCCCTCTTCTATCCCCTCTTCTATAGTAGATAGGCTTTCAGCAGTCCGTCGAGCGGCCGGGATCGGTGGCCGTATTTCCCTTGTCGGGCTGGTGATGATTCTCGGTGCAGCATGTGGACCCAAGGCTGCGCCGAAAGCATGCCTGCAGTTCGCCGCTGATCTGATGCCGGCTTTCACAGGCGGATTGGTCAGAAAGGATTTCAGAATGGCGAATGCCTGGGCGGTCAAGACGGATCAGATGATCGACTCGAGTGGCGTGAAGTTCCCCGCCTACTTCGTGTCGGCGGATATTATCGCACCCAGCGGTGAGGCAGTCGTTGGTACCTGGGTTACCACGGAAATCACGAAACCCGGGCTGATTTACTCGGTTTCCCCTCAGGCCAAGAAGTACAGCAGCTGGGCGCAGGCGGGGGATCCTTCGACTGCCGGAATTACTATGGAGACGCCGGGCGCCAAGGAATCCGTGAGCTGCGTGTTGAACAATCGCGCCGGGGCGCCGAAGTAGGCGCCTGCGGAATGACCACTTCGGAATTCCGGAAGCTCGACGAATCGAAGATCGTCGAATCTCTCACGGCGTTGAGGGATCGGATCGAGAATCAGTTTCCCGATTCTGGTTTGGGGAGGGTGGCGGACGAATTGATCGCGGTCGCGGGCGAGGTGGCCGAGTGCGCCGAGTATCTGAGCAGAACCAACTGGCCGATACGCATCTTCGCGGGATTGCTGATCGCGGGAATGTTCCTGGTGTTATACCTGGCCGGTCCTCGCGTTGAGCTGCCCGCGGGAGCGCACAAGTTCTCGGACATCCAGTCGATCGCGGCGGTGTTCAACATTGCGGCGGTGTCTGGTATCGCGGTGTTGTTCCTGCTGCGTCTCGAGACCAACCTGAAGCGGAGGCGGGCGCACGGAGTTCTGCACGAGCTGCGAAGTCTCGCCCACGTCGTCGACATGCATCAGTTGGCAAAGGATCCGGCGGGGCGGCGGTTGCCGGAGCCCGAGATCACTGAGAGTCCGAAGGGGGCGATGAGCCCGTCGTCGCTCGGGCGGTATCTCGACTACTGCACTGACCTGCTTTCGCTGACGGGGAAGTTGTCGGCGTTGTTGGTGCAGCGGTTCAAGGATCAAGAAGTACTGAGCGAAGTGAACGAGATCGAGGCGCTCACCAGTGCGCTTTCGGGGAGGATCTGGCAAAGGATTCAATTGTTGGAGAGCGCGCCCGATGCCGTGTTGATTCAGGAGGAACGATGAAGCGCACGATGAGCATCCCGGCGTTGATTCCACTGATTGCGATCGCGATTGCGACACTTGCGCAGACGGCATCGAGTCAGACGAGGGACGAACGGGCCATACGCGCAGCGTCCGAGGCGCGGCAACGATACGTGGCCGCGCGAGACGTCGACAGCCTCGTTGCGCTCCATACACCGGACGCGGTGCTGATGCCGTCCAACGCACCGCCGATGAAAGGCTCGGCCGCCATTCGCAGCGGCTGGAGCGAAATGCTCAAGACGGATCGTCTTCGGCTGCACTTGATACCCACCAGGATCGAAGTCGCGAGTCCAACGTTGGCGACGGAGTACGGGACTTACACCGAGTCGTACTACGGGCTTGGTGGAAAAATGAGCGAGGCCGGCAACTACGTCACGATCTGGCGCAAGGTGAACGGAAAGTGGCGGGTGGCACTCGATGCGCCGGTTAGCACTATGCCGATGCCGGCCCAGATGCCGGCGGAGGCATCGGATNNTTTCGTGGCGGAAAATGAGGGCACTCTTTCGTGGATCGATTTCGCCCCGCCGGGTTTTCCAGCGGGAGGGAAGATCAGCGTGCTACATGGCGATCCGTTCTCGCCGGGACTTTTCGTCTTGCGCCTGAGTCTACCCGATGGTTACAAGATTCCATTGCACTCGAATCCCACCGCGGAGTACGTGACGGTGTTGTCCGGCGGTATGCAGCTCGGGATGGGAAACAGCGTCGATACGAGCGCGGGGCAAAGTTATTCGCCGGAGGACTTCGTCTTTATCCCGGCGCGTCACCCGCATTGGGCGCAGGCGCGGGGCGCGACGGTTCTACAGGTGAGTGGGAACGGGCCGTTTCAGCCAAGCCTCGGCGTCCCAAAATAGCGACGCACCTGCTGCGGTGACCGTACACTCAGGATGTCAGCCTCGCGCATCACTCGATTCTCTGACGGAACCAGATCGCTACATCGTTGTCTCCGATCTGGCGAGTCGCGACTCTGAGCGTGAGATCATACAGATCTTCCGCGTCAGCCTCGAAACTCACGGAGTTCAAGCCCAGAAAAACAAGCGCACAGGCTAATCCTGTGCGCTTGTTCCCATCATTGAATCCCTGACTGCCGGCGAACGCGACCAGATAGCAGGCGGCGAGGTCGGCAAAGTCCACCGAGTCTTCGTACGCCCATCGGTTGATCGGCCGGTGGNNCCAGAACTACGTTCTTATCGAGTACTCCGTGGGAGCCGCCATAGCGTTCGACCTGCTGCGCATGGATGACGAAAAGGATCTCCTCGCTTATCCAGCGGGGTTCCTCTCTTTTCGCCTTAGACTTCATTTAGCCAGCTTGCGGAACACCGGATCGTATTTGTTCATGACCGCCTCGTGAATTTCGACGGCTTTCGCGGTATCCGCGGAAAACGCACTGACGCGAAATCCGCCGAACCCATCTTGAACCCAGGCGAGCGTGGTTCCCGCAGCGATCCCGAGCCGCCGCACAATTTCGGGCGGGACGGTCGTAACGACGGAAGACCCTTGCTGCCGTAGAGTGGTTTTAAGAGCCGGCATCTGAATACCCCTCCTTATCTTCGTACCAAATAAGACTCTTGAGCGTGATTATAGTTACACTAAAAGTAGCGCTTTAGTTACACCGATTGAAGCCTGGTGTTCGCGGCCCGAGCCGACTGGACCAAGGCGAAAGATCGTCCGGCAGGCACAGAGGCAGTCGACCTTTATGTCGAATATGTCGAAGCGAGATCGGCGAATTGTGTGAGCCGAATCTCTGTGTCGCGGTATCTGGCAATCAGATCGAGATGACCGCCCGACGCTTCTACGTATTCACGCAGGGTGCTCAGGTACATGTCAGCCTGGTGCTCGAGGCGCGAAATGCTCGACTGGGTGGTCTTCAGCTTTTCCGCCATGTCCAGTTGCGAGAGCTCCCTGGCCTTTCTCAATTGCCCAAGACTCATCTCCATCAACAGAGCTTGAGCGCGCTTGGCTGCGCGAGCCCGCTGTTCTGCTGTCATTGTTCTGGCGGCTAGATCACGAAACTTCTTTGCCATCGATCAATCCCTCCTCCATCAGTTGTTCCAGGTGGGTTGTGTAGAGCTTCTCCGCAAGCGGAACATTGACTTCATACCAGCGGTCGTCTCCCTTCTTTGTTCCGCCGATGAGGAGAATGGCCGTTCGCCGGGGATCAAACGCATAAAGCACCCGGTAAGGGCGTCCCTCGTGTTGAATTCGCAACTCCCGAAGGTGCGAATGGCGAGATCGCCGAATTCCGGACGAGTAAGGGTACTCGAGAGCAGGGCCCCTTTCTTCCAGAAGTTCTATATACNNCTACAGACTCCCTTCCTGCACTATCGAGCTCGTTGATCCACCAGGTCTCGAACTCGTCCGTATACTCGACGTCCCAAGCCATAGACGCCAAGCATAGCAACAATGATATATAGCGCTGGTGCTATATTAACGCAAGTGGAAGCAATTTCTCTTGTGCGGAGGCCATTCGGCGGCCCCAACCTTCCCGGAGTACGTGAACACGCCCTTGATCTGTACGGCCATTTGCCGTACATTGAGCCCAATGCCTTTTTATGGGGTGCAGGATGCCGCAGCGCGCGAAAACCGAACGACTGGAAGCCAGGATCACCTCCCGGCAGAAGCGACTCTTGTCGGATGCTGCCGATCTCTTCGGCGAGACCGTCACTCAGTTCGTTCTGCGCGCGGCCGAGGAGCGCGCGAATATGATTCTCCATGACGACAATCTGTTCAGGCTCGCCGAAAAGGATCGAGTAGCCTTGATCGACGCGCTGTCCAACCCGCCCCGCCCCAACAAGGCGTTACGCCGCGGCTACAGGATCTATAAGGAGAAGTTCGGTTAGTTGACCGCACCGCGCACTGAGTTTCCGCGTTTCGAGCCGCTCGGTCCGCAACACGAACGCGCGGCTTTTTCATGCGGTGTCCCCGAATTGGACGGATACTTACGGATCCTCGCATCTCAGCACGGCAGGAAAAAGATTTCGACCACTACTGTGCTGCTGGTCGATGATGCCGCCCGAATCGCGGGATACCATACTCTCTCGAGCGCACGGCTCGACCTCGGCCAACTCCCTCCGAGTTTGATGAAGCGGTATCCCCGCTACGCCGAGGGAATTCCTGCCACCCTGCTTGGACGGCTGGCGGTCGACAGCGGGTACCGTGGAAAGGGTTGGGGAGAGGCTTTGCTGCTCAATGCTCTCGAGCGATCGTATCTGGCGACGAGCGTGGTTGCGTCCGCTTTCGTGATCGTCCGCGCAATTGACGCCGAGGCGTCACGGTTCTATGAGCGCTATGGCTTCAAAGAGCTTCCGGCTTCTCCTGGACGATTGTTCATAACGATGAGGACCGTTCAGGCTCTGGTAGGGCGATAGACGCGACGGCGAGATCGACCAAGGTGCCGCCACGGATGCCTATTTCCACCTCGGTATTTTCCTCCAGCCCGGCTTCCAGAGCGAACGCTTTGGGAAGGATGGAGAGACGGCTAGCAAGACTTCCGGATGTATCGCCGCGATGCGCAACAGCACCTTGGCGGCCCCTTCCGGTTGTCGCCGCTGCTGCTCCCAATTCTGGAGAGTATCCACACTGATTCCGAGCAGGGCGGCGAACTTGGCCTGACTCAGCTTGAATGTCGCCCGCAACGCCGCAACATCCGGAGTCCCGGCTCGCACAAGATTCTCGGCGCGAGTTATCCGGGCCGGTTTGAGTCGGCCACGTTGAATCGCCTTCATTTCCCTTACACTCACCACCAGTTCGTTGAAGAGATCTCTTCGCATGCGAGACTCCATTGTCAGTCGTCAGCTATCAGCCGTCGCAGCGTTCGCAACTCGGAGGGCGACAGGTCGCTCCGTACATTCTTGGGATAAAGGAACAGTAGAAAAATCTGGCCTGTTGCACTTTTCCAGTAGTAAATCACCCGAGCGCCCCCGCGCTTGCCTCGCCCAGGCATCCCCCATCGGATTTTCCGGAGGCCGCCCGACCCCGGGATCAGCGCGCCAGTGTTTGGTGCAAGAACCAAGTGGAGCTGAAAGGCACGGTATTCCTCATCGGACCATGCCTCCTGCACTTGCTTCGAGAATATCCTAGTCTCGATGAGCTCCATCGGTAGTTTACCCGCGTTACTGCTATCCGTCAATGGCGTATGGAGTACATTGTCGATCCAGGAATCACGATGAGTGTGGTCGCCTCCCTAGAGCCCCGCGAACACCTCATTCAAGTCGATCATGACTTTAGTCCTTGCGATCCGCCACCGAATCCTATCCCGGACGACACGGCTCTTTCGTTTACCGGTGCAAACTTCTACAGACCGGTCGCGCCAATCGACGAGCCACACCTGCTCGAGTCCGAGCGCGAAGTACGCGTCGCGCTTGAACTCACGGTCATACACCCGCGATGACCGGCTGAGTATTTCGACTGCCAGCCCTTTTATCGCTCACCGGGAAGTTGTCGGCGTTGTTGGTGCAGCGGTACAAGGACGACGTAGTGCTGAGCGAGGTGAATGAGATCGAGGCGCTTACGGGTTCGTTGTCGGGGAGGATCTGGCAGAAGATACGGTTGCTCGAGCCGACGCTTCAGGAGAGCTAGGCGGTGGGCGGTGGGCGGGAAGGCGGGAAGGCGAGTCTACTTTGGGAGATCCAAAAATCTCCGAGCAACCATCGGCTACGTCAGCGGTAAATGCATCCTGGCGCGCGACTAATGGTCCGTCTCGAGGGCGCGACGGCGCCAGTCCTACCTCACGTGAACGGCGACGTTGACGATGTATGGACGCGTGCCGTAGCGGACTTTGAGCTCCTCGGTCTTTTCGGGCGTGTACACGAAATCGTAGATCTCACCCGACCCGAAGACCAGCGACGCGGGCTGCAACGTCGACTGCGACGCCGGTAGATCCGCTCCGTCCTTTGCGACGGCTCTCCATGTAATTGGCTTGTCGTTTTCGTCGAGCAACGCGATCTGCTCGATGTCGTCGTTCTTGAGATTGAAGAGGCGGAAGCGATATGTCGTTCCGGCGCGAAGCTCGATCGGATCCGGCAGGGCCTTGCCGTTGAGAAGTACCGGAGCCGGTGGACCCGCGATCACGTTCAGCCCAACCCCCCCGTCCGAGATGAAGAGAATACGATCCTTCTCGGCGTCAAACTTCTCGCCCTTGTTCAACACGATGATCGGTGCGTAGGCGCCGGACCCGATCTGAGTCATCTCATTGAAGTGCGAGTGATACATGAAGCTGCCGGCGCGCGGCGGAGTGAAGTGCACCGTCAGCGAATCACCAGGAGCAATCGCCGGGATGATGTGCTTGCCGGACCCGCTCCACCCGGGCACCCCGTCCGGATAACTCTCGAGTTCGATGCCGTGCCAATGGATGGAAGCGTTATCGATCCCGCTCTGGTTGATCACGGTGATCGCCACTCGCTGATCCTTCTCCAGAAAGAGCGTCGATCCGGGAACCGCGAGCTTGATGCCCGGTCGGTCTTCCCTGGAGCCGGCAACCACGAACCCGAAACCGACTTTGTCACCGTACTGATTGGGCTGTGAACGGAGATAGACGCGGATCTTTCGTTCCGCTCCCGGCGCCTTTGCGATCTGTCCGTTTGGAGCAACCGTAATTCCGAGCACGAGCCCGAACATCTGATGCGGGCGGTCCGACGGATGCATGCCCTCCATCTCGTTGTGCGCGACGCCGCTCTCGGTATCCAGCGCCACGTTCTGAGAGAGATGGCCGGCCAGATGGCAATGCATTATCCAGTTTCCGGGGCGTGTTGGTGACCACGCAATCTGCATCGTCCGTCCCGGTGCAACGATCTCCGTGACCGCCATTCTCCGCTGGTCGGCGGCAAAATACTCGTCGGTCACTCCATCGCCTTTCGCATCGACACGATAGTAGAAGCCGTGGAGGTGCATCGGGTGATAGACGCCGGTGAGATTGATCCATCGCCAGGTGGCAGAGTCGCCCTGCGTCATCCGGATGCGCTCCGTGTGCGGCCAGGAGAGCCCGTTGATCACCATCGTGAACGCCTTTAGCCCGGTCGGGCTCAGGCTGTCGAGGATACCCCACCACGAGATGAGGAAAACGCGATCCTTTTTGGTGGCGCCGGGCTCGTCGACGATGAGCGCGCCATTCAACTGGCTGTCATCGTGATACCGGCTGACGAAGGGCCCCGCGTCAGTCTGTCCGGCGTAATAGTAGGTGCCCGCGTGGGTCGGCGTGAATCGCACCTCTTTCGTTTCGCCGACACCGACGTTGAGCGTGTCGCGCACTCCGCGATTGTCGCCGAGCCCGAGGACGATGAGAGGCTTGTCGAGGGAATTGTGGATGGTGGCGTGCACCTCGGCGCCAAGGGTGACGCGGATGACCGGGCCTGGCGTCGTCGGCGCTTTGCCGGTTTCAGCGAAGGCCGCGGTCTCGACAGACTTTCCATTGGGTCCTTCGGGATACCAGACTCCTTTGGTTGCGTCGAGATGAATATTGAGTATGCCGTTCTCGAGCTTACCCGCGGATGCGGTGTTGTCGTTCGCGTTCATCACCGGAAGTGGCGCGCTGGCGCGCGGCCTCGCGTGGATGATCGGCGAATGTGGGAGCGGAATTCCGAGCGACACGAGCAGACCGGTCAACGCGATGGCTGGGTGCATGTTGGGACGGTTCGGGTGGGCGGGCGCCAATCGCTACACCACCCATTGAATTCTGTCAATGAAAGAGTTCAAGGAAGTAGCTACTTCGGAAGCTCCCAGAAACCTCCGACCAATCCTAAGGACCTGAGCACGGCTTGTGATTCATCGCGCGAGCGGGGGCGCCAGGAGCGGCTCCGCGGATCCGAGTACCACGCTTTCGCGAGCCTCCAGACCTGGGCGAGCGGGACTATTTGACCTACACTCAGACTTTTTGCGGTGGTCCAGCTCCGAACGTGTTCTTCCGACCGGAAGATTGACATGGTCGCTCAGGTGAACCCGATGTCCTCATACCAGTGTCGTGCGGGCACGAGAAAGTGGACGACGGCGTTTTCCGCGGGCCGGTGCGACGGATCGCAATCGATTGTCATGGGACTTCCGCAGTCCGTGCATTTGGTGCGGACTTGTGCGGGCGCGTTTAGAATCATCGGGATGCCGAGCATGTCCCACGCGCAGTTCGCATAGTAGGTGCGATCGCTGGCAACGACCTCGTAGTCGGTCCTGGTCGAGGAGAAGGGTCCCGCCATCCAGATCTCGCCGGATTCTTGGTGGACCAGGATCGTCTTGCCGATCTTCAGTGCGGCCAGCTCCTGGCGGGCGGCAGATGGAGTTACGCCTAAATGCCTGCCGATCTCGACGAGCGTCGGAGGAAATCCATTCGCCACGACGTGATCGTAAGCGAAAATGCGGACGTCATCGGGGTTGGACAAACCACTCACCTCGCCTTCTTTAACGCTTCTAGTATTTCCACTGCATCGAGTTTTCACCGGCGGGTGCGTGCGCGGTGACAAAATCTCCCATCTCGCGAACGATATCGGCCGTCGTCGTGTGCTGCCAGCCGTGCCCCTTTTTCGGGCGACCGTAGCGAAAGACAGCGCCCGCCCGAGGTGAGCTGGTGCTGTCGAGGAACGACTGAAGGTCGTACACAGCGAGGTTCAGATAAAAGTTGTCCATGTCGCCGACATCGACGTGGATCTTGTCGACCAGCTGCGGCCCGATCGTCGGCCAGTGCTGCGCGAGATAGTAGCGCAGGTCAAAGCCGTGGTCGCGCATGTACATGGCGACGTCGTGATCGATGTGTCCGGTGCGCTTGTCCCAGAGCGGCTTTGGATAACCGTCGTCTCCTACGGGGCCGAAGACCGACTCCCACGCCTCGAGCTGGTCGGTCGAGCGGCCGTGACTCCCGAGCACATCCTCCCACCTGCTGTAATCTCTGATGCTCAGCACGGGCTGCCCATCGACCGCGCGCATGATGTAGCGTTCGGGGTGGTGCCACTCGGTGCCCGGCTCGAGAATGATTCCCGCCGTTCTGGTGAAGACAAACGCGTTCGTGTCGGCGTAGATGTCCACCGCACCGTAGTGCCGGAAGTCGACGGGATCGGGGTACAGCGTCCATGTTCCTCCGAAGAATTCGGGATGGTAGATCTGGAGCGCGATCGATTCCCACCCGCCGGTCGATCCGCCCGTCAGCACTCGCGCGTAGGGCTTGCTGATGATTCGAAAATGCTCCTCGAGGTACGGGATGAGCTCGGTGAGAATCGCGTCGCCGTACGGCCCGTTGTTCGCCGAGTTTACCGCGTAGGAATCATCGAAGTAGGGTGTGGGGTGCTGGAAGATTACCGCGATCATCCTCGGAAAACCGGGACCGGTCCATGTGCTGGAAAACTCCATCCCGGTCTCGATGTTGTATTTCTTCAGCGCTTCTCGAACTTCCGGGGGATCGGGACTGGTGCTTTCGCTGAATCCCAGCGGCGGCCGCAGCCCAAAATGATCCTGCTGGTAGATCACCGGGTAGTGCACGTCCGAGTGAGCGTCGTAACCGGCGGGAAGCAGCACCGTAGCGCCGAGGTAAATCGGTCTGCCCCAGAAGGCCGTCAGGAGCTTGCTCTGGATCTTGATCTGCTTCACCCATTTCGTGTCGGGCGGGAGCGGCGACGGCGGGATGATTTTGGTGAGCACGAGCGCATGCCTCCCGCCGGTGCGCGCGTCAACGTGAAATTTCTGGGGAATACTGTAAAGATTGCCCGGCGACGTCGCGAATTGCTGGCCTTCCCCCTGGTCCATGTGCGCCCAGATGACGTGTCCATCGGCGCGGTGGAACTCGGTGTAGACGTTGAGGATCGCTTGCGCGTAGTAGTCGCCCGGTGGAAGGTTGTCGAGGCTTTTCAACGGATACCCGGGCACTGCTGCGTCAATGATCACCGGCTCGCCTGGGGCGAGAGCGTTCACGTCGCGCCCGAAAATCGGCAACCCGCGATCGAACGGGTGAATCTGGAATCGTGGGTCGGGACTCGAGTCTTTGCTGAGAATCAGGAAGGCCCGCCCCGTAACGGGGGCGGCGTGAATCGATTTCGGGAACGTGATCGTGAAGCTGCGCACGGAAGTCTGAGCGCTACCAATGCCGAGCGGAGCGAAGGCGAGAACGATCGTTCCGATGACGCGCGCGAGTGATCTCATTCACCAACATATGAAGGCCGTGCCGGCTTAGCCAGCGAGTGAGCGCGGGCATGGTGTCGGTCCTTGCGCATTCAGGCCGCCCTCCGGGAAATTGGTGCAATGAACAGTCGCCTCGGATTGGCTACGACGACCAACGCGCAAGAAGTCACGACGTGCTAGAGTGACGACCTCCGAATTCCGGAAGCTCGACGAAGCGAAGATCGTCGAACCTGAAGCGAAAGCGGGCGCACGGGGTGCTCCACGAGCTGCGGAGTCTGGCTCACGTCATCGACATGCATCAGTTGGCAAAGGATCCGGCGGGACGGAGGTTGCCGGAGCCGGAGATTACGGAGAGCCCGAAGGGGGCGATGAGTCCGCCGTCGCTGGGGAGGTATCTCGATTACTGCACTGACCTTTTATCGCTCACCGGGAAGNNTCGGCGTTGTTGGTGCAGCGGTACAAGGACGACGTAGTGCTGAGCGAGGTGAATGAGATCGAGGCGCTTGCGGGTTCGTTGTCGGGGAGGATCTGGCAGAAGATTCGGTTGCTCGAGCCGACGCTTCAGGAGAGCTAGCTCGCTGGGGGCTTAGCAATTTCTGATCGATCCCGGGACCATGATGAAGGAGCAGGCCCTTCCCTCCCAGGCGATGCATACCCGAGATTAAGCTCGGCTCTACGCCCCGGGAGACATCGTGAAACCGTATATCAAGCTTGGTTACCTCGCGGTCCTTCTCAGTTCCGCGACCGCTCCGGTGGTGCTAGCCGCCCAGCAGACTGCCGCGGATCCATTCATCTGGCTCGAGGACGTTGACGGCCAGAGATCGATGGACTGGGTTAACGCGCACAACGCGTCGACGGTGGCCGAGCTCAGCGCCTTGCCGATCTATCAGTCGATTTACGATCGCACGAAGGCGATCCTCGACTCGAAGGACAGGATCGCGTACCCGCGCATCGTCGGCGACATGCTCTACAACTTCTGGCAGGACGCCGATCACAAGCGCGGGATCTGGCGGCGCACGAGCTGGAGCGACTACACGTCGGGCAATCCGAAGTGGGTGACGGTGCTCGACGTCGACGCTCTGGCCAAGGCGGAGAACGTGACCTGGTCGTGGGGCGGCGCCGATTGCTTCGATCCGGAGGAGTACCTCTGCATGGTGTCGCTCTCGCGCGGCGGATCGGACGCGAATGAGGCGCGGGAGTTCGATCTCAGGACCGGCCAGTTCGTGAAGGATGGATTCCGGTTGCCGGAGGCGAAGATGTCAACGGCGTGGGTGGACGCGAACACGCTCCTCGTCGGCACGGACTACGGCCCGGGCTCGATGACGACGTCCGGCTACGCGCGCATCGTCAAGCTGTGGAAGCGCGGGACGCCGCTGTTGTCGGCGACGACGGTGTACGAGACGCCGGCCGAGCACATGGGAGTGTTTACGGGGGCGAGCGACGCGGGTGATCGGCGTTACGTCGTGGTCTACGACAACGAGACATTCTACAAGGGCACGAAGTCGCTGTATCGGAATGGCCGTCTGGTCAAACTCGACATTCCGGGTGACGCGGATCTGCATCTGGTTCGAGATCAGATGCTGGTGTACGTGCGGGATCCGTGGGAGGTCGGTGGCAAGACCTGGGGGACCGGCTCTCTGGTGGCAATTCCGGTCGAGGACTTTCTCGCCGGCAAGCGTGACCTCAAGCTCGTGATGCAGCCCGGGCCGCGCGAGACCATCAACAGCATGGAGGCGACGCACGACTATCTGCTGATCGACGTGCTGAACAACGTGCGTGGCGAGCTGCGGAAGTATCGCCACCAGAACGGCGCCTGGTCGTTCGAGAAAGTGCCGGCGCCCGACCTCGGCCACCTCGGCGTGGTCGCGAGCTCTCCGCGGTCAAATCGCTTTTTCTTTTTCTACACGAACTTCATCCAGCCCACGACGCTCTACGTCGTGAACGAGGCCGAGAAGATTTCCGAGGTGAAGCGACTGCCGGCGCAGTTCGACGCGAAGGGACTCACCGTCGAGCAGATGGAAGCGACCTCGAAGGACGGGACGAAGATTCCCTACTTCATCGTTCATCGTGAAGGCATGAAGCGCGATGGGAATAACCCCACCCTATTGTATGCCTACGGCGGGTTCGAGGTATCGAGCACGCCCGGGTACAGCGCGAACGTGGGCGCGAACTGGCTCGAGCGCGGCGGGACCTATGTGCTGGCGAACATCCGCGGCGGCGGAGAATTCGGCCCGGCGTGGCATCGCGCCGGTCTCAAGGAGAATCGCCAGCGCATCTATGACGACTTCGCCGCGGTGGCCGAGGAGCTGATACGCCAGCGGATAACATCACCGGAGCATTTGGGGATCGAGGGCGGGAGCAACGGTGGATTGCTCATGGGCGTTGCGTTCACCGAGAGGCCGGAGCTGTACAAGGCGGTGGTGATCCAGTCGCCGCTGCTCGACATGCAGCGGTATAGCCATCTGCTGGCGGGTGCGAGCTGGATGGCGGAGTACGGGGATCCGGACAAACCGGATGAGTGGGCGTACATCTCGAAGTATTCGCCTTATCAGAATCTCAGGCCGAACACGAAGTATCCGAAGGTGATGTTCACCACTACTACCCGCGACGACCGGGTGCATCCTGCGCATGCGAGGAAGATGGCCGCACGTATGGAATCAATGGGGCTGCCATTTTACTACTTCGAGAATACCGAGGGCGGGCATGGGGCGGGGGTGACGAACGAGCAGAGGGCGAAGAGTTTGGCGCTTACGTATGCTTATTTGTGGCGGCAGTTGGGTGGTCGGGCGAGCAACTAGAACTCAATTGCAGCTGAACTAGGACGTTGGGCAATAACCAACAGAATGTGTTATGGACGAGATTAGACCAACCAAGCTCCTCATACTTGCTCGTGAGTGACGAATCCCTGCTGGCTCAAGGCGAGCCGCCGTTACCTCAGGTCACGGCGAGGAATACCACATCACGCTGGCTTCCGGAACTTGAGGACCACTTCATTTCGCATCCGGGCCCCTAGCGCGGTGCCTGCCCCTTGCCGCCCGGGCGGGGGAAGATAGCGCCGATTCGCAGGAAGCTCGCGCGTCGTCGACGACGTGAGCTCGAGCCCGCACGCCTGCCCGAGCGCGGCGATCATGCCCGAATTACTTACGAAAACATTGCGCACGGTCGAGTCGCCGACAACGAGTAGCGCGTGCCCGGCCGGCACGAGAACGCGCGTAAGCTCGCGCATTACACAATCCATGTCTCCGACATAACGCTGCAGCATTCGGGCGGTCCGGGACGAGTGGTTGCCCAGCTCGCCCATCGCCTGCATGGCGCTCCGAATATGCGGCGCTGGGAGCTCGTCTCGCGCGAGCACATTGCTTCCCACGTTTGTCGATCGTACTCGCCGGAGGGCGACGAGCTTGTGTCCCATCCACACTAGGGAAAGGCGATGCCCTCGCATGTAGTCGATTGCATTCAAGTATGGCGGCGACGTCACGACCCAGTCCACGCTTTTAGAAGCAACCTTCAACGCGCGCGCGTCGCCGGATCGGACAGTCGCACGCGGGTGCGCACTGTCGCTTGCAAATGGGGAACGCCCCGCGATGTACCTTGCGGCGTTGAAGAAGACGTCGAACGGCTTGCGAGGTGCTTTCTCGTAACTCCGGTGCGGCCGACTGTGCAAGACGTCCATCGCGAGCGAGACGCCAGCCTCCTTGGTGATGATCAACCGCGAGAACGCGCACCAAAGCAGATTGCGCGCTGGCGCTTGGGCGACCATCCGAATGCTGTGTACGAGCGCGGCCAGCTGCGCGCGAACCTGCGGGTCGAACCAGTAGCGANNATAAACTCTTTAGTCTCCTCATCGGCATCGTCCGGATACGCTTCAGCCTGTGTAATGTCTCCTGCTATTCCGCGCGCGTTCGAGAGCACCATGGCTGCATTCTCGAGGAGCTGCTCGCCATCTACGTTCTTTGACCAGGCGCGCGCGATCATCACTGCCAGCGGATCCGTATCGAATCCTAGGGCCCGATGCCCCAAGAGCCGCGCGGTCGCAACGGTAGTACCGGATCCGGCCATCGGGTCCAATACCGACAGAACTCCGGCCTTTGCTGCGGTAGGGACCCCGGACCAGACAATCTCTGGCGCCATGCGGGCAGGGAATGGATGAATAGGTCGCAGCATCGCTTGGCGTCAGGAGGTAGTGTAGTCGGCCAGAGCCGCTCTGAATGACTTGAGCACGCGCACTGCACCGCTGTTGATCGCAACCGATTTTCGCGTCCACGAGACGAGCTCGGGAACGATTCGTGACAGCATCTGGCACGTTGCACTGATCTCCTCATTCTCTAATTGGAGCTCGCGATCCTTTCTCAGGACGACACGGATCGCGGACCACTCGATAGGTGAGCCAAAGTCGGTCTTCGCTTCTGCCTCGATTGCCTCGAGAATTTCTTGCACGTGGGAAGGCTTCGGCTTTGATTTTTCTACTGCTTCAACCCACGAGGCCGCATCCTCGGGCACACGACACTGGAAAAGTTCGCGAATCCGATCGAGTCCCAAGCGCTTGACCGGCGCGGTCCTGACCAATCGTGCGAGGTCTGCGATCCGGATGAGAGTGATTGTCCGATCCGACTTCTTGCGTTCCTGATCGATCTCCTTCCGCAGCGCCGACAGTTCACCCTTTGAGGTTGGAAAATCCGGTCCGGCGACGATGGCATGTTCGCAGGAGTAATCGTCCCGTTGCCGCGCGATAGCTGAAACGCCAACTGTCTTTGCGGAAACCTTGGTCCCGAGCCTCACCTTGCTCTTCGCTTCGAGGCTGACGGAGTAGCGCCGCTGCTCCCCGTCCTTCGCTGAGAGGTGAGCCGTCGCAATGCCATCCGGTCTCCCCTTACCACCTTTCGGAACCGCGTCAAATCCCAGGCTGTTAAAGGCCGCAACGACCTCGAGCTCTAGCTTCGCCTTGTCTGTCGACGCGTCCTCAAGCGCCCTCGCAATGAGTCGCGCCGGTCGCTTCCCGGTCGAACTCGCTAGATTTCGTAGAAGCTCGTCACGACGCGTCAGGACTTCGTTGATGTCATCCTCGCCGATGCCCTCCTCAACCATCTGTGCCTCAATGAGCACCTCGGCCATCGCGAAGAGCTCGAGCGGAAGGCTCACTGCGGGGTCCTGAAACTCGTTGAAGAAGTACGCGACGAACGGATGGAAGGAGTTGATGCGAAGGATTCCAGCTGCGGTGTCGAACACGGCTAGCCCTTGATCAGGAGACAGGTCGACCAGCTGCGTAGAACGGACGAGCTCTTCGCCATCTACTGCAGCGCCTAGCCGCTCAACAAACTCCTCCTGCGCCTCTTCGTCCAAGCCGACAGGAAGCGTGATGTAACGGGAATCATGCCTTCCCGCGAACATAGCGGCCGCGACAGCGGCCAAGGGCCGGCGCGTAAGCGCAGCGGGAGCCGCCGCAACGCGCAGAGCTACCCGCGAGCTCGTGCTTGCCCCGGCCTCCGCTACCTGCAACTTGAGGCGCGCGAAGTTGAAACCAGCATGGGCGATGTTCCGGGCGATCTTGAACAGGGGTCCCGATCGCAAGCGCTCGCGCGAGGATCTTAACTCCGCATCCAACCCGTCGGCGTGGATCACCATCCGGAAGCGGGAGAACGTGCCGTGTCGCAGCTTGTTCCTATCGATTCCGAATCCAGGATCATCCGCGTTCACCAAGCGACCGCGCACGAACACAAAAAAGCCGTTGCTCCGTCCGATATCCTCCGATTTGCCCACATCGATCGGATCTTCGAAGATCTCGATGACGCCGCTAACACGGCCCAAGCTGGGCACTTGAATACCGATCCGCTGCGCCGGATTCCCCGCGTCTTGGTCTTCGTATACCGTCGCATCATCCGGAGCCGGAGATTGTAGCTCAATGTCCTTTGTCCCTAGCACGTAGGTTCCGAGCTTCTTCGCGTGTTCTTTACGTGAGACAATGCGCTTGCCGTCGAGATAGAGATTGAAGTCCTCACGGAGGGGCATCGCGTGCTCGAGCAACCACTCCAGCCGACCTCGCTGGATCTCCTGCGCCATCTCTCTGAGTGAAGAAAGGATAGCCACCGTCCAAGTGGGCGGGGCCTTGTTCCCGAAAAGCTGAATTTCGTCGTAGCCAGGCGCTCCCTTCTTGAGCCAAGGCGCCAGCGCCGCGCGCGCCTCTGCTTGCGTGAGCTTGCGAAAGGGAAGCGTGATCTTCTTACGAGAGGCGACCCCTTTTGAGATCGGCACTCGTTTGAAATCCATGCTTGTCGCGTAATATTCCCCATCACGACGCGAGACGTGCGTTAGCTCCTCCGCTAACACGTATGTAGCAAGCTTGCCGATGCCGAACTTTCCGATCGGTGCACGCCCTCGAAGCGGCTTGTACCCTTTCTTCCTCTTGTTGCTTTCCCCTATGAGCCAGTGCTGCTTAAACTCCTTAAGTCCCATCCCCTCGCCATCGTCAATCACGGCAATGGTCGCCCCATCGACCTGCAGATCCGGCGACAGAATAACGTGGACTCGCGTGGCCCCTGCGTCGAAGGCGTTCGATACCAGCTCTTCGACGGCTTTGTGTGGACTGGAGTAGAGTCCCTCCGAGAAGAGCTCTATGATACGGTAGGTAATTTCGACGTCGATCTCAGACGTCTTCTTCCCTGCGGTTAGGAAGTCGGAGTCAGGCATCAGGCCGATCGGGAGGACAGGGCGGTGGGCACGGCGAGCAATATGAACCGCTCGCCGGCACGACGCCATTGGTCATCCATCATCTTTCGAGTGCGGGACCAGGCAGAAGTGTGCGATTGCCGGCATCCGCTCGTCCGCGCCGATCGAGACAAGTCGTCTGCGCCTACATCAAAGCTCGCGGGTTGTAGCTAGCGGGACCTGTCCGGCTTTCGCGTAGCCGGGCTGTATCGACGGGTTTTTGCGGGCTACTTTCTAGCTCATGTGGACTCTCCGCAACGAACTATCACTGTCTGCCACCGACCTCTCCAACTTCCTGAGCTGTCGGCACCTCGCGAGGGCGCCATGAACGAGAATGACGTGATTGCGGGCATCTGCGGATATCTGGAAGAACACGGTTACGAGATACGGCAGCGACTCCACACAACCCAACAAGGGGTCGACATCATCGCGCGCGAACTCGTGAGCGGGCGCGACCTGGTCATCGAAGCGAAAGGTGCGACTAGTTCGAGGGAAGGCAGCCCGCGGTTTGGGAAAGAATTTACTGGGACGCAGGTTTTTGATAGAGTTGCGAAGGGGGTTTTTACCACCCTTGAACTTCGGGCTGAGTATCCGGATAGAGCACAGACGGACGTTGCGCTCGCTGTACCAGATTCTTCAGGCTTTCGGAGGTACCTAGAACCAGTGAAGCATGAGCTCAGCGCCGCAGGACTGCGCGTTTTCTTGGTTGGCCACGATCTCACGGTTAGCGAGCTTGATCGTTAAAGTAGCGCTCAGGAGTCTCACCTCTCTTCAGCGAATGGCCCAGTGAGGACCACCAACAATCTCGGAGAGAGTACGTGATGATATAGCTATGCAGCTACTCTCCCTCGAGTTTATCCTTGAGACCCAACTCGCGTAGCGCCACCTTGGTTTCATCAACTTTCTGCGATGACACGCCGCCCGCCGGAGTTACTTCCACTCGTAGCGTGAGCTTCAACCCCGCGCCTGCAGAAAACTTAGAGAGTACCTTCGTGTAGAAGTTCATCCACTTTTGGTGGGGAACGTCTCCATTCCACACGATGCTCGGAACGTTTGCGTTCATAGCGGCACTGCTAGCTCCCTCGGAGCTTCCAGATATGGGCAGCCCGCCGCCTGCAGTTGCCGGCAGCACCGGGTTCGTGCCGACTTGGCCTCCCCCCACCGCGATCGGTGGGTACTGTACTGTCCCGGCAGCGTAAGCTTCTGCCACCTCACGCTGTATGAGAAACACGTCGTCCGAGATTTCGATGTCCTGCAAGAGCAGTGAGCTATTCCAATGGAACGGCACGTAAGTACCATCTGCTTTCTTGCCGACGTAGCCGAGCATTCCGTTCTCAACCCCGCGCGCGATTGTGTCCCTAATCGAGTCAGGGGCGAGCAAGCGCGGGAATTTCGGGGAGGCGAAGAAAGCATCGCGCACCGCCTTAGTGCTCCACTCCTTGAACGCGGGAGACCAGTTGCGGACGAGGAAGTTTGGACTCACGCCCTTCTCCTCGATGTCGCCAGCCTGGGCCAATCGCTCGGTTATTAACTGGCAGATTGAACGTGCCGCGCTCGAATGGACCAATCCCAAATCAACGGTCTTCCACTCGCCCTCCTTCCCAAGGAGCATGACGTTCTTGTACGTGCGCCAAACGGACTCTTTGATATCACGCTGCGCTTTCTTCAGGCTTTCGGAGAGCTGCCGTTTCTGAGCGTCGTCCAGGCGAAGTTCCGTTTCTTCATCATTTATGTCTTCCCAAGCAAGGACCTTGCGTGCATCGTCGCGCAGCGCATCGACTCCTTCTGGCACTGCCCAAACGAGCGCGCTCTTGAACGTACGCGCTGATGATCCATTTTCCTTCGTCGCCGCGTCGATGAAGGATTTCGTCGTTTTGTCGGCGGCGGCTCGATCTGGTGGCAGCACTATCAGCCTCAGTCGTGCCACGTCGGGTATCTGACCGCTCTTCTCTGGGAAGTAGAGCCGTTCGATCCCGTTTTTTTCCTCGGCAAAGACCTTTTGCACCTCGCCTCGGATACGCTCCTCGACACGCGGTGACTGGACGCTCGCACGTCGATCGGCGAGCAGCTTGTTCAGGTTTGGCGCCAGGCTAAACCGGTAGCGGTTCTTCTCAGACGATAGGTAGTAGCAGGACGTCGACAATTCTTCGAGGGCCGTATCGACGTTTCCTACGTCGAGATCGGGCTCCGCGACTGCCAGACGAATTTCCGGCAGGGTAGCTTCGGCTTTTGCCTGGCCGCCGTTCGACTCAAAGAAAATGGTTGTAGCAACTTTCTGGTGGAG
>PKVB01000116.1:8993-11532 GCA_003131365.1 Gemmatimonadota bacterium | reverse complement strand
CCGGCGCGGCTCCGCCCGCCACTCCGGCGGAGATGCCGAGGCGCAGCGCCGGAAATCGCTCGTGATCGACGGGCTCGTAGGTCATCGGAGAAAGTTTAACCGGATCGAAAGCCGGCACCCCGTCGTCGGCGACACGTTCAGGATGCGTCAGGGCATAGAGCACCGGCAACTCCATCGTCGGAACGCTCATTTGTGCAACGACGCTGCCATCGATGAACTCGACGAACGAGTGAACAACGCTCTGAGGATGCACGACGACCTCGATCCGGTCGTACGGCACGCCAAACAGGAAGTGCGCCTCGATGACCTCCAACGCNNGCCCAAAGAGAAAGTGTGCCTCAATTACCTCCAGTGCCTTGTTGGCGAGCGTCGCGCTGTCGATGGTGATCTTCCGGCCCATTTGCCACGTCGGGTGCCTGAGCGCGTCATCCACGGTCGCGGACGCGAGCCGCTCCGCGCTCCACCCGCGGAATGGTCCGCCCGACGCGGTGAGCACGACCCGACGCACAGCCGACGTCGGGTGGCCGGTAATGCACTGAAGGATCGCGCTGTGCTCGCTGTCCACGGGAATCACCTCGCCCGATCCCGCGGCGCACGCCTGCTTCACCAGGTTTCCGGCGATGACCAACGTCTCCTTGTTGGCGAGCGCGACGCGCTTCCCGCCTTTGAGCGCTGCCAGCGTCGCGTCGAGTCCCGCCGCGCCCACGATCGCATTGAGCACGATGTCGACGTCATCGCGCGTGGCGGCGGCGATCAGGGCCTCGGTCCCGCTCTTCCACGCATCGTCCGCGTCGGCCTGGGATTCCACCATGCCGACAAACGCGNNGCGGGTTGGAACTTGCGCGCCTGCTCTCTCAGCAGGGCGCCGTTGCTGTTCGCCGTGAGAGCCGTGACTCGGAACCGTGCGCGCTGCCTGTCGAGCACACGGAGCGCTGTCGTGCCGATCGACCCCGTCGAGCCGAGCACCGCCACCCCTTTGGGTGCGGTGACCGGCGTCACTGGGGCATGGGCAGCAGCAAGCGCCCCAGCAGGAGGAACGCGATCGGCATTACGAACAGCAGGCTGTCGAAGCGATCGAGTATTCCACCATGCCCCGGCAGGATGCGCGAGCTGTCCTTCACGCCGGCCTCGCGTTTGAGCAGAGACTCGGCGAGATCACCGGTCTGCGCCGTGACACTGACGACGATGGCGAAGAGAACCGCGCCCTGGATCGTGAGGCCGAGCTGCGCGTAGGGCATGAGGATGAATCGCACGTAGAGCAGGCAGATGACGATGGCGAGTCCCAGGCCGCCCACGGCGCCTTCGACGGTTTTCCCCGGGCTGACCGAAGGAAGCAGCTTCTTTCTGCCGAACGTCCGGCCGAATGCATAGGCGCCCACGTCGGTACTCCACGTCAGGAACACCGGCAGGAAGACCAGCGCCGTTCCCGCCCCCGCTCCCACGGCGTAGTCGTGGTAGCGAACCGCGTAGATGTATGAAAAGAGTCCCGCATACATCACTCCGAACGCCGTGATCGCGACGGATGATAGAGGCTTGCCCGCCGGTCCGCGGAGCCAGATCGTGCACGCGAACAATAACAGAACCATCGCGACGACAGCGGTGAGAGAGAGCGTGTAAATGCCCAGTCGTTGCGCGTGAACCGCGATAGGCAGGAGGGCCGCCAGCGCGATTCCCGCCGGCTCCAGCGGCAGCGCGCCGGTTTCACGAGCCATTCGGAACAGCTCCCAGGCCGCCAGCGCCGCGAGCACGGACAGAACAGTCGCCAGTGCCCAGTCGCCGAAGTATACGATTGCAATGCTCGCGGGCGCCGCGATCACCGCGAAGATGATGCGCCGTGTCAGCTCTGACACGGGCTAGACTTCCATGATTTCTGCTTCTTTTCCCTTCAACAACTCATCGATCTTGCCGATGTAGTCGTCGTGGAGCTTCTGAAGCTCTTTCTCTGCTCTCTTCTGCTCGTCTTCCGAAGTCTTCTCCAGCTTCTTCAGCTGGTCGCGCGCGTTGGTTCTCGCGTGGCGGATGCCGATTCGCGCTTCCTCGGCCAGCTTGTGAACGACTTTGACCAGCTCCTTCCTCCGCTGCTCGTTGAGCGAAGGGAGCGGAACCCGGATGACGCCCGATTGCGTCTGCGGGTTGAGACCGAGATCAGATTCGCGGAGCGCCTTTTCGATTGCCGTGACGAGTCCCTTGTCCCACGGCGTCACAGTGAGGAGTCGCGGTTCTGGAGCCGACACGCCCGCTACCTGATTCAGGGGCATCTGCTGCCCGTACGCGTCAACGCGCACCGTGTCGAGCAGGCTCGCCGTCGCCTTGCCGGTTCGAATCGACGCCAGCTCGCGCCTCGACGCCTCGAACGATTTCTCCATCGCGGTCCGGCAGTCCTTCGTGATCTGAGGAATTGTCGTCATTGTACGATCGTTCCGACGCGCTCGCCCAACAGCGCTTTCGCAACTTCTCCGTGACGGTGAATGTTCAGGACGATGATGGGCAGCTTGTTCTCCTTGCAGAGAGTGATGGCCGTCTGGTCCATCACGCCGAG
>PKVB01000116.1:0-8929 GCA_003131365.1 Gemmatimonadota bacterium | reverse complement strand
TACGGGTTGCCGGTGCCGGCCGCGAAGATCACGACGCGGCCCTTCTCGAAGTGGCGCATCGCGCGACGTCTGATAAAGGGCTCGGCGATCGATTCCATCGCGATCGCGGTCATGACGCGCGTCTCCAGCTTCGCTTTCTCGAGCACGTCCTGGAGCGCCAGCGCATTGATGACCGTGCCGAGCATGCCCATGTAATCGGCGCCGACGCGATCCATTCCCATCTTCGACAGCTGGGCGCCGCGCACGATGTTGCCGCCCCCGATCACCAGCCCGACGGCCGCGCCCATCTTGACGATGTCCGAGACCTCAGTGGCGAGCCGCTCGAGAATGGTGAAATCGAAACCACCGCCCTTCTGTCCGGCGAGTGCCTCGCCGGACAGCTTGAGCAGAACCCGCTTGTACTTTAGATCTGGCAACTAATCGACCTCGAGCATAAAAAGGACAACTGAACGGGCGGGAGTTGTTAGAAGCACAGATTCCAGTTTCTTAGTTTACGACGCCCCGACTGTACGATGGTGCGTCTTGCCACAAGCAGTTACTCCCAACGCCACTGAGATAAGTCTGGGCGTAGTGAACTAACAACTGACATCTACGCTACTCACGCCTCCCGCCCGTTCAGTTGCAGCCCTTCAACTCTCTAACGCCTCGACGATCCCCCATACGAGTAGGGGAACCATGATCTCATGGTGCCCGGTGATCTCGTAGCCTTTCCCGCTCCCCTGCGTCGGCCGCTGGACCACGTTCACGCGGGGGCGGTAGTGGCGCTGCATGTCGAGATCGCAGGTGGTGAATCCGGTAGGCTTTCCGCCGTTGAGGTTTCGCGCGATCGTCAGCGTCTTCAGAAATACCTCCGGCATGATCACCGCGCTCCCGAGGTTGAGGACGACTCCGCCCTCGTGCAGTGCAGGGAGGGATGCGGCTAGCCGACGGAAATCGCGGTGGCTGGTGTCGCCGATCGCCGCGCCATTCGCCGCGGGATGCTGGTGAATTATCTCGGCGCCGATGGCCGCGTGAACGGTGCAGGGGATTCCCAACCGATGAGCGGCGAGCAGCACCGACAAGTCGCCATTCGATAGCGGGATGCCCTCGAGCGCGCGGGCGAGAGCCTCTCCCATCCCCCAGCCGTTCTTCATCCCTGCCGTGAACGCCTCGTTCATGCCGCGACCGGTTTCTTCAGCCATGCCGAAGGTGCCATCCACGAGTCCCCGGGCGACGTCTTCCGAGGTGGCGCCGAAACGCGCGATCTCGTAGTCGTGGATCGCGGCCGAGCCGTTCATGGCGAGGTGAGTGATCACCCTGCGATCCATCAGCTCGATGAGAAGAGGAGACAGGCCCGTCTTCACAATGTGGCCGCCGAGCATCACGACGACCGCGCGCTTGTTCTTCGCGGCAGCCGCGATCGCGCTCACCACGCGGAGGAAATCGCGCGCCACCAGAACATCGGGCAACGATTTCAGGAAAGCAGCGAAACTGCGGTCACTTCCCGGAGCGGATGCGAATTCGGCGGCGGCGACTTTGTTTGGGCGCCGCTCGATTGGAACGGTGCGGACTCTCGAGAGATCGACTTCCGCGATCGGCTCGGAAGTCGCGCTTTTGGGCTTCTGCCCCGGCGCCTTCGACGGTCGAGGGCGCGAGCCGCGGTTACCGCCTACGGATTTGGCGATGGAAAGTAGGACTTGAGATAAAGATTGAGCGAGCCGAAGGACAGCTTCGATTTCAGCTGGAGCATGATACGCCTGTCGTCGTCCGACAGCCAGATCTCCGCGTGTCCATCCTCGGAGAAGATTCCCTTGGTCTTGATCATCGGCTGCAGGACGATCGCGTCAAAGGTTCCGGCGGGAACCTTGATTCTCTCCCTGCGGACAACGTTGATTCGAACCGGATTCCGATCCGGCCGGAAGTAGCGGTCAAACGAATAGGTCTGGCCGACCACGAGCGGAAGAGTGCGGATGAAGTACACGAACGATCCGTCGTCGAGTGGCTGAGTGACGGATTTCTCCTCTTTCGGCGGCTTCTTCGAGGTCTGAACAAAAATGGCGCGCTCGGGATAGATCTCGAATCTTCGCTCTGTCTCCTTCCCGCCTTCCTCGAGGTTCTGGACGAAGCGAAGGGAAGACAAAGTCTCGGCGTCCATCCAGCTCTCGTATACATCGTTCACGCGGAACAGGAAAGTTCCGCCCTGCACCCAGAATGCGGTGTGCCAGGCGGCCCGGCCGCGGAGGTTGTCGAGCGCGACGACTTCCATGTGCGCACTGCCGACCCTGAGCGCGCCGAACTTCACGTCGTACTCCAGTCGCTCGCCGGGTCCAAACGGAACCTTGGCGCGCTTCGCGGTCGACGCCACAACAGTCTGCGGCACGGGCGTGGGCGCGATGGGCGTCGATTGCGCCCAGGAGCTGGTTGCAGCCGCGGCGGTGAGAATGGCGATGTGTGAAATGATAGCGCGCTTCACGCCGGACCTCTCGCGGGGGCTGCGAGGAGCCGAGCAGTGCGGCTGAAGCGGAAGAGATTCAAGGCATCGGCGACTGGGCGGACTCGCGTCTCCCGTGTGCGCACATCGTATCGCGGAGCGAGATCGACGTTCTCTATTCTGCGCGCGAAGCGGCGCGCCTTGAGCAGCAGCTCCATGTTGGCCGCCCAACCGCTGCTTGTAACCGCAGGCTTGTCACCGAGGGACTTGAGCAGCTCACGCAAAACCGAGATGCGATAGAGACGGTAGGTCGTGAAAGGATCCGCCGCATCCGTTTTTGGAAGACCCGCGCGCTGCATCCAGTCCGCAAACCGGCGGAGTCTCCGCACGGCCGCCGGGGCTTCGCTCATTTCCTGCCTGGCCGCCACGATATCAGCGCCGCCCTCGAAGCGCTTTACGAGCTCCGGGATGTGCTCCGGCTGATCGGTGAAATCGGCCTGCATCGTGATGAGAGCGTCGCGACGCGCATAGCGCGTGCGGCGCGAGGCTTCGCGAAGGAGCTTGTCCAGCGCAATGCCGTATCCCTGGCGCTGCTCGCCGTGCAGAATCGTGAGCGGGATCACCTCGGCGTACGGCGCCAGCGTTTCCCGGGTGCCATCAGTGCTGGCATCGTCATAGACGATGATCTCGTACTCGCGCGAGTAATCCTGAAAGACCCGGCGAATGCGCCAAAGGAGCACGCCGATGGTCTGGCCCTCGTTGTAGGACGGAATACATATGTAGATCAATTCGATTCCGGTGCGATTGGTGGCGAGACGGCGGGACCCGCTCAACAGGCAAGATCCAGGCAAGATAGGAGGGGCAGGCGATTAGCCGCTACCCCGCCAGCACTCTCGCTACCCCGCCAGCACTCTCGCTACCCCGCCAGCACTCTCTTGTACACCTCAGCTGTCCGTTCGATCATCAGCTTCGAGTCGAATTCCCGGGCGCGCTGCTTCGCGCCCTCACCGAGCATCGTGCGGAGTCCGTCATCGCTGATCAGAGCCGCGGCTGCGCGGACGAAACCGGCGATGTCGCCGGCCGGCACGAGCAGACCGCTCTTGCCATCTTCGATCACCTCGGGCAGCCCTCCGACCGCGAACGCGATCGGCGGAATTCCGAGAGCCATGGCATCGATCACCGACGTGCCGAGGCCCTCCGACCTGGCCGGATGCCAGAGAACATCGAGTCCCGACACGGCGTCGTGAATTTCTTCGACGAATCCCGCGTCGAATCCTTCGACGCCGGAGACAGTCGTCCCTCCTTGTCCCTTGCCGCCAAGGAGGACGAGCCGCGTGCGGCGGAACACCTCGCCGGGAAGGCGGCGCGCGATTCCTGCCACCATATCGAGTCCCTTCTCCTGCGTCATCGCACCGACGATGCCGCAGATGACGGAATTCGGTGGCCATCCACGCTCGCGCCGCCAGTTGCGCGGTCGCTTGACCTGAGGAGCAGGGACTCCGGAGTAGACGACCTCGATTTTATCGGCCTGGACTCCCGCCTTTACCATGACGGTCTTCACCGCCTGCGAGATGGCGATGAAAGCATCCACACCGTAACGGTATTTGAGACGAACCTGTTTTGGAGGGAAGGCGACGCGACGCGTCACTACCAGCCGCGTTTTTCTTTTCCCGAGGAGCGCGAGCCTTGCGATCGAGTGCGTGCGAGCGTCGTGCGCGTGCACGACCGCGGCGTCCCACTCCTGAGCGACGGCGCGGAGCTCGCGCGCGGAGCGAATGTCCCATTCACCGCGGAGCGTCAGGCGATATGTAGGAAGTCCCGCCTGCTCGGCACGCCTGATGAGGGGGGATCCGGTGGGGGCCACAACAAGAGTGCGATAGCCGAGGTCGCGAAGTCCGGTGGCGAGCAGAAATACCTGACGCTGGCCGCCGCGCCAGCTGCGCCCGGAGTCGACGTGAAGAATCCGTGGGAGCTCCACTACCCTTCGAGCTTCCGCGCGAACGCCTGGAACAGGCCCCGGTCCCACGGTTCGGCCGAGTCTGTCATTTCCTCGGGGTGCCACTGCACGGCCATCACCCACCAATCTTCGTCGGTGGACTCGATCCCCTCGATGATCCCATCCGGAGACCGGGCCGTGACGCGCATCCCGTCGGCGACGCGCTTCACCGACTGGTGGTGGAACGAATTCACGGTGAGGTGCTCGGTGCCGACCGCCGCGGCGATGAGGGAGCCCGGCTCGACGGATATCTCGTGAGTGCGTGAATCGCGGGCGCTCTCTTCGTCGTGCGCGATTTTGGTCTCGCACTGCGACGGGATGTCCTGTACCAGGGTTCCCCCGAGGGCGACGTTGAGTATTTGTATCCCCCGGCAGATCGCCAGAACCGGAGTTCCGCGTTCCTTCGCCTCCTTTATCAGCGCGGCTTCCGTCGCATCGCGCGCGGGGTTAACGGAACGTACTTTTTCGTGGCGTTTTTCACCGTAGCAAGCGGGATCGACGTCTGCGCCGCCAGTCAGCACGAGGCCCGCAACGGAATCGAGAATCGCGGAGGCGGCGTCGGCATTAGAGAGTGGTGGGACGATGAGTGGTATGAGCCCTGCATTTTCCAGGGCAGTCACGTAGGCGGCGGTCAGCCGTACACGACTGGTATCGCCATCGGGGCGAATGCCGGCGGTAACAGCAACTGTGCAAGCTCGGACCGGCTTGCGCGCGGACGACACGAGTGATCTCACTTAGACAGGGTACGTTGGCACTGCTGGTCGCCGCGGGGTCGGCGACAAATGCGCAGCCCCAAAGTCTGAGCGGCCTCCCCGTCGCCTGCAAGGGGGAGCGCATCAGTCGGATCGATATAGATGCGAATCCGCCCTTCCGCATTACCGGCAATAACATCTGGCAGCGGGCGGGACGCTTCGCGGCGAACGAGCACGTGACCACGAAGGAAGCTGTGATACGGCGATACCTCGCCCTGCAACTCGGTGACCGGTGCACAGAGGTGAGACGCGCGGAGTCGGAGCGCATTCTCCGCGCACAGCCGTTCATTGCCGACGCGACCGTGCTCGCCTATGACGATGGACAGGGTGGGATCGCCCTCACCGTCACGACCGTGGACGAAGTCTCGCTGATCATCGGCGCCGGTATCGGTGGTGGCTCCGGCGTGCACTCGCTGCTGCTGGGGGAGGACAATCTTCTCGGCAGCGCCCTCCACGCGGAGAGCCAGTGGAAGAAGGCTGTGCACAGAGACATCTACGGAGCCAAGGTGGTCGACTATCAGTTTCTGGGCCGACCCTACCAGCTGCGGCTCGAGGGCGGGAGGCGCGAGCTGGGGAGCGACTGGGCGACCGAGCTCAGCCATCCATTTCTCACCGATTTGCAGCGAATCTCGTGGCGAACCACGGCCGGCAACACGAACGGATACTTCTACTTTCGGAGACCGGACGCGTTGCCGGCGGCCATACGACTGGAGCGATCGTACAGCGACATAGGTGGCGTAGTGCGCATCGGCCCGCCTCTGGGACGCCTGGCGCTCGTCGGTGGTTCGATCTCGTTCGAGGATGAAAGTCCCGCGACGTCGCCGATCATCGTCACCGATACGGCTCTTGTGGCGGACACGAGCCAGGCGCTGATCAACAGGTACACGAAGCACCAGACGGCCCGGATCAACGCGCTCTGGGGTATACGCAACATCGACTTCGTGCGCGTCAGCGGTTTCGACGCGCTCGAGGGCACGCAGGATCTTCGAACCGGGGTCCAGCTCGCGACCCTGCTCGGAAAGGGAGTCAGATTTCTCCGCGGCAACGAGCGCGACTGGTTCGGCTCGTCCGACCTGTATCTGGGCATGGCATCGCCCATTTCGTTCGCGGCGCTCGATGTGTCCGGTGAGGCCCGTCGCGATGAAGACGGCAATTGGGATGGAATGCTGGCGCACGGACGCGCCGCGCTTTACGTGAAGCCAATCAACAGGCATACGGTGATTACAGACCTGGAGTGGAGCGCCGGCTGGAAGCAGAGGATTCCGTTTCAGCTGACCTTCGCGGACCGCGACGGAGGGCTCCGCGGCTTCAGGTCAGTAGACGTCGGGGGAGCTCGGCGTATCGTCAGTCACTTCGAGGACCGCTACCTGATTGGCCGCCGCAAACAATTCGCAACATTCGCGGTGGCAGCGTTCGCCGAGGCGGGAAAGATATGGGCTGGGGATTCTCCCTTCGGCGTGAATACCCCGGTTTATGCGTCGGCGGGTGTGAGCCTTCTGGCTGCTTCGCCGCCGCAATCGCGCCGCACCTTCAGAGTGGACTTGGCATTCCCGGTACGGGGACCGCGGGGCCACGGCTGGGAAGTGCGTCTAACCACCACTGATCTCACGAGGGCATTCCGGGTCGAGCCGCGCGACATCGCAAACAACCGCGAGAGGTCAGTGCCCCCGTCGGTATTCAGCTGGCCGTAGCGCGGTGAGGCTGGCGTAGCGAAGGCCACGCCAGCCGGCATTTCAACGATTGCCCGCTGGAACGTCGCGCATCATTCTGCGAACCGGAATGACGAGCAATCCGCACACGACCGTGGCGACGAAGAGGAACATCGAAGTCTGCCTGAACAGGATGGGCATCTGGGGCAGCTTCTCCGGATCGACGCTTCCGCCCACGATTCCCGCCACGAGATTGCCGAGCGCGCTCGCCATGAACCAGATACCCATCATCTGGCCCTTGAACTTGATCGGCGCGAGCTTGGTCATCGAGCTTAGTCCCACGGGACTCAGTGACAGCTCGCCTACCGACTGGAAGAAATAGCTCCATACCAGCCACCATGGTGAGACGCGGACATTGCCCCCTCCCGCGATCACAATGTTCGCCGCGAACACCATCACCACAAAACCAACGCCGGCGAAGAACAACCCCCACGCGAATTTGGCAATGCTCGACGGCGCCTTGCCGCGCTTGCCGAGCGCTACCCAGCCCCACGCGAACAGCGGGGCGAGCGCGATGACGAACACGGAGTTTGCTGCCTGGAGCCAGAGCGTCGGCATCTCCCATCCGAACACGACTCTATTGGTGAAATCGCGCGCGAAAAGATTGAGCGAGGTCGGTGCCTGCTCGAATGCCGCCCAGAAAATCGCCGCAAAGAAGAAGAGAAGGATGATGACGACGACGCGCTTCTTTTCCTCGCTGGTCAGTCCGCCGCCGACGAACAGATAGATGAAATACAGCAGCGCCGACCCGACGATGACATACGTCATTTTCGTCGCCAGCGAAACCGCGTTGATATGGATCAGTCCGGTCATCGTCAACAGGACCAGCAGCGCAATCAGGGCGACGCCGATCATCACCGAGAGCTTGACGCGGCGATGCTCCGCTGGATCGGCGGAGCCCGGCGAGACTCCGACGTCGCCGAGCGTTTTGTCGCCGCGCAAACGATAGGTGATTAGTCCGACCACCATACCGAGCCCGGCGGCACCGAAGCCCAGGGACCAGCCCACGCGCTCGCCTAGGATGCCCGTAATAAGGGGGGCGACGAGCGCGCCGAAGTTGATTCCCATGTAGAAGATCGAGAAGCCGGCGTCGCGTCGCGATCCGCCCTCGGGATAGAGATCACCGACGATCGCCGAGATGTTGGGCTTGAGGAGTCCGGTGCCCATCACGATGAGAACCAGTCCGATGTAGAACGCCGATTGCGCGAAGACGATCGAGAGAGCGATCGACAGATGTCCCAGCGCGATCAGAACTCCCCCATACCAGATCGAGCGTCTTAGTCCGAGCCATCTATCGGCGATCCATCCGCCGGGCAGGGACGCGAGGTACACGCTGGCGGCGTAAATACCGACGATCGATGACGCCGTCGCCCGATCCATTCCGAATCCGCCAGACGCCAGCGCGGCCGTCATGAACAGAACGAGGAGCGGGCGTATACCGTAGAAGGAGAACCGCTCCCACATCTCGGTGAAGAAGCAGACGTAGAGACCTTTCGGGTGGCCGAACCATTCGTCGGAGCGCGTCGTCGCAACGGCGATTNNCCTACGGGATGCCCGAAGAAAGTGCGCTTGCTGGCACCCGCAAATCCCGGAGGCGGAACGTCGGCCGTTACGGCTCCTGCCGAGGGCTGCTGAAAAACGCCTTTCGAGTCTCTGGCCATTGTCGGAGGAGTGAGGGTCGTTATGCGTGCACAGCGGCGAGCGGAAGATACCGCTCGGGTGGATGTATGCCACCAGCTTCCTTTTGTTGCTCCCAGGTGACGGTCGTTGGCGGCTGCTTGATGCAGGCGGCGAAGTGTCCGGGCGTTTTTTCCTCGAGCGGAGGAACGATCGCGGCGCACGCCGCGTCCTTTGCGGGATGATGACAACGCGGATGGAAGACGCACCCCGAGGGCGGATTCGCGGGAGAGGGAACATCTCCCTGCAGGATGATTCTCTCCTTCCGCGCGTGTGGATCGGCGACTGGAACCGCGGAGAGGAGCGCCTGGGTATACGGCATGAGCGGAGTGCTATAGAGATCTTCGACCGTCGCGAGCTCGACGATCTTCCCCAGATACATCAC
>PKVB01000167.1 GCA_003131365.1 Gemmatimonadota bacterium | reverse complement strand
CCGCGCCGGTGCGAGACGTAACCCTTGATCTCGAGCGTTCGAATCATGCTGGAGATGCTCGTGTACGCGAGGTCCGGGTCGACCCGGTCGCGGACTTCGGTTACCGTCGCCTCGCCGCGATCCCAGAGCACACTCATTATGTCCAGCTCGCGCTGGGTCAGATGTAGGTCCGTCAACGTTGGGAGGGCAGTGTTGGGGTTGTGGTCGTCGCGGCTGAGGTCATCGTGCCATGTGCATGGGACCCAGTCGAGACGATGGGGTGTGGCATCGAGAGCGCGAGAACGAGGAGCGCGCACGCCGCAGCGGCCGCAAGGAATCGCTGAAAATGTTGGCGCGGCGCGGGTGCCATGAGCTTAGTGAGTCGCCGCTCCAGCATCCCTTTCCCTCCGAGGAATGCTGGTTGGAGGCGCGGGCCACGGTTCGCCGCTTGTGCCACCTTGAACAGCAACTCTCCGTATCCGGCCGCGTCGCCGAGGGCCGCCACCACGCGGTTGTCGCAATCCGTCTCGACCGCCAGGGACAGCCGCCACAGCTGCCACCAAAAGGCGAGGTTCCACGGCATCAGAATTAGCGGGAGTGACATTGCAAAAAGAAGGCGCGGATCGTGGGCCCTTCGATGTTCTTCCTCGTGACGCAGCACGTATTGGCGCTGGAGGCCTGGCAAGGTGAGCACCCACCGCGGGACCAGCACCCGGGAGCGCAACAATCCGACGGTGGCAGGACCGATCGAGTCGGTGACGACAACAGGAACGCCATCAATGATCCCAGGCTTACCGGGCTTCCCTTGTTCCCGGCGTGCCCGGGTTACGACAAGCAAAACCCAAAACAGATTGACGAGGCCCCAGATGATCAGCGCCGCTGACGCGATGTGCCACATCTGATTGATGCTCGTGTCATACGATTCAGTATGCGCCCACCAGCCGGGGTCCGATAGAGCGAGGGGTGCCGTCGCAATGGTGTTACCCAGGGTCGGGTGCACCGCCTGCTGTTTCAATGCGACGTCGACTGCCCACGTGTGGTGGTACCGGTAATAGCCCGGAAGGGTGATCGAAGTCGCGATGACCACAAGCCACAGCCAGCGACGGGGAAACGCCGCCGGCAGCGCGCGCTCGACGAGGAGCCCGACAATGCCGAGAAGCGTACCCACGAAGTTCACGTAGAGAATGCAGAGCATGATTATCGAATAACTAAGTAGTTACGACTGTCGTACGCTACGCTGCGGCGTCAAGGGCACAGTTTAGGTTCCTCCCTGAGGCCTACGGGGAGAGGTCGCCTCCGGTTTCGCGAGCCGGCCGGCAATCGATCTGTAACCCGCCAATTCAACGCTGGCCGCCCTGAAACTAAAAACTAAGTTATGTCGTATTCCGCTGATAGGCCCTCACTCACCATCTCTCAAAGGCAGATGATCCGTGCGGATGACTGCGTTGGCGGTACACATCATCGCGGGCTCGCTGGGAATCATTTTCGGCTTTGTCGCGCTCTACGCGGCGAAGGGCGCAAGGCTGCATCGCAAGAGCGGAATGCTGTTCGTCTACACGCTGACCACTATGGGGCTCATGGGGGCGATGATGGCGGCAGTCTGGGGCAGGCAGCCGGCGTCGAACATTCCGATGGGGCTGCTGACTGCCTATCTGGTGATCACAGGGCTAACCGCCGTCCGCCCGCCGTCGGCTGGAATGAGGCAGCTGGATCTCGGGCTGATGCTTGTGGCGTTGGCCGTGGGTCTGGACCTTTTCACGTTCGGGGTCGTGGCGATCGAGAGTCCCAGGCACATGCTGAGTGGAATCCCGGCTGTCCCGTTTTTCATCTTCGGGTCGGTCGCACTGCTGGCGAGTGTCGGCGACATTCGGCTGATACGGTCGGGGGGTAGCCGGGCCGTTCGCGGCGCGCCTCGGCTTGCGCGGCATCTGTGGCGCATGTGCACAGCGCTGCTCATCGCGGCCTTCTCATTTTTTCTGGGTCAGGCGAAGGTCATTCCGAAGCCGATCCGGATTCCTTCTCTGCTCGTGATTCCACCGCTGGTGGTCCTCGTGGCGATGTTGTACTGGCTCTGGCGCGTGCGCATCCTACGGAACTTGCGGGGAATCGCCAGCCGTAGCACGCCTGTTGCCGCGAGAGCGCACGCATGACTCTCACGAACGGCGTCGAGATGCGCGCGGGCCCGATCCACGGTGCTGCTGATGTCTTGCCGTTGCCTGTGCATGAGCGCATCCAGGCTCTGGATGTTCTCCGCGGCATCGCGGTTGCCGGCATACTCATGGCGAACGTGCTGGTGTTCTTCGGTCTGATATTCATGTCACCGGATCGCGCCGCCGCCCTGCCTTCCGTAGCTGCCGACAGAGTCGCGCTATTTCTCGAACACGTCTTTGTCGACGGCAAGTTCTACTCGGTGTTCTCGCTGCTGTTCGGCATCGGCTTCGGCGTGCAGCTCGAGCGCGGCGGCGCTGCGGCGTTGCCGAGGTTCAAGCGGCGTCTGCGCATTCTATTGGGCATCGGCGCGATTCACGCCTTTCTGATCTGGGCCGGCGACATCCTGATGCTGTACGCGCTCCTCGGCTTCACCATGCCGTGGTTCGCGCGGAAGTCCAATCGCGCGCTCGTGCGGTCGACCGTGATCCTGCTTGCAGTGCCAACAGCGCTCTATGTCGTCGCGCTCGCCGTCTGGATGCTCGTCGGATCTGGCGCGACTCAAACACCGTCCAGCGCGGCCATGCCCGCCAAGATGCTCGCATACTTTGAAGCCATTGGCACGGGCGGTTTCAAGGATGCGTTCATCGGCAACCTGGTATTTCTCGGCGGCAGGTGGGCCGACCTGTTTGCTACTGTGCGCTTCCCGAAAGTGCTCGGCATGTTCGTACTGGGGCTCTGGACCGTGCGCACCGGCATCGCGCTCTCGCCGTCCAACCGCCGCCCCACGCTTGTCCGGTGGGCAAAGCTCGGTTGGAGTATCGGTCTGCCAGCGAACCTCATCGCGGCGTGGGCGTTCGACCACTGGTCCTACCTGCCGCCGTCTATCGGAGGGCTCCTGGGCACGGCGATGCAGGGCGTTGGCGTTCCGATGCTTGCCCTTGGGTACGCCGCTACGGTTGGGCTGCTCGTCGTGGACGGCCGGCGTCTTATCACCGTGTTCGCGCCAGTCGGCCGCATGGCGCTGACGAATTATCTGATGCACTCGATCATCTGTGTCGTGCTGTCATACGGGTTCGGGTTCGCGCTCTGGTGGCGAATCGGCGCCTCGACCGCGATGGGAATCGCCGCCGCGATCGTGCTGGTGCAGATTCCGCTCAGCGCCCTGTGGCTCTCGCGCTTCCGCTTCGGACCCGTCGAGTGGATCTGGCGCCGTCTCACCTACGGCCGGCCGCTCTAAAATCCTCGGCCTGCCGTCGCCGTTTTACTTCGATGACTGAAATTCGGGCGCTACATAGATAAATTGCTTCTTCTCCACAGTCAGAAGCGCCCTTCAACTCCGACCAAAATGTCATTGATCAAAGCGTATGCGGCCCAGGGGCCGGACACTCCTCTCGCTCCTTTCCAGATCGATCGCCGAGCGCTGAGGCCGAAGGACATTCAGCTCGAGATTCTCTACTGCGGCGTGTGCCACTCCGACATACACATGGTGCGCAACGAGTGGAAGCAGACGATTTATCCCATCGTTCCGGGCCACGAGATCGTGGGCAGAGTAACCGCGGTTGGCGACAAGGTCACGAAATTCCGGCGTGGCGAACTCGCCGGCGTCGGAGTCATGGTCGAGTCGTGCCGCGAGTGCGTCAACTGCAAGAAGGGTCTCGAGCAGTACTGCAAGGTGGGCATGGTGGGCACGTATAGCGCTCGTGACAAAAACGGCGATGTCACGCAGGGCGGCTATTCAAAGCAGATCGTCGTCGACGAGAATTACGTTCTGCGCGTTTCCGACAAGCTTCCGCTCGCCGGAGTCGCGCCCCTTCTCTGCGCCGGCATCACCACTTATTCGCCGCTTCGCCACTGGAAAGTCGGCAAAGGCGACAAGCTTGGCGTGATAGGACTCGGTGGTCTTGGCCACATGGCAGTAAAGCTCGCAGCTTCATTCGGTGCCGAAGTAACGATGTTGAGCACGTCGCCCACCAAGGAAAAGGATGCGCGACGTCTGGGTGCGCAGAAGTTCGCGCTCACGAGCGATGCCGCGCAGCTCAAGGGGCTGGCTGGATATTTCGATTTCATCATCGACACCGTTTCGGCCAAACACGATTACAACCTTTATCTCCATTTGTTGGATACCGATGGCGTGATGATCTGTGTCGGCGCACCGCCCACGCCAGCCGAAGTGGCGGTGTTCAGCCTGATAGGCGGCCGGCGCAGCCTGGCGGGTTCGGGGATCGGCGGCATTGCAGAAACGCAGGAGATGCTGGACTACTGCGCAGAACACGGCATCACTTCCGACGTCGAGGTGATCGACATTGCGTCCATCAACAAAGCCTACGAGCGCATCCTGAAGAGTGACGTACGCTACCGCTTTGTGATCGACATGGCCTCGTTGACCTGAGGGCGTGCCCGTCCCGGGCGACGCCCTCCGACGGGTCTTTCATCACATCCCGACCCCGACCTCGCAGATCCCTCTCGCCGCCCTTCCGCGCCCCGGGAAGAGTGCTACTTTGGCCTCCTCAAACAATTCATGGCCATTGGCCAGGAGGGGTGCTCATGTCTGATCTCATGGCGTCCAAAACGGCGCGCCGGGGCTTCCTTGGCCGCATCGCCGCGGCCGCGGCAGTTGCCGGCCTGAGCGGTGTACTGCCATCGCGCGTGGCCGCCGAAAATGCGCCGAGCGGTGGCTCGGCCGACCCCGCCCTCGAGGCTTGGTTCGGGAAGATCACCGGAAAGCACCGCATGATCTTCGACGCGCCGGAGCCGAATAGCGGCGTGGTGGCCATCTGGCCACGAGTCTATCTCAACACCATGGAAGCCACCTATCCCGGTCCGACGACGGCCGTCGTCATCCTGCGGCACGCGGCGCTTTCGCTCGCGCTGGGTGACGCTGTCTGGGCCAAGTACGGGATCGGTGAGATGTTCGGGATCAAGGACGGCGACGCGCCCGCCAAGCGGAACCCGTACGCCACGATTACCGGGCCCCCGATTCCGGGCCTCGGCATCGCCGAGCTGATCAAGTCGGGCGTCCTCGTGGGCGCATGCGACGTCGCGCTCACGATCTACAGCAGCGGGGCGGCCAAGAAGACGGGCCTCGATCCCGCCGCAGTGAAGAAGGAATGGATCGCCGGCCTGCTGCCGGGCGTGCAAATGCTGCCGTCCGGTGTGCTCGGGGTGGCCCACGCGCAGGAGCTGGGTTGCGGGTACTGTTTCGCTGGGTGACGGAAAGGGGGGCCAGGGTCTCAGGAGCCTGGCCCCCGCCACAGGTCTCCACCGACGCGGTTCGGCCTGAGGGACCTTTGCGGGTAGATTCAGTGCATGCACACCAACACGGCATCCAATCGTTCACCTCAGCGAGAACCGGAGAGCAATTCCCTCGCTGATCGCCTGCGCGCAGCCGCGGATCTGCTCGAGAAGATCGTCGCCGATCGTTCTCTGCTTGCAGACATTCCCGAAGCCGATCGCAACCGGTTCCTGAATGCCGCCGGTCGCGTCTCACGCCCCGACGCGCTCGGCCGCCGCCAGCTCCTGAAGGTCGTCAAACGGAAAAAGAGAGCCGAGAAAGTGCAGCGCGAAGAGACGGTCCTCGCGGCTACCGGCATCCGCAAGTTGCGCCGCGAACCAGTCTTCATCACTTCGCCAAACATCTTCCCGCCGAAATCGGACGAGCTGCTCACCAGCGGCGAGCCTGTTCCTGAAACTGAAAACCCTCGGAAGTGTTACGTCTGCAAGAAGGAATTCTCGACGGTCCACCATTTCTACGACCGCCTCTGCCTCACCTGCGCCGAGGAGAATTTCGCGAAGCGAACCGAGCTCGCGGATTTTAGTGGACGCGTCGCCCTGCTCACCGGCGGCCGCGTGAAAATCGGCTACCAGGCGGGGATCAAGCTCCTTCGCGCCGGCGCGCGCCTCATCGTGACCACGCGCTTTCCGCGCGACTCGGCGGCCCGCTACGCCCGCGAGCCCGATTTCCAGGAGTGGGCCGACCGGCTCGAGATCTACGGCCTTGACCTGCGACATACGCCGAGCGTCGAAGCATTCTGCACGGAGGTGCTGGCGACGGAGCAGCGACTGGACTTCATCATCAACAACGCGTGCCAGACTGTCCGCCGCCCGGCCGATTTCTACGAGCACATGAGGGAAACAGAAACCGCGGCGCTGACCTCCATGCCTGCTCACGTGCGAGGTCTGCTCGGCACGTACGAGGATCCGCATGCAAGCCACACGATCCATCCGAAGTCGGATGTCTCGCTTCTTGGACGCGGGCCACAGGAGGATGGCAGTCTCTTTCCGATCGGACTGCTCGACCAGGATCTGCAGCAGCTGGATCTCCGGGGACGGAACTCCTGGCGGATGCTGTTGGCCGACGTCTCGTCCGTTGAGCTGCTCGAGGTTCATCTCGTCAACGCAATCGCGCCGTTCATCATCAACGCGCGGCTCAAGCCCCTGATGACGCGAACGCCCGAGCGCGACAAGCACATCGTCAACGTCTCGGCGGTGGAGGGGCAGTTTTACCGGAAGTTCAAGACCACGCGGCATCCGCACACGAACATGGCCAAGGCCGCGCTGAACATGATGACCCGCACCTCGGCCGCCGACTATCACGCCGACGGCATCCACATGAACAGCGTCGATACGGGATGGGTGACGGATGAAGATCCTGCCGCGCTTGCGGAGCGGAAGACCTCGGTGCACCGCTTCCATCCGCCGCTGGATATCGTCGACGGCGCCGCGCGGATCGTCGATCCGATCATCTCGGGGCTGAATACCGGGGTGCATGTGTGGGGGCAGTTTCTGAAGGATTACAAGCCGGCGGATTGGTGAGGCGGCGGCGTTGCCGAGGTGTGGGTTGTCGGTGCGCCTTTGCCGCAACGTGACGCGCTCGCACCGAGCACGTTACCTGTCATCCTGAGGCGGCGGCAGCCCC
>PKVB01000209.1 GCA_003131365.1 Gemmatimonadota bacterium | reverse complement strand
AGAACACCATCAACACGATGGTCGATCAGCTGAGCGGCTTCTCGTCCGAAGTGACGCGAGTCGCTCGCGACGTTGGCACGGAAGGCAAGCTGGGCGGGCAAGCCAACGTTCCCGGCGTGGCCGGAACTTGGAAGGATTTGACCGACAACGTGAACACGCTCGCCGGAAATCTGACGAGCCAGATCAGAAACATCGCCCTCGTCACGACGGCGGTGGCGAAGGGGGATTTGTCGCAGAAGATCACCGTCGAGGTGCGCGGCGAGATTCTCGAGCTGAAGAACACCGTCAACGCGATGGTGGACTCGCTTCGCGTCTTCGCGGATGAAGTGACGCGCGTCGCGAAGGAAGTGGGCACCGAAGGAAAGCTCGGAGGCCAGGCGGAAGTACCCGGCGCGGCCGGCACGTGGAGAGCGCTCACCGACAACGTGAACGCGATGGCGAACAGCCTGACGCTGCAGGTGCGCGCGATCGCGGACGTCGCAACCGCGGTGACGCGCGGCGACTTGAGCAGGCAGATCGCGGTAGAGGCTCAGGGCGAGCTGGACGAGCTGAAGAACAACCTGAACCAGATGATCGTGAACCTGAAGTCCACGACCGAGAAGAATTCGGAGCAGGACTGGTTGAAGACGAACCTCGCGAAGTTCTCGCGGATGATGCAGGGGCAGAAGGATCTGGAAGCGGTCTCGAAGCTCATCATGTCGGAGCTGACGCCGCTGGTGTCGGCTCACCATGGCGCGTTCTACATCATGGACGACGACAACAACACGCCGGTGCTCAAGCTCATTGCGAGCTACGCGTACAAGGAGCGCAAGCACGTCGGCAACCGCTTCTACCTCGGCGAAGGACTCGTCGGCCAGGCGGCGCTCGAAAAGAAGCCGATTCTGCTCACGAACGTTCCGGAGGATTACATCCGGATCTCGTCGGGCCTGGGAGAGGCGCCGCCGCGCAACGTCATCGTGCTACCCGTGCTGTTCGAGGGAGAAGTGAAGGCCGTGATCGAGCTCGCTTCGTTCCTGCCCTTCAGCCAGATCCACCAGCTCTTCCTCGACCAGTTCGCGGAAAGTGTGGGAGTCGTGATCAACATGATCGCGGCCAACATGCGGACGGCGGAGCTGCTCGAGCAGTCACAGAGCCTGACTCTGGAGCTTCAGAGTCAATCCGAAGAGCTGCGCACGCAGCAGGAAGAGCTGAAGAAATCCAACGCCGAGCTCGAGGCACAAGCGACAACGCTTCGCACGTCGGAAGAGCTGCTCAAGGACCAGCAAGAGGAGCTGCAACAGGTCAACGAGGAGCTCGAGGAAAAGGCGTCGCTGTTGGCGGAACAGAACCGGAAGGTCGAATCGAAGAACGAAGAAGTGGAAGGAGCGAGAGTCGCTCTCGAGGAGAAGGCGGAGCAGCTCGCGCTCAGCTCCAAGTACAAGTCGGAGTTCCTCGCCAACATGTCGCACGAGCTGAGGACGCCGCTCAACAGCCTCCTCATCCTGGCGCGACTGCTGAGCGAGAACAAGGACGGCAATCTCACGCCGAAGCAGGTCGAGTTTGCGCAGACGATTCTCACGTCGGGCAGCGATTTGCTCAATCTCATTAACGACGTGCTCGATCTATCGAAGGTCGAAGCCGGCAAGATGGATGTGAATCCGACGGAGATTCGCCTGGCGGACATCAAGGAGTTTGTCGAGCGTAGCTTCAACCAGCTCGCCGACCAGAAGGGGCTTGGCTTTCACGTGGACGTGACCGCGGACCTTCCGCAGGCGCTCTTCACCGATGGCGGACGGCTGCAGCAGGTTCTGAAGAACCTGCTGTCCAATGCGTTCAAGTTCACGGAGCAGGGAGACGTCACGCTCACCGTTCGTCGTGCGGAAAAAGGACGCCGATTCCTGAATCCGACGCTCGAAGCCGCGTCGGACGTGCTTGCCTTCTCCGTCTCTGATACTGGCGTGGGGATTCCCAAGGACAAGCAGCGACTGATCTTCGAGGCGTTCCAACAGGCGGACGGGACAACGAGCCGCAAGTACGGTGGAACGGGTCTCGGACTTTCGATCAGCCGCGAGATTGCGCGTCTGCTCGGAGGAGAAATCAGGGTAGAGAGCGCGGAGAATCAGGGCAGCACCTTTACGCTGTTCCTCCCGCTACGGTACATCCCGCGTCAGGAGGGGCCCGACCGCGATCCCATCCGCGTGAGGAATTACTCGCCCCCCCGCAACACGGTAGCAGCGCCGCGGCGGACTACCCCGGTCAGGCCACAACCGGCAAGTCGAGACCAGCGGCGCAAATCCACCGGCGACGCGCTGCAGTATCGGCCCGAGCGTCGAACCGTACCGCAAACGGTGATCAATGATGACAGGGAGCGAATCGAGGACGGCGATCGCACCGTGCTCGTCATCGAGAACGATCAGAACTTCGCGAGAGTCCTGCTAGACATGGCGCGCGAAAAGGGCTTCAAGGCGGTGGTCGAGCTGGACGGAGAGGCTGGTCTAGCGGCCGCGCGCGAAATTCGCCCGGACGCGATCACTCTCGATATCGACATGCCGGGAATGGATGGACTCGAGGTGCTCGATCGCCTCAAGCGCGACCCCGACACGAGGCACGTTCCGGTACACATCATTTCGGGCGTCGAGGAGAAACGCGAAGGCCTCAAGGCTGGCGCGATCGCCTTCCTGGCCAAGCCGGTTAGCAAAGAAGGGCTCGATGCGGCGTTCGCCCGGATCTCCTCCTTCATCGACACCGTGCCGAAAAACCTGCTGGTCGTCGAGGACAACGAAACGCAACGGCAAAGCATCGTCGAGCTGATCGCGCACGACGACGTCGATATTATCGCAGTCGGCTCCGCGGAAGAGGCGCTGGGCAAGCTCCAGGAGAAGCATTTCGACTGCATGGTGCTCGACCTCGGACTCCACTCGGGCGACATGAGCGGCTTCGATCTGCTCGAGAAGGTGAAGTCGGATCCGGACAACCACGACCTTCCGATCATCATCTACACCGGCAAGGAGCTGAGCCAAGAGGACGAAACGAAGATCAAGAAGTACGCGGAGACGATCATCGTGAAGGACGTGAAGTCCCCCGAGCGCCTGCTCGACGAGACGGCGCTCTTCCTCCACCGCATCGAAGCGAAGCTTCCCGAGCAGAAACGGAAGATGCTCGAGCATCTGCACGACGCCGACTCCGTGGTCGCCGGGAAGAACATCCTGGTGGTGGACGACGATGTGCGCAACATCTTCTCGCTCACCAGCATGCTGGAGGACCACGGCATGGTCGTGCGATTCGCCGAGAACGGAAAGCAGGCGATCGACGAGCTGAAGAAGGATGCGAACGTTGACGCGGTGCTGATGGACGTCATGATGCCGGAGATGGACGGGTACGAGACGACGAGAGCGATCCGCGCAATGGACCAGTTCAAGTCGCTGCCGATCATCGCGCTGACGGCGAAGGCAATGAAGGGTGATCGCGAGAAGTGCATCGCCGCGGGAGCGTCCGACTACATCACGAAGCCCGTCGATACCGAGCAGCTGTTGTCACTGCTGCGAGTATGGCTGTACAGATAGCGGAGGTACCCGACACTGGCGCGGGGCCCGACCGGCAGGCGTTCAAGCCCGACTTGGAACGAATCGAGATCGAGCTGCTGCTGGAGGGGATCTTCCGTCATTACGGGTTCGATTTCCGGGCCTACGCCTATGCGTCGATTCGCCGCCGTCTGTGGAAGCGCATCGAAGCGGAACGCTTGCCGAGCATGAGCGCGCTCCAGGAGCGAGTGCTTCACGAGCCCGCGATGATGGAGAAGCTGCTGCTGGATCTCTCCATCAACGTGACGGCGATGTTTCGGGATCCCTCCTTCTACGTCACGTTCCGCCAGCACGTCGTGCCGCTGCTCCGCACCTACCCATTCATCCGCATCTGGCACGCCGGCTGCTCGACGGGCGAAGAAGTCTATTCGATGGCGATGCTGCTCCGCGAAGAAGGGCTGTACGACCGGTCCCGCATCTACGCGACGGACATCAACGAAGTGGTGCTCCAGAGAGCGAAGGCGGGAATCTTTCCGCTCGAGCGGATGCAGGAGTACACCGACAACTACATGCGGGCCGGAGGCAAGAGATCGTTCTCCGAGTACTACACGGCGAAATACGGGGGAGCGTTGTTCGATCAGTCGCTGACGAAGAACGTGGTATTCTCGCAGCACAACCTGGTCACGGACCGCTCGTTCAGCGAGTTCAACGTCATCCTTTGCCGGAACGTGCTCATCTACTTCGACAAGACGCTCCAGTCGAAGGTCCACGGCCTGTTCTACGACAGCCTCGCCATGTTCGGAGTGCTGGTGCTGGGCAGCAAGGAGACGCTGCGGTTCATGTCGCACGAGGAATGCTATCAGCAGATGGCGCCCCCGGAGAAAATTTTCCGAAAGGTGAGATAGCGATGCCGTACTCGATCGTCGCAATGGGGACATCGTGGGGCGGGTTGTCCGCGCTGACGAAGATTCTCGGCGGGCTGCCGGAGGAGTTCCCGATTCCGATCGTGGTGGTACAGCATCGGAGCAAGGATTCCGATCGGCTGCTGGCACAGCTTCTCGGGGACGCGACACCTCTCAAAGTCGTCGAGGTCGAGGACAAGGACGCGCTGTGCGCGGGAACCGTGCATGTCGCCCCCGCGAACTATCACATCCTGGTCGAGCAGGGATACCTGTCGCTCACCACCGAGGAGCCGGTGAGATTCAGCCGCCCGTCGATCGATGTGATGTTCACATCGGCCGCTGATACCTACCGATCGGAGACGATCGGACTGATCCTCACCGGCGCGAACGAGGATGGAGCGAGCGGCCTCGCGCACATCGTGAAGCGCGGCGGACGCGCCCTAATTCAGGATCCGAAGACGGCAGAGATTCCGATCATGCCGGAGGCCGCCGTGCAGGCGGTGCCGACGGCGGAGGTGCTTGGGCTCGACGATCTCGCGGCACGGCTGCTCGAGCTCAGTCGGGGAGCGGCAACAGTGGACCGGAGAACGGCGGTATGACGGACGATCTCGTCAGCATCCTCCTCGTCGACGACCGCCGGGAGAACCTTCTCGCGCTCGAGGCGATTCTGGAGCCGCTGGGGCAGACCCTGATTCGCGCCGGCTCCGGCCCTGAGGCGCTGAAACAGGTGCTGGTGCTCGACCCCGCGGTGATTCTTCTCGACGTGCAGATGCCGGGCATGAACGGCTTCGAGGTGGCCGAGATCATCAAGTCGCGCGAAAGATCGCGCACGATCCCGATCATCTTCCTGAGTGCGATCAGCAAAGAAGATGCATATGTCTTCAAGGGCTATTCGATGGGGGCCGTCGACTACGTATTCAAGCCGTTCAACCCCGACGTGCTGAGATCGAAGGTCGCGGTGTTCGTAGACCTCTACGTCAAGCAGCGAGAGCTGGGGCGCCAGGGCGAGCTGTTGCGTGAATCACAGAAGCGCGAGCTCGAGCTCGAGCACCGCACCTCGCTGCTGGAAGCGGAGGCGCGCTCGGCGGCCAAGCTGTCGCAGATGAACGACGAGCTGCATCGCCGCCAGGTTGCCCTCGAGCAGGCGATGGGCGCGCGCAATCGCTTCTACGCATCGATGAGCCACGAGCTGCGGACGCCGATCAACGCGGTAATCGGCTACAGCACCATCATGCTCGACAACATCTATGGGCCGCTCAACGTCAAGCAGAAGGAAGGCCTTCAGCGGTCGCTCAAGGCGGCGCGACATCTGCTCGAATTGGTGAACGACGTTCTCGACCTTTCCAAGATCGAAGCGGGGAAGATCGAGCTGACGCTGCAGCCGGTGATGTTCCCGTCGCTGATCGAGGATCTGTTCGTCACGGTGCGGCCGCTGGCGGACGAATATGGCTCGACGCTGAGCCTGGACACCGAGGGAGAGCGCTTCAACATCGTGAGCGATCCGCGCCGGGTGCGGCAGATCCTGCTCAACTTGCTCTCGAACGCAATCAAGTTCGGCGAAGGGAAGCCCATTCGCGTGCTGTGCAAGCAGTGCGAGAACAAGAGCGCGGAGATCGAGGTAATCGATCAGGGCGTGGGAATCGCGCAGGACGATATCGCGCGCATCTTCGAGGAGTTCGTCCAGGTCTCTGAATCGAAGCAGCCGGGGACCGGCCTGGGGCTCCCGATTTCGAGGCGGCTGGCTCAGCTGCTGGACGGGACCTTGACCGTCTGTTCGAAGCCAGGCGAGGGGAGCGCGTTCCGTCTCACTCTGCCGGCCTCTATAGAGGACGAATTGGCGGCGGCAGAGGCGTTATCCGGCGCTACAGCGGCCTAACTATACCCCTTTATTGGCACAATCTCTGCCCCTCTAATGAGTACCGTCGCGTTGAGCGGGGGTCATTACTGGAGGCTTTAAATGTTCAAAAAGATACTAATCCTGCCTGCCGCGCTCTTCGCTTTCGCATGTGGTGGCGACAAGAAGGTCGATGATGCTTTGAATTCCGATCTTTCCACGGCCGCGCAGGCGCAGCCGTACACGCCGCTGGACAGCATCACCGCGGCTGAGCGCGCAGGGGTCGCAACAGCCCCAGCGTCTAACTCGCTGAGAAGCACGTCGACAGCGCCGCGGACTACGGTTCGCAGGTCGACCACGACGACGCGCCGTTCATCCGGCACGTACTCGTCGGCTCCGGTATACAGCGCGCCGGCACCGGTGGTAGTCAAGCACACCAAGCGTGATGCCGCGATCGGCGCAGGCGCCGGCGCAGTGATCGGCGCGGTCGCCGGCCACAGCGTGAAGGGCGCGATCATCGGTGGCGCAGCCGGAGCGATTCTCGGCGGCGTAATCGGCAACAACGTCGACAAGACGAAGAAGTAGGGCTGTCCGCTCAAGCTTCTCGGCGCTCCGCACTAGATACAGTGCGGAGCGTTTTTTTTTGCCTGCGACCGAACTAGTCTGTCAACTGCAAACCGAACGGGATCCGAGTTGTCCACTGCGAACCGAACGGGATGCGAGTTGTCCACTGCAAACCGAACGGGATCCGAGTTGTCAGAGGCATAGATCTCAGTATGTAGTCACCGCGCTCTGACCGTATCCTGCGCTCATCCGAGTACATCCGACCGCCTGTGCCATAACGCNNATCCCGTTCAGTTGCAGTTGCCTGGGCCGGTATGCTCCGCGTTAGTTGCCCGCGCGCCAAGGACGGTATACCGCAGTTAAATTTAGAGGCATGAGTTCCGATCCAATCACGGGCGTCTTCAACGACGGGTACATAAGCGAGGCCTACGAAGCCTACCGGCGCGATCCTGCGTCGGTGGACGAATCGTGGCGCCAGTTCTTCCGGTTTGCCGAAAGTTTGGGTGGAGCGCCACCGCCACCGCGGACGCCGGACGAAGCTCCTTCAGCGGGACAACTCGATCCCGCTTTTCTTCGCGATGTCGCCGCGGCGGGTGAGCTTGTAGACGCAATTCGCCACTACGGCCACATGGCCGTACCGCTCGATCCGCTGGGCACTCTGCCCGGAGGAACTCCGGAGCTGACCCCGGAATTTCACGGGCTGAGCGAGGAGCAGCTCGCGAGCATTCCCGGCATCGCACTCGGCGCTTCGGGTGGCAGCGCCGCCGACGTGATCGCGCGCCTCCGCGAGCTCTATTCGTCGAGGATCGGATTCGAGATCCTGCACCTCGGCAGATTCGAAGAGCGCGAGTGGCTTCGCGTGCAGATTGAGAGCGGACGACTGCACGCGTCACTGAGTGGGGAAGAAAAGAAATCGATACTTCAGCGACTCACGGACGTCGACGGGCTCGAACGGTTCCTCGGACGCGCCTATCAGGGCTACAAGCGCTTCTCGATCGAGGGCAGCGACATCCTGGTTCCGATGCTGGATGTCGCGATCGAATCGGCCGCGGCCCACGGCGCCAGTGAAATCAACCTGGCGATGGCGCATCGCGGACGCATCAACGTTCTGGCGCACACGCTCAGCAAGCCGTACGCGACGATCTTCGAGGAGTTCGAGGGAAAGCACGCGACGACGAATGCGGTCAGCGAGACCGGCGACGTGAAGTATCATCTCGGCGCGACTGGAAAGAGGAAGGTCGCGAGCGGTGACGAGGTCGAGATCGTGCTGATTCCGAATCCGAGCCATCTCGAAATCGTGAATCCCGTGCTCGAGGGAGTTGCGAGAGCGCGGCAGGTTCTGGCCGGAAACGGCGAGCGTGATGAAGCCGCGGTACTTCCGATCTGCATCCACGGCGACGCCGCCTTTCCAGGGGAGGGTGTTGTGGCTNNACGCTTATCGGACGGGCGGAACGCTCCACATCATCGTCAACAATCAGGTCGGATTCACGACCGATCCCATCGATGCCAGATCAACGCACTATGCCAGCGATCTCGCCAAGGGGTTCGAGGTTCCGATCTTTCACGTCAACGCAGACGATGCGGAGTCGTGCGTGCACGTCGTGCGTTTGGCGGTCGACTACCGAGCGAAGTTCGGCAAGGACTTTCTGATCGACGTCGTGGGGTACCGGCGTCACGGTCACAACGAGACGGACGAGCCTGCTTTCACGCAGCCGATCCTCTACAAGAGAATCCGGGCACATCCTTCTCCCCGGGAAGTGTGGGCCAGCCGACTGGTGTCCGAAGGAGTTGTCACGGAGGAAGAAGTGAAGAAGCTCGACGTCGACGCGGCGGCGAACTTCGACCGGATTCAGACGGCGATGAAAGCCGGCGAGATTCATTTGCCCGAGTACAATCCCGCCAAGGGAGCGGAGGCGGATCAGTCGGGCGCTTGTACCGGCGACACGGCTGTCGACGCGGATCGGCTGCGAAAGCTGAACGACCGGCTTCTCAAGTGGCCATCGACCCTAAACGTGAATCCGAGGCTCGCCAAGAACCTGGCTCGCCGCGGCGAGGCGATGGGCGATGCTGGTGGAATCGACTGGGGTCACGCCGAGACCCTGGCATTTGCGTCGTTGCTCACCGAGGGCAAATCGGTGCGGCTCACCGGCCAGGATTCCGAGCGCGCGACATTTTCGCACAGGCAAGCGGTGCTTCACGACACGGAGTCGGGAGAAATCTACGTTCCGCTCGAGCACGTCGGTGATGGCGAGTCTCATGGACGCATGGAGATCTACAACAGCCCGCTCTCCGAGATGGCGGTACTCGGGTTCGAGTACGGCTACAGCACTGCGGCCGAGGACACTCTGGTGCTGTGGGAAGCCCAGTACGGTGATTTCGTGAACGTGGCGCAACCGATCATCGACCAGTTCATCACTGCGGATCGCGCGAAGTGGGGACAGGACTCCGGGATCGTGCTGCTGCTTCCCCACGGGTACGAGGGGCAGGGACCCGAGCACTCGAGCGCGCGTCTCGAGAGATTCCTGCAGCTGTGCGCCGAGGGAAACCAGCGTGTGGCTTATCCGTCGACGCCGGCGCAGTACTTCCACGTTCTGCGGCGGCAGGCACAGCTGTGCGAGCGGCGTCCGTTGATCCTGATGCAGCCGAAGAGTCTGCTTCGTCTGCCGGAGGCCACGTCACACCTGAGCGATCTCACGAGCGGAAGCTTCCGGCCGGTGATTGACGATCCAGTCGCGTCGCAGGCTCGCCCGGAAATCGTGCGACTTGTCTTCTGCACGGGGAAGATCTATTACGATCTCGCGCCGAGGCGCGCGCCGCACGTGGCGCTGGTCAGGATCGAGGAGCTTTATCCGTGGCCCGGCAACCAGATCGCGCAGATCGTGGATCTGTATCCGGCGATCGAGGAAGTCGTGTGGGCGCAAGAGGAGCCGAAGAATCAAGGTGCGTGGGTGCATGTGGCGCCGCGCCTCCGGATGTCTACCGGCAACGCGCTGCTTACCCGCTACATCGGTCGTCCCGATCGCTCGAGCCCGGCGGAGGGCTACGCCGAGGTGCACAAGATCGAGCAGGAGCGCATCATCGCCGAGGTGAACGCGCCGATGCAGCAGCCGGCGGGAGCGAAGCGCCGCGGCATGGCGCTCAAAACCTGACCATCGATCTCTCAGCAGCAATGAATAGAGCGGTAACACTTGCTGTGCTCGGTGCGGCTGTTCTGGTACCGCGTTCAGGCACGGCTCAAGCGCAATTCAATGTCGCTCCTCCCTCCGCCGATCTCGTGGAGACTGTTGGGCCGGAGGTCGCCCCCATGCGCGTGCTGTGGATCGCCGCGCATCCGGACGATGAAGACACCAACCTGATCGCGTGGCTCGCTCGCGGCAGAAACGTCGAGACCGCTTACATGTCGTTGACGCGTGGCGATGGCGGGCAGAATCTCATCGGTAACGAACTGGGTGAAGCACTCGGCGTCATCCGCACCGAGGAATTGCTCGCGGCTCGGCGTATCGACGGCGCGCATCAGTACTTCGGGCGTGCGTACGACTTCGGTTTCTCGAAGACGGCGGATGAGACGCGAAATCACTGGCCTCAGGATTCACTTCTGCGTGACGTGATCACGGTGATGCGCGCGTTCCGGCCACAGATAGTGATCACGACATTCTCGGGCACGCCGCGCGACGGGCACGGCCATCACCAGGTATCGGCGATCGTCGCACGCGACGCATACAAGCTGGCGGCGGATACTGTTCGGTTCCCTGCAGGTCAGTTCGGCGCGCCCTGGACACCTCTCAAGTTCTACCGGCTCGCGCGGTTCTCCCCACAAGATCGCACACTCGCAATCAACGTCGGGGAATACAATCCGTATCTTGGGCTCTCCTATCAGGAGATAGCGGCTGACAGCCGCTCCCAACACAAGTCTCAGGGGCAGGGCACGCTGAGGCGCAAGGGAGTGGTATGGGATTATCTGACGCGCGAGGATTCGCGCGTGCCAGCGCCGGCGGCAAAGGAGGAGAGCTCGATCTTCGCGGGACTTGACACAGTTGGCAAGTACATCGTGCGCGACGGACGCGCGAGTCCGCCGGACCGCCCGCCTCCGATCGAGCTCGAAGCAGTCGCCGACCGTCAGACTCTTGCGCTTGGGGATTCGGCGAAAATCAGTCTGGCGGTCTACAATCGAGGGCGAGTGCCGATTGGGATCCCAGCGATCAAAGTCGACGGGCGGCCGCGAATCGTCCTTCCTGACTCTTCATATAGGTGGACGCAGTGGTATGTCGGACGGGAGCTATCGCAGCCATGGTGGCTCGCGACTCCACGGAACGGTGATTTATTCGCGCCGAAAATTTCCGGAATCTCGGAGGATGAGCGGGAGTTACGACGCGGCGCGCATATCTTCGTGACCCCGGGTCCGGTTTACCTGAGTGCTCCCATCGTGTTCCATTACGTCGATCAGGTGCGTGGAGATGTACAACGCCCGCTCATTGTGGCGCCAGGAGTTTCCATCACGCTCGACCAGGCTGTCACCATGGCACGGGCAAACGGACCGTTCAATCAGCTTCTCAAAACGACGTTGCGCTCGGCACTTAGCGACTCGACACCGGTGACAGTCACTATCTTGCTGCCGCGTGGCTTGTCGGCGGATTCGCTCGCACGCACCGTTGTAATGGCGCCTGGAGCCACGCGGACACTCACGTTCAAGGTAAGAGGAACCCTGTCCCGCGGTCTTCACGAGATTGCGGCGACCGCAGCGGCGAAGGGACAGTCGTATCGAACGGGGTACGTCCCGATTGAGTATCCGCACATCAATCCGCAGCGGATCTATCGGCCGTCCACGATCAGCGTCAACGCGGTTAACGTCGTCCTGCCCGCGCGACTCAACGTTGCGTACGTCCCCGGAGTCGGCGACAATGTCGCGCCGGTGCTCCAGCAGCTCGGCGTTCCGCTCACGATAGTTGACGCGGACGATCTTCCTCAGACCGACCTCAGTCGATTCACGACGATTGTCGTCGGACCGCGCGCGTATCAATCGAGTCAGAGTCTTCAGGGCAACAATGATTACCTGCTCGCGTATGTGCGGAACGGTGGTCGCCTCGTCGTGCAGTATGGACAGGGCGAGATGCAGCGCCCGGGCATCATGCCTTATCCGATTACTCTGAAGCAGCCGGCGGAGCGCGTCACCGACGAAAACGCNNCGGTGACTTTCACTGATCCGCAGTCGCCACTGCTCAACGCCCCGAACAAGATCACCCAGGACGATTTCAACGGCTGGGTGCAGGAGCGGGCGTCATACATGCCTTCGACGTTCGATTCGCACTACCGCACCATGCTGGCAATGAGCGATCCGGGCGAGCAGCCCAACCGCGCCGCCATTCTCGCCGCGCCGTACGGACGAGGGATTTACATCTACGTCCCGCTTGCGCTCTTTCGCCAGCTGCCTGCTGGAGTCCCCGGTGGCGCGCGTATCTTCGCCAACCTGCTTGGCGGCAACACCATTAAATGAGGCTTCGCGCCGCGGCGTGGCTCGCCACGATAGGAGCGCTCGCGCTTTCGGCGTGCAGCTCGGACAATCGCAAAGTTCTCATCGTCTATTCCCCGCACGGGAAGGAGCTGCTCGAGTACCTGGAAAAGGGATTCGAGAAAGCGCATCCCGACATTGATGTCCAGTGGGTGGACATGGGCTCGCAGGAAGTCCTCGAGCGCGTGCGGGCCGAGCAGCCGAATCCGCAGGCTGACGTCTGGTTCGGCGCGCCGGCGGAGGCGTTCGATCGCGCGACCAAGGAAGATCTGCTGCAGCCCTACAAGCCGACCTGGGCGGCGGCCATCGATCCCGATGCCCGAGAAGCGCGTGACAACTGGTACGGAACGTATCTCACCCCCGAGGTAATCGGCTACAACCGCGACGCGGTGAAGGACGCCGACGCGCCGAAGGACTGGGACGATCTCATTGATCCGAAATGGAAGGGGAAGATCCTGGTTCGCGATCCGATCGCGTCGGGCACGATGCGGGCGATCTTCGGCGCAATCATGGCGCGCTCGATTGCGCAAACTGGCAAGCCCGATGCAGGCTATGAATGGCTCCGAAAGCTGGATGCGAACACGAGAGACTACGTTCTGAATCCGACGATCCTCTATCAGAAGCTCGGTCGGCAGGAGGGTGTCGTCACGATGTGGGNNCTTCGCCACACTCGAGCAGCGCACCCGCATCCCCGTCAAGTACGTCATTCCCACGAGTGGAACTCCGCTGCTGGTGGATGGAATCGCGATCGTCCGCGGCAGCAAGCATCCGAAGGAGGCCGAGGAGTACTACGAGTATGTGACGACGCCCGAGGCGATGATCGCGGCCGCCGATTCGTTTCTCCGGATTCCCGCGCGAAAGGACATTCCGGTGTCGAAGCTTCCATCATGGATCCGTGATGCGCTGGCGCAGATCAAGCCAATGCCGGTCGATCGTGAAGAGATGGCCGCGCATCTCGACGAGTGGATGAAGTACTGGGACGCGAACATCAGGAACCGCGGACAGAGACAATGACCGGCGCGCCGGATGGGTTGGCGCGCAGTGAAAACAAGGACGACAAGGGTGGGCGGGGACCTCTCGCCCTCAATGGGGTGACACGCCGGTTCGGCGAGTTCACCGCGGTCGACAACGTCTCGTTCGAGGTTGGTCCGGGTGAGCTGCTGGCGCTGGTGGGAGCATCGGGCTCGGGCAAGACGACTACTCTCCGCATGGCGGCCGGCTACGAGGCTCCGGACTCGGGGACCGTCACGCTCGGCGGAAAGGACATCACGAGAGTCCCACCCGAGCGCCGCGGCTTCGGAATGGTGTTTCAGCACTACGCGCTATTTCCCCACATGCCGGTCGAGGACAACGTCGCGTTCGGACTCGAGGCGCGCGGCGTGAGCAAGGTGGATCGACTGGTGAAAGCACGGGCCGCCCTCGCGAGCGTCGGCCTCGAGGACGCAGGGAGCCGGCCGATTCAGTCTCTGTCGGGTGGTGAGCAGCAGCGCGTTGCGCTCGCGCGCGCCTTGGTGATCGAGCCTCAGGCACTGCTGCTCGACGAGCCGCTCTCCAATCTCGATCCCACGTTACGTCATGCGATGCGTGACGACCTGCGGGCGATGCTGCGCAGGGTCGGCGTGCCGGCGCTCTTCGTCACGCACGATCAGGAAGATGCATTCGCGGTGGCTGACCGCATCGCGCTCCTGAAAAAGGGCAAGCTCCTTCAGGTCGGCACGCCGGAGGAGCTATATAACGCTCCGCTCTCTCGCGAAGTGGCGGCGTTCATCGGACGAGGGAGCATCGTGCCCGCCATCGATAAGGGGAGCACGGCGACGGTGACAATCGGCGGTGTCGCGCGCGATCTCAATGTCACACGTCCGAAGGGAGTGGCGCCGCACCTGGAGACTGCGTTCGTCGTGTTGCGGCCCGATGCGCTGGAGCTGTCGAGAAGCGCCGGGGTTCTCGCCTGGCGCGGACGCATTGCCAACCGGCGATTTGCGGGCGGCGTGATCGTGTACCGCGTCCAGCTCGCCGACGGCATCAGCGTCGATGTCGAGTCGCTATCGGGAGAGGCGCACGAAGACGACAACGTTTCGATCTCGCCGCTCAAGGGCCCCTTTCCGCTGGTGCCGACGTGAAAGCGTCGGCACGCCGACAGAGCTGGCTCATCGCGCTGCCGGTCATGGCGCTTCTGCTCTGGACGGTGGTGTACCCGAACGTGGCGGTGATCGCGGGAAGCTTCGAGAACGGTCTCGGCCATTGGCGCGAGTTCGCCGCCAGCCCCGCGGACCGCGAAGCGTTGTGGACCAGCCTGGTCATTTCGGTCGCCTCGGTGTTCGCTTCGCTGGCGATCGGAGTTCCGCTGGCCTTCTTGCTCGGACGATTCGAGTTTCCCGGCCGCAGGCTCCTGCGCGCGGTGGCGACGCTTCCCGCGGCGCTCCCACCGTTGGTTGGGGTGATCGCTTTTCTTTTTCTTTACGGCGAGAGCGGACTCGTCACGCGAGTGGTGCAGCGCGCGCTCGGAATGGCGGAAGCTCCGTGGCGGCTCAAGGGAGTGGGTGCGATCGTGTTCGTCCATGCGTACACGATGTACGTCTACGTTTTCCTATTCGTCTCCGCCGGGCTCGAGCGCTTCGACGCAACGCTCGACGAGGCCGCGTCGGGGCTTGGCGCGAATACGTGGCAGAGGCTGCGGCGGGTTACGCTGCCGCTATTGATGCCGGCGGTCGCCGGATCGGCGCTCCTCGTCTTCATGAATGCCCTCGGATCGTTCTCGGCGCCTTACGTCTTTGGCGGCGGGCTGCGAGTTCTCTCGACGCAGATCCTGGCCTCGAAAATCAATGGAGCAATGGGGCTCGCCTACGTGGAGACGACGGTTCTCGCGTTGAGTGCCGTCGCGGGGCTCGTGTTGTTCCGGTGGCTCGACAGTAAACGGAAGTACACTCTCGCCAGCAAGGGTGGACGCACACGTCGGACGATTCGCTCCCGACCTATTCAGGTTCTGATGACCGTCGCATCCGCGGTGATAGTGATGGCATTGGTGCTTCCGCATCTGATGGTCATTCTCGTCTCTTTTGCGCGGGACGGAGCATGGACCACGCAGGTGCTGCCGCCCGAATACACCTTCGAGAACTATCGGCGGCTCTTCACCGAGGCCGAGCTGTGGAAGCCAATTACCAATAGTGTTTCAATGGCACTGATCGCAACGGCGGCGAATCTCGTCGTGTGCTTCATCGCGGGATATCTGATCGTGCTGCGAAAGTTCGGCGGCCGAGGGCTGCTCGAGCTTCTCGTCGCTCTTCCGTGGGCGATACCCGCGACCGCAATCGCGCTCGGGCTCGCCGCGACATTCAACCGGAACGATTTGCTGACCGGCCGAGTGCTGCTGGTGGGAACGTTCTGGATATTGCCGCTCGCTTATTTCATCCGCGACATTCCGCTCGTCGCGTCAGCGGTGGAATCTTCCCTACGACAAATGGATGCGTCGCTCGAGGACGCGGCGCGCGGGCTCGGCGCTTCATGGATGATGACGATGCGGCGGGTGATTCTGCCGGCGGCGCGGCCGGGGCTGGTGGCGGGTGGGTTGCTCGCTGCCGTAACGGCTGTGGGCGAGTTCGTCGCGAGCGTCGTCCTCTACACTCACTCCAATCGTCCGATCTCGATGGAGATTCTGGCGCAGCTGCGCGCGCTCGCTTTCGGCACCGCGGCGGCGTACAGTGTCCTGTTGATATTTCTGGTGCTGCTCATGACTCTCGCCGCCAGATCGTTCGAGGAGAGACTTGCCTGATCAGCCGGCTCGGCCCGCGCGCCCGCGCGTCGTAATCATCGGTGGCGGATTCGCTGGGATTGCCGCCGCGCGCGCGCTCAGGCGCGCAAAGGTCGATATCACGCTCATCGATAGAACCAATCACTTCATCTTCCAGCCGCTGCTTTATCAGGTTGCGACCGCGGCGCTGGCGCCGAGCGACATTACGGCCCCGATCCGCTGGATCCTGAGGAGCCAGCGGAATGCCGAAGTACTCCTGGCCGAAGCCCGTGACATCGATACGGCGCGGCGTGTGGTGCGCGTCGATGACGATCTTCGGGAGCTTCCGTACGACTATTTGATCGTGGCGCCGGGAGCGCGTCATCACTATTTCGGCCGCGACGACTGGGAGCCGTATGCGCCAGGACTGAAGGCGATCGAGGACGCATCCGAGATTCGACGGCGCTTTCTGCTGGCGTATGAGAAGGCGGAGAAGACTGAGGATACGATAGAACGTGACGAGCTACTAACCTTCGTCATCGTCGGCGGAGGGCCGACCGGGGTCGAGCTGTCGGGGGCGATTCCTTTCATCGCCAAGAAAGCCCTCCATTCCGAGTTTCGCCGAGTGGATACGCGCCGCACCCGGGTGGTTATGGTGGAGGCGGGCCCAAGGATTCTGCCATCGTTTCCGGAGGATTTGGCGCAGCACGCGGCGCGCGATCTGGCCGATCTTGGTGTCGAGGTTCGGGTCAACTCGATGGTAACAGGGCTGGGTTCGGATGGGATCAGCATCGGAACGGAGAAAATTCGCGCCCGTACAGTATTCTGGGCCGCTGGCAACAAGGCGTCGCCGCTCGGGAAGCTCCTCGGCGCTCCGCTGGACAACGCGGGCAGGGTGAAGGTGAACGATGATCTATCGGTGCCGGGTCATCCCGAAATTTTCGCGATCGGTGATCTGGCGACGTTGTCGCAGGATGGACGACAAGTGCCGGGGGTGTGTCCGGCCGCGAATCAGGAAGGCGCGTTCGCGGCGAAGTCGATCATTCGTGATACGCGCCGTCAACCCAGAAAAAAGTTTCACTACTTCAACAAGGGCGATCTGGCGACGATCGGTCGATCGCGGGCGATCGCAGATTTCGGCCGAGTAAAGTTCACGGGGCGGCTGGCGTGGTTTCTGTGGCTGTTCGTCCACATCATGTATCTCGTCGGATTCCGCAACCGGCTGGTGGTGTTCATCGAGTGGGCGTACTCGTACTTCACGTACCAGGCGGGCGTACGGCTGATCACGGATGTCGAGCGGTACAAGCCGCCGGCATCTGTGAGCATCTAGAGTCTCTCAAAACTGCAACGGAACGAGAGGGGAGCTCCCAGCTCTTGAGCTGAGGGCTCTGAGCTTTACTGCACCGGGACGCTACGGCGTTAACTGATCGGGACGGGGTCAGTCTGATGGCATGTCGGTTCCTGGTGGTGGGGACGGGAAAGTGGTACTAATGTTGTCCGACCAGTTTCTTCTATCGCGAGGGTGAGTCAATGGGCAGTAGCGCCGATTCAGTCAAGGAAGTGGATCCCTCGCCAGCGAAGGTGGGACTTTGGGAAGATTTCGTGGACATTTTTTACGCGCCGTCGTCCGTTTTCGCTCGGAGGAGTGACGGAAAGTTCGGCCTGGCTCTGCTCTTCCTAGCGATCGTCATCCTCGTGCTCATCTTCCTGACCAAGAACGCGATGCAGCCGGTCATGGACGCCGAGTTCACGAGGCAAGCCGCGACGGCAATGCGGAAGAATCCGAACATCACCGCGGAACAGATGGCGGGGAGCCGCGGCATCTTCGAGATGCTCGGCCCAATCATCTTCACCGTAATTATCACGATCAGCGTGTTCGGCACCGGCTTGGTGCTGTGGGCGGTCGGAAAACTTTTCGACGCGAAGGAGTCGTTCGCGGCAGCGATGATGATCGCGACTTACTCGGAAGTTCCGCGGGTCGTTCAGATCCTGACGAACGCGGCGCAGGGGCTCGTCATGAGTCCGGAGAAGCTCAATTCCATGAACGCCGTCGGCTTCTCCCTCGCGCGATTCATGGATCCCGATGGCGCGTCGCCGGTGATGCTCGCGCTGGCGGGTCGCGTGGCTCTGTTCACGATCTGGGTGACGGTGCTGCTGGCGATCGGGCTGCATGTGGTCGGGAAGATTCCGAAGCAGCAGGCCGCGATTGCGGCGGCGATCACCTGGGTGGTGGGAGCGTTGCTGCCGCTGTTTGGGGCGCTGAGAGCGAGCTGAGTCACAAGGATTTGGGGAGTTACTATGAGATGCGCTGTGATTGGCTTGTTTTTCATGCTCGGGTGTCAGCCTTCGGCACGGACCGCGACAATTTCGAAGCCGAGCATAAGCGCATCGTCGGTGTTTACCGATTCAGCTCTTTATCGGGCTAAATGCAAAGAGGCGGACAAAATCGTGAAGCTGACCGAAATTCCGCAGAGGTGCACGCCGCGCGATCAGCGCGTAGAAATTCGGTAGCCACCTCTTAGATCGAGCGGCATGAGACGCCAACCAACGGTGCGCGCGTCGACAAAAGGGGACGCCACGAGCGAAGGATGTTCGGGTGCTTTTCGGGAGACCATCCCGGATTAAGGCTAGCTTGGAGGCCACAAAGCCCCCTGCAGCCAATAAATATTGCGAAGTGTAATACTAATCGTCATACTAAGTAAACCCAATCTCATTGGAGTTAGGATGTCTCCGCAAGCGGTGCTCATTCCAGTTTTGCGTCGAAGACGGAAAGATCAGTCACCGCGCGAGAGAACTTCTCTGTCTTTGCGAGCAGACGTACTGGCAGCCGCTAAGGAGATCGTTCAATCAGGCGCAGCTGAGAATTTGAGCGCGTTTGTTGAATCCGCCGTTGAAGAGAAACTCCTTCGGGCGAAGCGCGAACTTTTGTATCTCGCGTATGAAGAAGCGGCACAGGATGAGGAGTTCATGGCTAGAATGAATTCCATAACGCGAGATTTCGCGGCGACTGAAGCCGATGGTCTTTGAACTCGTTCTACGCTGAATGGCACATTTAGGTGCCGTTCATCAATGGGAGTTATTCGCGGCAGATCTGAATCCAGCCGTCGGGCGCGAACAGGGCGGAGATAGTCGCCCTGTTCTTGTCGTTTCGAACGATGGATTCAACCGCGCGTTTGATGTCGTAACCGTCCTTCCGCTGACAAAGGAAGCCGGAAAGCAGCGCAAGATTTTCCCTTTTGAGGTGCGTCTTCCAGCGAACACCGCAGGCAACGACCTGGATAGCATCATCATGCCCCAGCAGATTCGAACAATCTCGAAGTCAAGATTGCTGGAGGCGCTTGGCGTCTTAACCGATGCCGCGCTTCGGATCGAAGTCGAGGACCGAATGCTTGACCATTTGGGAATTAGCCTGCAATCCGACGAGTAGCATCTATGATCATGCTTGGGTGGCTCTGACCTGAGTCTGGTCGCGTCTCCGGCTCCGGCGTCCCACAATTCCCGAAACATTCGAGCCCATGATATCAGTCGACCGCCGCGCCGTCACAGTCGCCACAGCAAAGCGATGCTCTGAACGAACGCGCACGCGTAGAATACGAGCTCGGGAGCCAGGCCTCCAGCGAAACCAGGGCGACCTACTTCTCGCAGGCGTTCCGGGACATCGTGCTGGCAGCCGCGCTCGATCCGACCAACGCGGACTACCAGCAGCAGCTGGCGTTCTATCACAAGAACATTCCCGAGTTCACTCCGCCCACGCAGCAGTAGCAGAGCCGGTTCGCTATCTTCACGATGCGGCTCGCCCAGCTGGATGCAGCACTGCATCAGGTCGAATCCTGCTGATCGAAATCCACCACTTACGCTGCAACCAAGGAGCGCGAATGCTCAGGAAATCGCTGTTGCTGATCGCCATTGCCGCGGCATGCCGAGCGTCCGCACCGAAAATCCCGGACGCACCGGCGTCGATCGCTGGCAGAGTTACGAGCGTGCAGTCGGGAAACGGCATCGGCACTGTGCGCATCGAGGCGCGGCCGGAAGATACCGCCGGCTCCGCGAAAGCGGTCGTGCGTATCACGGAGGCCACGACGGTGATAGGAGCTCCGGCATCGGTAACCGCCGACTTCACCGCGATCCGCTCGGGGCAGTGGGTCCGGGTCTGGTTCGTGGGGCCCGTGCGGGAATCCTATCCGGTTCAGGCGAACGCGGGGACAATCGTCATCGATTCGGCTGGCGTCCAGCCATAGCGATTGATTCAGTGCTACGGTCTTCGCGCTGGGTGCGACCCGCGAGCCGCCGCTGAGCGACCACCAACGAACTCTGACGGACTACAGAACGGAGAGTATGAATGATCGGTGAAGGCGATCAGCTACCAAAGTTCTCGCTCGAGGCGGACGACGGAACCACCGTAACCCGCGATTCCCTGGCGGGAAAGAATGTCGTCCTCTTCTTCTATCCCAAGGACAACACGACCGGCTGCACACAGGAGGCGTGCGATTTTCGCGACGCCTTTCCACGATTCGGGAAGATCGATGCGGTGGTAATCGGAGTGAGCCCGGACAGCCTCGAGTCGCACCGGAAATTCAAGAAGAAGTTCCAGCTTCCCTACCTGCTCCTGGCAGACGAGAAGCACGAGCTCGCTGACAACTTCGGCATCTGGAAGGAGAAATCCATGTATGGGCGCAAGTACATGGGCTTCGAGCGCACCACGGTGATCGTCGATCGTAAAGGGCGGGTCGCGCGCATCTTTCCAAAGGTCAAGATTCCCGGGCACATCCAGGAAGTGGAAAAGACTGTGCGTGGGCTGCATAATACCTGACTTCGGAACCTACAAAGGGGACAAGACATGGCAGGGGCGACGCTCAGGAACCAAGTGAGGATCATCGCGAATGAAAAGAGAATACTCCGGAACCAGCGCCAGCACGCGGCGATAATCCGCAATCAACGCAACATAATTCGGAACCAGCAGGCGATTATCAAGAATCAGAAGAAGATCCTGGCGACTCTTGGCAAAAACTTCGCGAAATAACCTGACGGGCGGAAAGGCCGTGTAGTTCCTACAGCGCGTCGATTACCATGTCGATTGCGCTGGTGTAGAATCGCCAATCCGCGATCTCCTTGTCGACCGCTCCCCTTCCCGCGGTCGTAAGCTCATAGATCCTCGCGATCCGATTGTTCGTGGTCGTTCTCCAGTAGGAGTTCAACCAACCACGATTCTCGAGTCGATGGAGGGCGGGATACAGAGATCCCTGCCCGATCCGGAAAGCGCCCCGCGACATTTGGTGAATGCGATCGCTGATCCCCCAGCCATGCACGGGTTCCAGCGCCAGCGCCTTTAGGATCAGCAGATCCAGCGTGCCCTGCATGACATCTACAGTTTGTGGCAATTCCTGTCTCTCCTGTCGAAGCGAAAGGGGAGTATGGCTGTTTGTTCATCATTGCGCAAGGAAAACCCCACTACTACATTGGCGCACTCTGTGGCCGCCAGCAGGCGGCGGCCGTCTGCAGCGACTCCTGATCGGGTCCTGCCGATCTCAACCTCATGCCGTCCAGCCATGATGCCCAAAAGAGCAATGCGATGGTTGATTCTTGTCGCGGTCTGCGCCTCGTCCGCGCGCGCTCAGACGATCGACGACGGAATCATGATGCCGAAGCGAACGCTGAGCGCGGGCGTTCTCTACGCCCACGACAGTTGGGATCATTATTGGGAAGGCACCTTGAAGCGGACGAACGGGAACATCGGCACGCTGACGACGCAAAGCGTTACCTGGGTCGGGGGATACGCCGTCACCGACAGGCTCGGCCTCATGGCGAGCCTGCCCTACATCCGGACCCATGCCAGCCAGGGAGTGCTGCACGACTTGAGCGGTCTTCAGGATCTGATGCTCGCCGCGAAGTTCAAGCTTCTCAGCACCGGTCCCGGCAGGTACGGCATGTTCAGCGTTTTGGCCGCCGCCACCGGGGCAATTCCGACGAGCAACTACACCCCGGACTTCTACCCGCTGTCCATTGGGACCGCGGGCCGTCGCGCGACCGGCCATGTCACGATGAAGTTTCACTCCAACTCTACCTGGTTCGCCAACGCCTCCGCCGCCTATATGTGGTGCGCCAACGTGAGGCTCAATCGGAACTCGTATTACACTGACGGTCAGTTGTACCTGACCAATCAGGTCGTGATGCCGAATGTGCTCGATTACACGCTCACCGCGGGTATCGACCGTGGGAATTGGCGCATCCCAGTGTCCCTGGTCCAACAGCGCACCCTCGGCGGCGGTGACATCCGTCGCCAGGACATGCCATTCGTCTCGAATCGTATGGACTTCGTGAAGCTGGATGGCGGGGTGATGTATGCATTGCCAGGAAACCTTTCGATCAACCTCGGCGCTGCTCACGTCCTGAGCGGCCGAAATGTCGGGCAGTCCACGACCTTCACATCAGGATTGTTCTATGCGCTCCATCTATAGTCGCAGTGGCGGTTGGCCGAAAATGTCCAATCGGCGGCCCGTTCTACTGGCGGCCATTTCGGTGGCGGCCGCACTTGCCGCCGGCGGCTGTGACAAGTCCGTAGGACCGTTCGAAGTGCTTCCGCCGCTCGAGCCATCCAGTCTGGAGCCGACGGCGGGGTCGTGGCGCATGATCCTCCTGACCGGCCCGAGTCAAATCGCCGTTGCCGCTCCGACGCCGGTAGCGTCCGCGGCGTACACGGCGGAGCTGGATGCCATCAAGGCGAGCCAGGCGAATCTTACCGACGCACAGCGGCAGGCGATTGCGTACTGGAGCGGTGGCGGCGTGATGCGCTGGAACCAGATCCTCCGAGAGCTGGTCGCGCGCTACAATCTTCCTCCCGCGCCGAAGGACGAGGGCGGGTATCCCGTCCCAGACGCCGAGAATCCGTTCGGCGATCCGGCTTTCCCCTTTGCCAACCCCGTATACGCGGCCCGTGCCTATAGCTACGTGAGCGCCGCGCAGTACGACGCGCTGAAGTCCGCGTGGTACTGGAAGTTTCAATACAACCGTCTGTCGCCCGCGAGAAACGACAACACGGTCTCCGCGCTAATGCCGGTGACTGACTTGCCGTCGTATCCCTCGGAAGAAGCGGTTATATCGGGCGTCACGGTCGAGATGCTGAAATCACTGTTCCCGGCGGCGGTGGAAGAAGTCACGGTGAAAGCGGCGGAACAGCGCAACGCCGCGCTCTGGTCCGGCAAGGCGACTGCCAGCGACTTGGCGGCCGGGCTGGCGCTCGGGAAATCCGTGGCGGCCGTCTTTCTCGCTCGCGCCGCGGCTGACGGTATGCGCACCGCCGGCGGATCCCCCGTGCTATGGAAGGCGCTCGCCGACTCCGCCACGGCGCGCGGAGAGATCGCATGGATAAGCCAGGACATTCCCGCCCGCCCACCCATGCTTCCAGTGTTCGGTCAGGTGCGCGCGTGGAACATGACGCCAGCGGATATCGTCGCCGAGCGTCCGCCACCGCCGCCGTCGACCACCTCGCAGCAGATGAAAGACGAGACGGCCGAAGTCAAGCGAACAGTCGAGCACCTCACGAGCGCACAACTCGCGATCGCTCAGAAGTGGAACGACGGCGCCGGAACGTATTCTCCGCCGGGACACTGGAACGATGTTGCACTCGAGTACGTGCGGGACTCGAAATTCAGCGAAGTGCGGGCGGCGCGGGTTTTCGCCCTGCTGAACATGGCTATGCACGATGCGGGAGTCGGGTGTTGGGAGGCCAAGTTCCACTACTTCAATCCCCGTCCTTCGCAGCTGGATCCGACCATCAAGACCGAGATCGGACTTCCAAATTTCCCGTCATATACCTCTGGCCATTCGACTTTTTCGTCAGCCGCCGCGTCGATCCTGTCCTACCTGTTTCCCAGCGGGGCCGCGAGCTTTGCCTCGATGCGCGACGAAGCGGGCATATCCAGGCTGTACGGAGGCATTCACTACCGTAGTGACATCGAAGCGGGCAAGCTGCACGGCGCGCGCATTGCTGGCTACACTCTGACCTTTGCCCAGAGCGACGGCGCTCAATAATGGTTGTTGGCCTTGGCGTGTACTCCCCCGGACGGGGAAGGGTGCACGCCAAGGTGCTGTGCCTCTTGACACCACTCGCAAGGTCAGGGAGACGTGATCGGTACTGCCGCCTTCCTTCCGTCGTCGATCCCAAGGCCCAGCATAATCGTTGCGAAAACCAGCGCGGCTGATGTGAACAGCGGGACAGTCTTCCCGAAGTGATCGTAGGAAAACCCCGCCCACAACGGAATGATCACCCGCGACAATCCGCCGAACGTCTGCTGCACTCCCATGTATAGTCCGCGCTCTCTGCTCGAGATCACTCGCGACAACATCGAGGTCACGCACGGAAACGTGAACGCGGTGCCAAGTGGAATCAGCGCCACGGCGATCGCCAGCCCGAAATAGCCGCGCGCGAGAGGAAGCGTCGCCAACCCCGTCGCGAGAAGGGCGAGACCGATTCGAGAGAGCTGTGCTTCCCCGTAACGATCCACCATCCGTCCCAGAATGCCGGCGCGCGTGATCACCGAGATCACGCCGACATACGTATAGAAGATCCAGATCTTGTCCTTGCTCACACCGAATCTGTCGGCGAGAAAAAGTGCGAGGATCGCCATCAATCCCGAGAACGCGCCCATAGCAATCGCGTAAATCCAGATCAGTCGCGGGGCGGGCTCGCCCGGGTGCGTGATCACGTGCGCAATGACGGTGCGCGGGGCGCGTGGCTTCTTCTCGTGCGCTTCTGTCATGTCGCGCGATTCGCGCAGGAATTTCCAGGCGAAGAAAATATTCACCAGACACAAGCTGGCAGCCGCGAGACCGGGTCCGCTCCGACCAAACTTCAGCGCTACCCCTCCCAACGCCGGTCCGATCGCGACACCGACGTTCGTCGCGGCGGAAAGCCAGCCGAGCGCCTTGGCGCGATTGTCGGGCTCGACGGAATCAGCGACGTAAGCCTGAATGACGCCGACCGTCCCCCCACCTGCACCCTGAACGACGCGCGAAAGCAACAGCAGCCAGATCGACGTCGCGTACGCGAAAACGACGTACGCGAAGCACGCAGCGGTGAGTCCGACGAGCAGAGCCGGCCGTCTGCCGTACCGATCGGAGAATCTTCCCCAGACGGGAGCACTGAGGAGCTGCGCCGCGGTGAACGCGCTCATGAGAATCGCGACTTCGAACCCGCCGCCTCCCATCTCGCGGGCGTAGAAGGGCATGAGCGGGATGATCATCAGCAATCCCACCATGTCCACGAAGTTCGTGATGATCAGCACGAACAACTTGCCGCTCGCGACCTTCGACACCCGCCCGCTCACCGCCGACGCCTTCCCGCGCAGAGGCGACAACTAGTCCTCCACCCTGCCCAGCGCGGCGGGAGGAACCGCCCTGCCAACCACGCCGGCGAGCGCGATGATCACGAGCGCGTATGGAATCATCTCGATGAACTGCGAGGGAATCGCGTGACTCCCCTGCAATTGTATCTGTAGCGTCTCGGCGGCCGCGAACAACAGACACGCCAGCGCGGCGCGGATGGGATCCCATCGTCCGAAGATCACCGCCGAGATCGCGATGAATCCGCGGCCCGCGGTCATTTGGTCGGTGAACTGATGCTGATCGAGCGCGAGATAAACGCCACCCAGCGCCGCCAGCATTCCCGATAACGCCACCGCGGCGTATCGCACGCGCTTCACGCTCACTCCGACGCTCTCGGCCGCGTCGGGATGCTCGCCCACCGCGCGGACGCGCAAGCCGAACGGCGTCTTGTAGATCACGAATGCCATGACAGGTGCGACGATGATCCCGAGCCAGAGCAGCGGATTGTCGAATCCCGCCATGTTGATGTTTCCGCCGAAGCCGGCAACGCGCGGTGAATTGGAGGAGCTGGCAAAGAACAGCTTGAGGAAAAATCGCGTGACGCCGATCGCGAGCAGATTGATCGCGACGCCAACGACGACCTGATCGGCGCGATAACGGATCGTGGCGACGGCGTGAATGAGCGCGAAAATCAATCCGCCCAAAACGCCCGAGAGTACGCCGACCCATGGGCTTCCCGAGTAGTTGGTGCCGAGCACCGCGGCGAAGGCGCCGCTCAGCATAAACCCTTCGAGCGTGAGGCTCACGATGCCGGCGCGCTCCGCGACGACTCCACCGCTCGCGGCAAAGAGATACGGAATGGCGATCCGGATCATCTGGGTCACGAACGAAATCGGATTCACGCGTCGCTCCGGCCGCTGGCGCCGCGCAAAAGTCGTCGCACTTCAGGCACGGCTGTAGCCACCGCGATGATGACGACGCCCTGGAGGACGTCCATCATCTGCTTCGGCACGAATGCGTGAATCGCCAGGCCACCCTGCGAGAGGGTCGCGAAGAAAAATGCGGCGATGATGACCCCGAATGGATGATTGCGTCCAACGAGCGCGACCGCGATTCCCAGGAATCCCGCCCCGCTGGCGAAGCCGTCCTCGTAATAGTGCTTGTAGCCGAGGACGTAGTTGATTCCGCCCATCCCCGCGATGACGCCGGAAAATGTGAGCGCGCGCATCCAAACCCGATTGACGTTGATGCCGCCGTACTCCGCCGCCTGCGGCTGGAGCCCGACCGCTCGAAGCTCGTATCCGCCGCGCGCGCGAAAGAGATAGAACCACACAGCGATGGCCACCAGCACGGCAACGATCAGAGCCAGATTTGCCGCTGATCCGTGGAAGCGCGAATCGATGTCAGCGAGCCTCGGGAGAACGCCGGCGTGGATCTCTGGAGTGTGCAGAGTCTCCGGAACATGAAGATGCCCGGCGATGAACCAGTTGAGGAGCGCCAGCACGATGAAGTTGAGCATGATCGTGACGATGACTTCGTGCGCGCCGAATCTGGTCTTGAGATAGGCTGGAACCGCGCCAACGACTCCGCCGGCGAGCCCGGCAGCGATCATGCAAACGAGAAGCGCGAGGGCAAGCGGAGTTCCCCCCGGAAGTACAAGCCCGGTCAGCGCGGCCNNACCCGCCGCGAGCTGACTCTCTCCCCCGATGTTGAACAGGCCAGCGCGCAGGCCGAACGAAACCGCCAGGCCCGTGAATGCGAGAGTCGTCGCCTTGTACAGAACCTGCCCGAATCCGTAAGCGTTACCCCACGTTCCCTCCAGCAGCATGCGATAGACCGCCGCCGGCGACTGGCCGTAGCTCAGAATCAGTAAATCGCCGCAGATGAGCGCGACGAGCAGCGCGACCAGCGGCGGAATAAGCGCTTCCTCGGCGCGCTCCCGCCACGGTGCCGTGGTAAACGTCGACTGAACGCCTTTGGCTTCCGTTAGCGGCGAGGCGCTCACGCGGCGTTGCCTTTCTTGGTGCCGATCATGTACTCGCCGAGCACTTCTTCGCTGGCCTCGGCGGCGGGCATCACTACGGCGAACTTGCCGCGGTACATCACGGCGACTTGATCGGACAGCGCGAGCACTTCGTTGAGCTCCGCGCTGACGAGAAGGATCGCTTTTCCCTGGGCGCGCGCGTCGAGCAACTGCTGGTGAATGAACTCGATCGCGCCGACATCAACACCGCGTGTAGGCTGGGACGCCAGCAAAACGGAAAACTCACGTCCCATTTCCCGGGCGACGACGACCTTCTGCTGGTTGCCACCCGACAGAGAGCGCGCGGTGAGAACGGGATTGGGAGGCCTGATGTCGAACGACGAGATCTCCTGCATCGCGTTCTCCATCACGCGCGTGCTGTCGATGATGCCGCGACTCGAGAAATGTTTCTGCACGCCGAGAATCAGATTGTTGGCGACGGTGTACTCGAGAATGAGTCCGCGCCGTTGCCTGTCCTCGGGAATGTGCGAGAGCCCGGCATCGTGGCGCTGCGCGACGCTGCGGCGCGTGATGTCGGCACCATCGATCAGAATCTCGCCGGCGAAAACCGGTCTCAAGCCGGCGAGCGCTTCAATCAGCTCGGTCTGCCCGTTACCCTCGACGCCGGCGATGCCGAGTATCTCGCCTGGCCTCACGCTGAAGCTGACGCCGTCGATGACGCGGATGCCGCGCGATCCCACGACGATGAGGTTCCGCGCTTCGAGGCCTTTATCAGGCTGCGGTCCGGTGGGACGACCGCTTGGCTGCACTCGCTTTCCCGCGGAGAGCGAAACTTCGCGGCCGACCATGAGTCGGGCGATTTCCGCCGGCGTCGTTTCCGACGTGTTGACGCGCGCCACCGTCTGGCCCGCGCGCATCACGGTGATTGAGTTCGAAATCTCGACGACTTCATCGAGCCTGTGGGTGATGAGCACGATCGTGTCGCCCTTGTCGCGCAGGCGGCGGAGCACAGTCCATAGCTCACGCACCTCGGGCGGGGACAGGACCGCCGTGGGCTCGTCAAGAACGAGAATTCTGGCGCCGCGGAACAGCACCTTCAGAATCTCGACTCGCTGTGCCTCACCGACTGACAAGTCGGAGATGAGTCTCTCCGGCGCGATGACGAGCCCGGTCTCGTTCGAGAGCTTGCGCACATCATCGGCGGCATGCTTGTAGTCGAGAACGATCCCACGCGTCGTCGGCTCGGCTCCCAGCACGAGATTCTCGGCCACCGAAAGCGTCGGCACCAGCATGAAGTGCTGGT
>PKVB01000115.1 GCA_003131365.1 Gemmatimonadota bacterium | reverse complement strand
GGAGAAGTATGAGGGCGGCCAGTACCTCATCGTTCGCAATATCGACGAGGCGGGCCTGGTGTGTGATTTCATTGAAGAGCGCCTGAGCGCCTCGGCCCTGGTCGAACGCTTTGCGCACGCGACCTCCCCCAACTTCGATCCCGAGCGCGATCTCCGGCGCATCGGCGTCGCCAATCAGACCACGATGCTCGCCCGCGAGTCCCTCGCCATTGGAGAGCTGGTGGGACGCTCTATGGCGAGTGCTCGGGGAAGCGATTACGCGAAGGAGAATTTCCGGACCTTCGACACGATCTGCAGCGCGACCCAGGAGCGTCAGGATGCCGTAGTTGAGCTGTTGCGCGAACCCCTCGACGTGATGGTTGTGATCGGCGGATACAACTCCAGCAACACGATGTCACTGGCGGCTCTGTGCTCTGAAACTGTGCGCACCTACCACGTCGAGGATGCCGATGACATCGATCCGGCTTCCGGCACCATCCGCCACCGCCCCCTCGGCGCGAAGGAAGACGTCGAATCTTCGGACTGGCTTTCGCNNTGGGTGTGACTGCTGGCGCCAGCACCCCCAATAACAAGATTGGCGAGGCTGTTGGCCGGATTTTCGCTACTAGGGGAATCGACCCGAATACAGTCCGCTAGCAGCGGTTCCGGTTGTACCAGTTCGGCCTCGGATATCGTCTTACTATTGGAGGGTTTGGGTCCAAGTTGTAGCTTCTTGCAACGGCTCGAAACTCCTGTTTTGGGGTAATCGCAGGCATGGTTGCAAAGGACAGTGAACTCGTGGAGGTCGAATGGACGTGTATGGTTCGGATACCGCCCCTGACGAAGAGGCGGCTGGTGCGAGCGCTACAGAAGCAACGCCTGGAGTGGGGAGTTGGTTCCAGCGGGGATCCAGCAACGAATCCGCGCTGAACGACCGGGGTATCGCAGTTCCGGTCAACGCCATGCTCGACCGCGTTCGCGAGGCGGATGGTCTCACTTTCGAAGAAGAGGAAGGGGACTAAGCCACACTTCGTCAGAAGAAAAAGGCCACCATAACTGGTGGCCTTTTTTATTTCATTTCGTCAATCGCGCGTCGAAGAGTAGCCGCCAGTTTGCCGGCGTCGTTGTCCGCCCAGAAGTGCATGAAATAGAGTCGCGGCTCTTCTCCAACCATGTGAGAGTGAAGCGCGGTAACATCAATCTGGCCGGCGCGAAGGATGGGAATGATGCGGTTCACTTCACTCGAAAGCATCACGAAGTCGCCGGTGATCGCCGCCCAGCCACGTCCGGTCGGCTGAAAATTGATCGCGGTCGAGACACCCATCGATGGAGGGACGACCTCGCCATCCATTGTAATTGGCTCGCGGCGCGGGACGCTGACCTGATAGACACCGCCGTTCACTTTTCCACCGTACCCGAGTGTCCGATGGATCAGTGCAGTGTCGAGCTCTAGCGCCGGCGCACGCTCGGGCGGCGAAGGCGCGGGAGTTTTCGTGAGGTCGAGCGCGGCTCGAATCGCCGCCGCGATCCTGGCAGCGTCGCCGTGCGCCGAAATGTGAACGTACAGGACCCGAGGCGATTCGCGAAGGAGGTGGTTGTGCACCGCGGTTTGCTGAACGCCTTTCTGCTGTAATGCGTCGATTACGGCCGAGACTTCCGTCTCGATGAGAACGAGATCGCCCATCACCATCGCCTCGTTTGTGGCCGTTCGCTTGAATGCCACCCATGACCCAAGCGCCAAAGCCGGTCTGACTCTCACGCCATTGACAGTCACCTTTAGATCGCTGCGTGGGAAACCGTACTTCATCGCGCCATCGGATTGAACCACGCCCGGTCGACCGATGGCGCTTGTTACCGCGGACCAATCATCGGGTGGCTTGCTCTGCGGGCTCGCGGCGGAAGCGAAGGCAACAATGGCGGCCGATGCGACTGCAAAACTTCTCAACATAAATCCTCGTGGTCGAACAGAGAGGGATTGCATCAATAATGGTTCCGGCACAGCAACAATATGGCGAACTTCCGAATGTGATCCGACCAGCCGCACAAAAAGGCCGCCTCGATGCAGCGAGGCGGCCTTTTTGTGGGGTGGGCCTATTCGCCCGCCGCGCGCCGGCGCTTTGTTCGCCTCGGCGCCGCGGATTTCTTCCTGCTGATCGGCACGACACCGACTTCGGCCGCCGGCTCGAGCTCGGCCGGAACGGCGGGCACGGTGTGCGGCTGCTTGTAGACCTGCCGCTTGCCCTCGTAATTCTTGAAAATCACTTCGTCGTCGGTGATTGACTCCAGATACTCGGGCAGGAGTGGCACCTTGCCGCCGCCGCCCGGGGAGTCGATGACAAATTGCGGAACAGCGAGGCCAGATGTCCATCCACGCAGGGCCTGCATGATCTCGAGACCCTTCTGCACCGTCGTGCGGAAGTGCTCGCCGCCTGCCACCTGGTCCGCCATATATAGGTAGTAGGGCCGCACGCGCGCCTTGAGCAGCTCGTGCATCAGCTTCATCATCACTTTGGGGTCGTCGTTCACGCCTTTGAGGAGCACGGTCTGGCAGCCAAGCGATACGCCGGCTCTCGACAGGCGATCCAGCGCGGCGACGGCGGCCGGTGTCAGCTCGCTCGGGTGATTGAAGTGCGTGTTCATGAAGACCGGGTGGTACTTCTGCACCATCTCGCAGAATTCCGGCGTGATCCGCTCCGGCAGGTGCGAGGTGATGCGGCTCCCGATGCGGATGATCTCGATGTGTGGAATCGCGCGCAGTTGCTGGAAAAGGTACTCCAGCCTCCGATCGCTCAACATCATCGGGTCGCCGCCGCTCATGATGACGTCGCGGATCTCCGTGTGCTCGCGGAGATACTTGAACGCGGAATCGTACTGGTTGAGCGGAATCTTCTCGGGATCGCCGACCTTGCGGCGCCGCGTGCAGAAGCGGCAGTAGGTCGCGCAAATCGGGCTCACGAGAAACAGCGCACGATCCGGATATCGGTGAGTAATGTTCGGCACGGGCGAGTCGCCGTCCTCATCGAGTGAATCAATCACGCCGTCTACCACGTCGAGCTCTTCGACCGTCGGCACGTATTGATTCCACATCGGATCGCCCACTTCCTTGATCTGCTCGAGAGCAGCAGGAGTGACTCGCATCTGGAAGTTGTCGAAAGCCGGCTTCAGCGCCTCGACGTCGATAACGTCGTGCCCGAACTTGTCCGCCAGCTTCTCGAGACTTGCAATGCTCTGATCCTTGATGATCTGTTGCCAATCGCTCATGCGTGCATCACTCCGGCCCCAATAGGGGCGTTGTAGATGATCCGAACATCCTCGGATCGGGGCGAAACTCCGGCGCCGAACGACTCGATGCCAGATTCCTGCAACCGTTCAAGCAACATCACGCTCAACCTAGTCCGGACAGCCTGAGTGTTTTCGCCCAGCGCTCCGTGTAGTTCTCTCCGCGCTTCGCCAGCGCGTGATCGCAGATGCGCCGGATCAAGTCGGAATAGCCGATGGTCGCGACGCCAGCCATGCGCGCCAGTCCAGCGGTCGGCGAAATGTCCGGATTAGCGTTCACCTCGAGCAGCCACGGGCGACCCGACTGGTCGATGCGGAAATCGCAGCGGCCGTATCCCTCTCCACCGACCACGCTCCAGGCGGTGCGGGCGATGGCGATGAGTTCATTGGCAAGATCTTCGGAAAGATCGGCGGGACAATTCGGCTTCGCGCCAAGATCTTCATCGCTCCCGGTCTCCCACTTGGACCGATAGGAGACGATGTGCCACATCCCGCGCGGCATCTGGGCGAAATCGATCTCCGCGATCGGCATGACTTCGTCGCCGACGATGCCGACGTTCACCTCGCGACCCGGAATGAAGCGCTGAACCAGCACCTCGTCCCAGCCCTCGAACATCGCTTCGATCCTTGCCGAGAGGCCGCGCATGGTCCTTACGACCGACCGCTGCTCGATTCCAACGGAAGCATCCTCGGCGACCGGCTTGCAGATCGCCGGGAATCCGACGCTCGTGATTTCATCGCCGCGGCGGACGTGG
>PKVB01000033.1 GCA_003131365.1 Gemmatimonadota bacterium | reverse complement strand
TCGAGCACAACCTCGACGTGATAAAGCTCGCCGACTGGATCATCGATCTTGGCCCGGAAGGCGGTATCGCGGGGGGCAAAGTCGTCGCGATGGGTCGCCCGGAAGATGTGGCGAAGGTGGAAGACTCGCACACCGGACGTTGGTTGGCGCCGCTCCTGGAGCGACGCGTCGAGAGCGCGGATATCTCAGGCGGGATTGGCTCCGCGCGAGCCGACGCAGAACCTATGTCGCGCCAGCTGGCTCTTTGACCAGGCCAGGAACACCGGCGAGAATTCGCTAGTTGGATTCCTGTATCATGCGCGACACCCTAGCCGTGACCGTACGCGGCGAGAATCGGCTGGCTTGAGCGATGATCTTGTTCTTGATGCCCGGGATGGCGACGCGCCGTCCGTGCATCATCGCCGCGACCCCAAACTCCGCGACTACGGACGCGTCCGCCATTCCAAAAGCCGCGAACAGCCGCGATTTCGTCATCAGGGCCGATGCCGCGAAGTGGGTGGCCGTTGGCCCCGGACACAACGCGGTGACGGTGACGCCGCTGTGGCGCAGCTCTTCGGCGAGCGCCTCCGAGAAGCTGAGCACATACGCTTTCGTGGCGTAGTAAACAGCCATCAACGGTCCCGGCTGAAACGCGGCGGTGGACGCAACGTTGAGCACGCGACCCGACTTGCGCTTGAGCATCGACGGCAGGAAGAGTTTGGTGAGATGTGTCAGGGCCGCGATGTTCACCTGAATCATATCCAGCTCCCGCCGGATCTCCGTGTCGGCGAACTCGCCTCCGAGTCCGAAGCCGGCGTTGTTGACAAGCACTTCGATGGGAATGTTCTCGTTGTGCAGAAAGTCGAAGATCGCTTGCGGAGCATCGGGGCGCCGCAGATCGGCGGCGAAGACCTGGACCCTGGCTCCGTATTTTCCCTCGAGCTGGCCGGCTGCCGCCTCGAGTGTGTCGCGCTTGCGCGCCACGAGCACGAGATCGAATCCCTTGCGGGCGAGAACCTTGGCGATCTCCAGTCCGATGCCGCCGGAGCCGCCGGTGACGAGCGCGGTCTGACGCTGGGTGCCGTTTCGTTTTGATCGCATGGATGCAAGTTAGCGGATGCTGGTTACGGCAGGATTACTCAGCGAGCACTCGCGTGGATCGGTTGATTCGAGCGCTCCGGGTTGCTAGCTTGCGTAGCTAATCCCGAGTAGCTCAGGTGGTAGAGCAGGTGACTGTTAATCACCGGGTCCCGTGTTCGAGTCACGGCGTCGGAGCAAATTTTAACTANNGCTGACTGTTAATCAGCGGGTCGGGGGTTCGAGTCCCTCCTCGGGAGCTGTAATAAGACTCGTAGTTGCATCGACTTATGAAAACGGGCACTTTCGAAAGGGAGTGCCCGTTTTGCTTATAATCTCCGGTTCAATCGTGCGCGGGTTGCTGAGCGTGACTTGTCTGAGTCCTGAAGTCTTACATGACTATCCTCCACTGTCTTGCAAATGAAATATGTCTGCAACTTCTAGGATGAGAACATGAAAAAGTCGGGCGCGAGCCAAGGCCAGTCGGCATCGGAGCTCATCTCGAAAAGAATCGCCAAACTCGGAGACTGGCGCGGGGAAACCGTCAGCAGAATGCGCAAGCTCATCAAGGAAGCAGACCCGGACGTCGTCGAGGAGTGGAAGTGGATGGGCACTCCGATTTGGTCGCACGACGGCATCATCTGCACTGGCGAATCCTACAAGATTGTCGTGAAGCTTACCTTCGCCAAGGGCGCGTCTCTGANNACGCCGCGCGATCGACATCCACGAAGGAGAAGATGTTGACGAGTCCGCCTTCAAGGCGCTCGTTCGCCAAGCGGTCGCCCTCAACAGTTCTGGCAAGTCGAAACCTTCGAAGAAAGCGAAGTCCTAAGGGATTCCGCCCCTGAACAGGTCCGACATCGGGAGGCGGAGGTGTCGTTCCGCCGCCATCACACCCTGGTTAAACGGGGATGCAAGAGCGTCGACTGGGCCTTAAGATTGAGACGTGGATCAGGTTTGTTTTATCCATAGCTAACACCGCAGTCCCCGTCACCTGATGCGAAATGCTTCTCACCATCCGTACCACCCACCAGCCGGCCACTGATCTCGGATTCCTGCTCCACAAGAATCCGAACCGCGTGCAGTCATTCGCAGAGTCGTTTGGTCGGGCCCACGTCTTCTACCCCGAGGCGTCGGAGGACGCTTGTACGGTGGCATTGCTACTGGATGTGGATCCTGTCGGTCTCGTTCGGCGTCGGCAGGGACCATCTGGCGAAGGCGGCACACTGGACCAGTATGTAAATGACCGGCCCTACGTTGCCAGCTCATTTCTGAGTGTGGCAATCTCAGACGTGTTTGGCACCGCGATGACCGGTCGCAGCAAAGAACGTCCCGCGCTGGCAGAATTGGCACTGCCGTTCGTAGCGCGACTCGCCGTTGTTCCCTGCAAGGGCGGCGAACTATTTCTCCATCGTTTGTTCGAGCCCCTCGGTTACGATGTGGCGGTTACGGCTCATCCACTCGACGAGCGAGCGCCCGATAGCGTGATTAGCCGGTATTTCACGGTGGAGATCTCCGGAACCAAGCGGCTGTCGGAGCTTCTCGCCCATTTGTATGTTCTGATCCCCGTCCTTGATGATCAGAAGCACTACTGGGTCGGCGATGACGAAGTCGCTAAGCTGCTTCGCCATGGAGAAGGGTGGCTCGGCGCGCATCCAGAGCGTGACACCATCGCGCACCGATACCTGCGGCACTACCGTAGCCTCGTAGACGATGCAATCGAGCGCCTCACGTCCGTCGATGAAGCGTTACCGTCCGATGCAGACGGCGAGCCAGATGTGAAAGAGGAGGCGCAGCTCGAGCGCCCGCTAAGCCTAAACGATCAACGTCTCGCCACGGTGCTAGCAGTTCTCAAGGGAAGTGGTGCCAGTCGGGTCATCGATCTCGGCTGCGGTGAGGGCCGTTTGCTGAAGCTCTTGCTCGGCGAACGCCAGTTCACGGAGATCGTGGGGATGGACGTGTCGTATCGGATATTGGAGACCGCGAACGATCGGCTACACATGGATCGGATGGCACCAAAGCAGCGCGAGCGAATTCAGCTTCTTCATGGCTCCCTCATGTATCGTGATGCCAGACTTACTGGCTACGACGCGGCCGCCGTAGTCGAAGTCGTAGAGCATCTCGATGCGCCTCGCCTTGCTGCCTTCGAGCGGGTTTTGTTCGAGTTCGCACGGCCAGGGCTTGTGGTCATGACCACGCCGAATGCGGAATNNACAACGTGAAATGGGAGTCCCTGCCTGCGGGTGAGTTCCGCCACAGGGATCATCGATTCGAGTGGACTCGCGAACTGTTCAAGGATTGGGCGGAGCGCGTTTCGTCCAGTCACGGATACTCTGTCCGGTTCGCTCCTGTCGGACCCGAGGACCCCGTCGTCGGCGCTCCAACGCAGATGGGAATCTTTTCGCGAACGGGTGAAAAGTGACCGGAATAGCGCAGAATGAGACAACCACCAGCGAGACCCTAAGCGGAAAGAAGATCACCATACCGGATCTGGCGCTTGTGGTGCTCGTCGGCGCATCTGGTTCAGGAAAGTCCACCTTTGCAAAATTACGGTTTAAGCCGTACGAGACTTTGTCATCGGACTTTTGCCGGGGCTTGGTTTCGAACGAGGAGAATGACCAGGGCGCAACGAATGCCGCGTTCGCGACGCTGCACTTCATTGCGGCCCAGCGGCTCGAGCGCGGATTGCTCACCGTGGTGGACGCGACGAACGTCCAGCCCGAAGCTCGCAAGCCACTAGTCGAACTGGCTCGCAAGTATCATGTGCTGCCCGTCGCAATCGTGTTCGACCTCCCCGAACGTGTCTGTCAGGACCGGAATGCCCACCGTCCTGACCGAGCGTTTGGTCCGCACGTCGTCCGGAATCAGAACAGTCAGCTTCGTCGCTCCCTGCGCAATCTTCAGCGCGAGGGATTCCGTCACGTCTACGTTCTGCGTTCGGTCGAAGAAGCTGATGCGGCCGTCATTGAACGTCAGCCTCTCTGGAACAATCGACGAACTGACCATGGACCATTCGATATCATCGGTGACGTCCACGGATGCGCTGACGAATTGGAGGCGCTCCTTTCCAATCTCGGCTATACGCGTAGCGAGCAAGGTGTGTGGAGCCACTCCGGTCGGAAAGCCGTGTTTCTCGGAGACCTCGTCGATCGAGGTCCGCGCATCGCGGACTCCCTGCGCATTGTGATGCGCATGGTAGAAGCTGGGCAGGCGTTCGCCGTTCCCGGCAATCACGACGTGAAACTGATGCGGAAGCTTCGCGGTCGCGATGTGCAAATCACGCATGGCCTACAGGACTCGCTCCGTCAACTTGACGGCGAGACACCGGAGTTCCGCACTCAGGTCCCCGACTTCATCGACTCGCTCGTCAGCCACTACGTATTCGACGACGGGAAGCTCGTGGTCGCGCATGCCGGAATGAAGCAGGAGATGCAGGGCAGAGGCTCGGGCAAGGTGCGCGACTTCGCAATGTATGGCGAGACCACTGGTGAAACGGACGAGTTCGGTCTTCCGATCCGGTACAACTGGGCCACCGAATATCGTGGTCAGGCCATGGTCGTGTACGGCCATACGCCGGTGCCGGAGCCCGAATGGTTGAATCGCACAATCAACATCGACACGGGATGCGTATTCGGGGGGCGACTCACCGCGTTGCGTTATCCCGAGAATGAAATCGTTTCAGTCGCAGCTCAAAGCACCTACGCGGAACCCGTTCGACCCTTCCTGCGAGAAGGAACTGCCGCAGCTGCTCTGACCGCACAGCAGCAACTTGATGACGTGCTCGACCTCGCTGATGTACGCGGCAAGCGCATCATCGGGACGCGGCTGCATGGTAACGTCACGATTCGCGAAGAAAATGGCATCGCAGCGCTGGAAATCATGAGTCGGTTCGCGACGAATCCGAAGTGGCTGATTTATCTGCCCCCAACGATGTCGCCGTCAGAAACGACCAAGGAAGAGGGCCTGCTGGAGCACCCGAAGGAAGCGTTCGAGTATTTCCGTCATAACGCGGTGCCTAAAGTAGTGTGCGAGGAGAAGCACATGGGTTCACGTGCTGTCGTGGCCGTGTGCCAGGATGAATCCGCTGCACAAAAGCGTTTCGGTGTTCTTGCAGGCGAAGTCGGTGCGGTCTACACGCGAACCGGCCGTCGGTTCTTCGATGATTCAAACGTGGAGCGAGAACTCCTCGACATCCTTCGGGACGCGCTCAGCCGGAGTGGGTTTTGGGGAAAGCTCGACACGGACTGGGCTATCATCGACTGCGAGCTGATGCCCTGGTCGGCGAAAGCACAGGAACTGATTCAAAAGCAGTACGCGTCGGTAGGCGCGGCGGCTCGTTCGGCATTGCCTGATGCAGTAACCGCGTTACAAACTGCGGCCGAACGCGGGTTGGAGGTGGCCGACCTTCTTGGCCGGTATGAGGAGCGCTTGGCTCTGGCTACCAGATATGAGGAGGCCTACCGCCGTTATGCGTGGCCGGTCGAATCGGTGAATGATCTGAGGCTCGCGCCGTTCCATGTACTCGCGACCCAGGGTGCCGTTCATACCGATAAGGACAATGTCTGGCACATGGAGACGCTCGCGGAGGTCTGTCAAGCTGCCAGTGAAGTTCTTTTCCGGACGCCGTTCATGGTCGTGGACGTTACGGATCCTTCTAGTCAGGCCGATGCGATTCGTTGGTGGGAGGAGCTGACCGGCCGTGGTGGTGAAGGAATGGTGGTAAAACCCCTTCCCTTTGTCGCACGCGGCAGACGCGGCCTTGTTCAGCCTGCCATCAAGTGTCGAGGTCGAGAATATCTGCGCATCATTTACGGTCCCGAATACACGCTGCCTGAAAACCTCGAGCGGCTGCGTCAGCGAGGCCTTTCAGTAAAACGGTCCCTGGCGCTGCGAGAGTTTTCGCTTGGTATTGAGGCGCTCGAACGCTTCGTGCGGAATGAACCGCTTCGACGCGTGCACGAATGCGTATTTGGCGTACTTGCTCTGGAAAGCGAGCCAGTGGATCCGCGACTATGATTTTGCGAGACAATTGTTGGTTCACGATGGCTGACAAATAATTTCTTGTNNGATGACTTCGCGCCGCTGGACTATTGCTGGACAACTCAACCGCTCGGCCAAAACCGCTTTCGATGCGCACGACCTTCGTCGCACATCTGGGCGAGCCGAGTGCCGCCACTGCACGCGATAGACAATTGTGTTCCACAATGAACCCGGCACGGATCGCTCATGACAAGACGTAAACTGCCTCTGTCGCTCGTTTTTCTGTTGCTCGGCACCTGCAGGGACAGTTCCGCGCCCGCCACCGGGACAAAGCCGCCGCCTAATCCGCAGTCTGTGTCAGTACTGACGCAGCACAATGACAACACCCGCGCAGGCTGGAACGACAACGAAACCGCGTTGACCACCACCAATGTCAACGTTCAGCAATTTGGAGAGGTGTTCACGCTGGCCGTGGACGATCAGGTGTATGCTCAGCCGCTGGTCGTCAGCCATGTCAACATCGGCGGCAGCGACCACAACGTCGTCTTCGTCGCCACGGTCAACAACACGCTCTACGCGTAGGACGGAGACGATGGCACGTTGTACTGGCAAAAGACCTTCACGGCCCCGGGCATGCGGCCGCCGACACACGTCGACATGACGGGGGCGTGTAGCGGCTCGTACACGGACTTCAGCGGCAACATCGGGATCGTCGGTACGCCGGTGATCGATGCAGGGACGGGGACGATGTATTTCGTTGCCCGCAGTACCACCGGCAACGCGTTCGTTCAGTTCCTGCATGCTGTGAAGATCGTCGACGGGAGTGAGATCCCCGGCAGCCCGATGCAAATCACTGCCAGCTCCACCGGGAATGGCGACGGAAGCGTCAACGGCGTGATCTCTTTCGATGCACAGCGCCAGAACCAGCGTCAAGGATTGACGCTGCTCAACGGCGTCGTGTACGTGACTTTTTCATCCCACTGCGATTGGGGCCCGTATCACGGATGGATACTGGGATACGACGCTTCGACAGCGCAGCAGCGGGTTGTCTACAATGACACGCCCAACGGATACGCGGGGGGCATGTGGGAAAGCGGGACCGGCATGGCCGCGGATGCCGATGGCAACCTGTATGTGGTAACGGGCAACGGCACTGTGGGGGACGCTGGTGATCCGACGAGCCCGACCAATCGCGGCTCAAGCGCCCTCAAACTCACGCCGACCGGTTCGACTCTGCGGGTGGCGAGTTACTTCACGCCCTTCAATTACCAGTTTCTCAACGACAATGACCTGGATTACGGAGGGATGGGTGCGTTCCTGATTCCCAATTCAGGTTTGTACATGACCGGTGGTAAGGACGGGAATCTTTATCTGCTGAACAAGGATGCCATGGGCGGCTATCTACCATCTTCAAACCAGGTGCAGCAAGTCGTTCCGCTGAGCAGCAATGCCAACATGCATTGTCAGGCTGCCTACTACAAAGGGAGCTCGAAGGAATTCGTCTACGTATGGTCCGAGAATGATCCGTTGCGTGCCATCCCGTTCGACCGCGCCAGCAACTTGCTGAGCCCACCGGGCCAGGTTGTGTCCAGCGCGGCGGGACCGACCGGGCAAAGCGGGGCGGTCTTGTCGGTTTCGTCCAACACCTCCCAGGATGGGACCGGCATTCTGTGGGCGTCATACGCATCGAGCGGCGATGCGGAACACACCGTAAGCCCCGGGATACTGAGAGCGTTCGACGCGAATGACGTAAGCAAGGAGCTGTGGAACAATCAACGGAGTCCCCGCGACGCCGCAGGCAATTACGCGAAATTCGCCGCTCCGACGATCGCCAACGGACACGTGTACCTGCCGACTTTCTCCAACCGGGTCGTCGTGTACGGATTGCGGTAACGGGAGAGATCCAATAAGTCAGGCTCTCGTGAGGTCGCTTCTCTCGCTTGCCCCAGATCAAGGACCGCTGAATAAGGAGTTGAAAAACTTATGACGAAGCAGATTAATCGCCGACAATTCATCGAGTCCTCGGCCCTGGCTGCCGGCGCCACCATGTTCGCGCCAACGATCCTTGAAGCTCTGGGTATCGGGACGAGAACCGCAATGGGGTATCCTGCTGGTCCGAGACCGCTCTCTTCTTTCGATGGGAAAGTGCGAGAGCTGCTGGCCAAGATGACGCTGGAAGAGAAGATCGGGCAGATGACCCAGGCCGAGCAGGACGCGCTGAAAGATGTCAATGACATTCAAAAATATTTCCTCGGCTCACTCTTCAGCGGCGGAAACTCGGACCCCAAGGCGGGCAACAGCCTCGCGGCCTGGACTGATATGGTCGATGGCTATCAGGAGCATGCACTCAAGACCCGTCTCCGCATTCCCCTGCT
>PKVB01000060.1 GCA_003131365.1 Gemmatimonadota bacterium | reverse complement strand
CACGACTCAATGGTCGCAGCTGATCCTGTTGACCGTGCTCGTCGTCGTCTACGTGTTCAACATCAAGTTCCTGCCACTACGAGGTGAGGGGGTCACCTTCTTCCTCGCCAACGTGATCCCATTCGTGAATCTCATTCTGGCGGGATTCGTTCTCGCCTCGATTGCGGCGCGATTCATCTTTCCAGGAATCAGTCTCGAGGGACGCACGCTCTGGCTCCTTCGCTCGAGTCCGCTCGAGATGCGACAGCTCCTCTGGTCCAAGTTCTGGGTCGGGACACTTCCGCTGCTTGTACTCGCGCTCGGCCTCGTGTTCGCGACGGACGTCTTGCTCCAGGTGAGTGGATTCATGATGGCGGTGTCGATCTTCACCATCACCATGATGACGTTCGCAATCGCCGGTCTCGCGCTCGGCTTCGGCGCGCTCTTCCCGAAATTCAATACCGAGAACGCGGCGCAGATCCCGACATCGTTCGGCGGCCTGGTGCTGATGATGTCGTCGGTGGTTCTGATTGGCGTGGTGATCATCCTCGAGGCGCGGCCTGTGTATCAGTTCGCGGCCATGCGCGCGTTGAACCTCGATCCGGATCCGTGGGCGATGTGGCTTGGCTTTGGTGGGGCGACCCTCGTCTGCCTGGCAACCACCTTCGTTCCGATCAGGATCGCCGTGAAGCGAATGAAGGAGCTGGAGCGGTAGCTACTCCTTCGACTTCTCGCGCAGAAATCCGATCGCTTCGGTCGGCGTCGTAAAAATCTTCTTCGCCAGCGTGCCGTCCTCGTATCGTACTTCGACCGCGATGCTGAGCGGAACCTGCGTCTCCTCGCGCTGGGCAGTGACATCGATATCCAGCGCCGCGGCTACGCCCTCGCCCTGAAGTAGCCGCACGATCTCGCGCCGCAATGTGGGCTCGGTCAATCCGGCCGTCACGAGCGCCTGCGCCGCGATTCCCTGGCGCTCGCGAATGAGGCCAAGCAGAAGATGCTGGGTCCCGACGTACCCGTCGCCGAATTCGTGCGCCACCGCGATCGCCTGGTCGAGCACAACTCTCGCCCTCGGCGTGTACGGCAGATCCGGCATGCGGTCCCTCGCGCTCGGCTGACCGTTCTGGATGACGCGCTCGAGGCCGGTCTGAATCTCGTAGTGCTTGACGCCCAGGTTCTCGAGAACATCCATCACCAGCGCGTCGTCTTCCTCGAGCAGGCCGAGGAGGAGATGCTCGGTTCCCACGTACTCGTGGTGGCGGCGATGCGCTTCCTCTCGCGCCTTGATCAGCGCGCCGCGTACTCTATTTGTGAAGTCGTACCCGGGCAGAAAGGCCTCCTCGCCGAAGCACAAAGATTCGTGCGGCCGGGCTTTACCGCAAGGCTGAGCTTGGGCGTCGGGGCGCGACTCCCCCGGCGGGGGGGCCAGAGGCGATTAGGTTAGTCTGGGATCGATTTCGAACGAAATGTGACGAGGGGGTGGTGGCCAGATGAACCTCACGCATCGCGAAACCGTTGCACTCGACGCCCTCTGCGACACGTTCGTCCCCTCCCTCGCATTTACCAACGACGAAGACCCGGCTCTCTTCAGTATGTCCGCCGCCGACCTCGGAGTCAGTGCGCGGGTAGCCGAGGCACTCGACAGAATCGAGCCGGCAAAGTGCGAGGCGTTTCGGCTCTTTCTGAGGCTGCTGGAGAATCCGCTCTTCATCGCCAGTGTGTCGGCGAGTGCGACGACTTTCTCGCGGCTTTCGCAGCCCGCGCGCGAGCGCGTGTTGCAGCGACTGGCGCGCAGCGTGGTGCCGCAGCTCCGTTCGGCGTACCAGGGGGCGCGGAGTCTGGTGATGCTGCACACGTACGCGGCGAACGGCACGCCGGAATCAGACGCCATCCTCGCCGCGATCGGCTATGAGCCGGAGCTCAATCAAAAGGCCACCGCGCCGCGCATTCCAGTGTCGAACCCCGGAAGCGACACGAAGATCGAATGCGAGGTGTGCATCGTCGGCTCCGGTGCCGCCGGGAGCGTCGTGGCGGCGGAGCTCGCCGCGAATGGCCAGAGCGTGATCGTGGTCGAGGCAGGCGGCACGTGGAGCGACGGCGATTTCGATCAGCACGAGCTGACTGGATTGCACCGGCTCTTTCGCGAGGGCGGGCTGGCGGGAACCCGCGACTTGAGCATGTCCCTCCTGGCCGGCGCGTCCATCGGTGGCGGGACGACGGTCAACTGGCAATCGTGCTTTCGCACTCCTGACGACGTCCGCGACGAGTGGGCCGAGCTTTCCGGCTGCGCGTTTTTCGAAACGGACTCGTTCAGCGAGTCGCTCGACGCAGTGTGGCGACGCATCGGCGCGTCGACCGACGAAAGCGAGGTAAACGAAAACAACTCCGTTATCTGCCGTGGCGCGAAATCACTCGGCTACAGCTGGAGCGTCGTCGCGCGCAACTCGCTCGGCTGCGATCCCGCGCAGTGCGGGAACTGCACGTTCGGGTGCAGAGTGGGCGGGAAACAGAGCGCGGCGACGACGTACCTTATAGATGCGATTCGCTCCGGGGCGCAGGTCATCGCGCCGTACTCAGCGCGGAAGCTCGCGCAGAGCAACGGGAAAGTGACGGGTGTCGAGGGTACCTACGCCGATCCGGACGGAAAGCCGAGGCCGCTCACGATTGTCGCGCCGCGAGTGGTGCTCGCCGCGGGTGGGCTCGAGACGCCGGCGCTGCTGATGCGATCGGGACTCAAGTCTCTCCATGTGGGCCAGCATCTCTTCCTTCATCCGACCGTGGCGGTGACGGGTCTTTACCAGTCGCCGATCGAAGCCTGGAAGGGACCGCCGCAGACGATCGTGTGCGACGAGTTCACCAATATCTCCGAGGGTTACGGTTACCGCATCGAGGCGGCACCGTCGCATCCGGGATTGATTTCGTTGGGAATTCCGTGGTCGGGCGCGCGCGAGCACCGGCGTGAGATGCAGAAGGCTCGATTCGCGGCGCCATCCATCGTGCTCACGCGCGACTCGAATGAGGGTCAGGTGCGCATCACAAAAACGGGGCAGCCTTACTTCGACTACCGGCTGGGCAAGGAGGAGAAGCGGTTACTCCGGCACGGGATGGCGGCAGCGGCGCGCATTCACCACGCCGCCGGCGCGGACCGCATCCTGACATTGCACACGATTCGACTCGCCTGGGAACGCGAAGGCGGTGGCTCGATCGACAAGTTCTGCCGGGAGATTGCCGCGGCATCGACATCTCCGAACCGGTTGCCGTTGTTCAGCGCGCACCAGATGGGGACGGCCCGCATCGGTACGGACCGCGCCTCGGCTGTGTGCGATCCGCACGGCGCGGTTTTCGGAATGAGCGGGGCTTACGTCGCGGACGCGAGTCTCTTTCCTTCAGCGTCCGGGGTGAATCCGATGGTCACCGTCATGGCCCTCGCACGGCATATAGGACGAGGGTTGATGCGCTAGCAGGCATTCACAATACGGTCGCGGGGCCACGTGGTACCGTACTCTGAAGCTACGGATTGATTGACTCGCCAGGTTTGGGCGGCGTCCGGGTGCCGCGCACGGGAACAATCGCGGCTTTGCTTAACAGCTTGCACAGCTCCTTGTCGGAGATCTTGTCCCAATCGTCGGGGTAGTGGGCGAGGCGCCGGCGCTCGTTTGGCGATTCGAAGCAGAGCCAACCTTCGCCGTAGTCGCCGAGGTAGTCCTCGGCCGCCGTCCGCGGATGGATCGACGCGCTCAGGACTGGCCACACTCTCCACTTCACATTCTTCCCGTCGACAAAATCGCGAACCGCCATCAGCCTCTTCCTCGCACGTGATCAGAATCGTAGGACTTCTTTCGTCAGCGGGATCCTGACGCGGCCGCCTGGCGACGGTCATACAACAGAGTCTGCGCTATGCTGCTTCTCTAGTGCGAAAACTGTACGCGCCCGCTGAGGTCCAGGCGCCCACACGCGGTAAGTCCCTTTCCCAGCGAGCTTTACCGCGTCTGCTTTTCCCCCGCTCCCTGCCCCGCTACCACAATAGGGGTGAATGCGGCAACGGGGGATAGTTGGGGCGGACGGCCCGAGCCGTCAAGAGCATTGTCGCATGGCGGCGTTTTTTTGCCCGTGAGTCGGGGCAAGGGTGATATAAAAACGACATTGGGGTGATACGAAATCGACAGTACTTCAACTGCCTTTGCCATCACGCCACTTGGTGGCGTCCCGAAGTTTGCAGCTTACAGCTGTCAACATTTGTCAGCTGACAGCTCCCCTCTCGTTCAGTTGCAGTTGCTTTACCTGACCAGCCCCGCCCCGCAACTGGAACAGAACTCGGCATCCGCCTCGGCCCTCGGCCCGCACTTCTCGCAGACGGGCGCACCACCCGCGCGCATCACCACCAGCGCCTGCGACGTGTAGCGCGCTTTGAGCGGCTCGTAATCGGAGTCGGAGATTTTTCCGGTCGCCCGATCGAACTCCAGCTCGCGCAGGGCCTCCACCGCGCGGCTCTGACGATTTCTCCCGGCGGACGATGCGCGTGGTACCGTGGACACATCAGCGCGATAGAGCGGATACAGCACGAAGCACAACGACGCAACCGCGAGCGCGGTGCCGATGAAGAGCGCCGTCATTCGTCGCGCCTCACCGCCGCATCGAGCTCCGCGAGCTCCCCCGCGGTGGCGTCGAGGTGGTGTGGATCCACGGGCGCGACCGCAGGTGCGCGCGATTTCCAACGCTTGATGAGTGCCGTTACGATCACGGCACCCGTGCCGAGCGCGATGAAGGGCATCGTGTAGCCGACCAGATTGAATCCGCGCCTCAGCGGCGCCATTAGAACCTTCTCTCCGTACGCCGCCCTGAACGCGTTCAGAATCTCCTGCGCGCTGTGGCCGCCGGCGACCAAACCCATCACGTCGGCGTGCATCGCGGGCGAGACGCTGCACGAGAAATCGGTTGTCCGGCATGTGTAGACGTCGAGGTTGCAACCGCACTGGCAATGGATCTGGTGCTCGAGATCGTCGCGCTGGGCATCAGTCATCGACGCTCGCGCGCCGGGCTTGGTTGGGAGCGTCACCGGCCGGTAGACATCGTTCGCGTCCGCCATCGGGCCGTTGAAGGTCTGCACGGCCACCTGCGCCGCGCGGATCTTCCGCGGAAACGCCGCCGCTGCGAGACCGAGCGCGGGGATCCCAAGAACGAACTGGCGGCGAGAGATGCTCACATCATGCTCCGACAAGATCCGGCACATGCTCGCCAATCGGTCGCGGCTTGAGCACCGCTGCGTAGCCGCTCTGCGCGCGCTGTCTGTCGGCGGCGGGCCACATCACCACGAGTCCGCCGAGCGCCATGAGCGTACCTCCGAGCCAGACCCACCGCACGAGAGGATTGAACGTCACCCGGATCTCGGCGCCATCAGCTCCGCGCACGCCGGCGAGAACGACGTACACGTCCTGCTTGAACGATCCCATGATTCCGACTTCAGTCGAAGGCTCGAACGTCGGGACACCGCGCGAATCGACGTGCTGACGCTTCTCGCTGGTGATGACGCCGGCGGGCTTCCCGTCGCGCGTGACGTCGAGCGCGATCGCAGTGACATCGCGATTCAGAATCGTGTATCGCGAGATCCCCTGGCTCAGGAAAGTCCAGCGATGTCCCCACGCATCGGTCACGGCCTTGGTGTCGCCGGGGTTCAGCGTCAGATCGAACTCGCGCTTGAACGCCAGTCCGGCGAATCCCGCGAACACCACGACCACACCGAGGTGCACGATGTACCCGCCGTATCGCCGCCGATTTCGCGCGACCAGTCGCGGCAGCGCAATTAACCGTGACTCGCCGTACATGTTATGCCTGGCGTTCACCCCCTTGTAGAACTCCTGGACGATCGTCGCGACCACGAGCGCGCCGAAGGTATACGAGAGGAGCGCCGCGAGGTTGTGGACGCCGAGCGCGAAGAAGAGAATTCCGATCGTCGCCGCGGATGTCACCGGAATCAGGAATTGCCGCTTCAGGTTCGCCACCGACGCGCGGCGCCACGCGATCAACGGCCCGATTCCAGTCAACAGCAACAACAAGAGCCCAAGCGGAATGTTGACCGTGTTGAAGAAGGGCGGCCCGACGGTGATCTTGTTGCCGCGCACGGCTTCGCTGATGATCGGGAAGAGCGTCCCCCACAGCACCGAGAAGGCGATTCCGACGAGCACGAGATTGTTGTAGAGGAACGCGGCCTCGCGACTCACCATGCTCTCCAGCTCGGCCGTCGATCTCAAATCCTGCAGCCGCGTCGAGACGAGATATGCAGTCACGACAATCGCTAAAATCAGGAACCCCCCGA
>PKVB01000068.1 GCA_003131365.1 Gemmatimonadota bacterium | reverse complement strand
GGATGATCACCGCGAGCGGATCGTCGTCGTCTTCCATTCCCTGAAGCGCTACCTCTGCGGCGCGCGTGATACCCGCCGGATGGGTTGGCGCGACCACGGCCCCGCTTTGACTCGAGCCAGCGCCTAACGCCGGCGTCTGACCTCCGGAGTAGAGCTGAGGAGCGGTCTTGGCCGAGAATAGCTGATCGTGGGTAAGGAGGTTGATCGCTCTACGGGCCGAGCTGGAAAGAAGATCGATGAGAATGTTCGCCTGGTCCGCCGCATCCTTGGAAAAGAACCGGTTCGCCGCGGTCTTGATCAGGATGTCGGTGTCGCCCACGGAGACGATCGCGCTCGCCAGAATGCGAACCTTGATCGGCTGCGGAGTTCCGTTGCGGTCGAGATCCGCTGTCTGGTCAGTGATGTCCAGGTCGACGTTGATCGCCTTACTGGAAAGAGTTGTACCGGTAGTGAGGAGGGGTACCTCCTTCGACTTCCCCGGCCCGCGATAGATGACGGTGCGCCCTTGCACCCAGCTCACCATCCGAATCGTTCCCGCTTCGACGTTACGGAGGAACGAAGAGACAATGAGCGGAATTACTCCGAGCACACCGACCAGGACGGCCGCGATAATGATCAGCATTTGTGTCATGAGAGTCTGTTCCTTTTATTGGCGGTCGGCGTCGCNNCGAATCGGTCTCACCGAGACCGATTCGCGACACCGTACAACGATTACGCGTGTCGTCGACTTCTTCGATACGGACGATATCACCGGCGCGGATTCGAACCCCGGCGGCGAGCTCGTCAGTCAGTTGGGTGCCGAGCACTTGTACTACTTCGCCGCCCAGTTCCAGCGAAATCAATCCATTGCCATTGGCATCGAATCCGGTCACTGCCCGCCCTTCCGACATGAGCGCTGATTCGAGTGTCTGCGCGGGCTGGGATTCGAATCGGAAGAGTGAGTTGAAGAGCGGCCGCACTACGAACGCCTCGAAGCCGATTCCGCCGAGAACCGCAATCGGCAGTGCGAGAACGGGGCCGACGAGCCGCTCCACGATTAATCCCGTGGCGCCGAACCCGACGAGGAAATTGAACAACACACGCGGCGAGAGCCACGACCATATGCTCGACTTCCAGCCAGCCGAATGAAGCTGGGCGCCGTGTGCGACACCGTGTGACGGGGCGATCGGGTGGGTGTGCGACGTGCCAGCGATCGGGTGCATGTGCCCCGCGCCGACGCCGTGCATCTCGTGGCCGCTCGTGTCGTGGCTCTGGTGTGCGCCACCGTGGCTGCTGGCGAAACCGAGGAACGCCATGGCAGCCATGCCAGCGGCTCCGAGAACCACACAGAAGGTGTATAGGTCCATCTATTGAATGTAGGGAAATCGTCCGCGGAAAAACCGCGGACGAACCTCTCCGGATAACCGGCACAAGCAAAACATCCCCGCAACGGATCAGCTCCGTCACGGGGATGTTGTCAGTGTTGCATTGTCTTCGCAATCCGCCGGCAAGTTGGGGCTATGGATCAGCCCTCAAGCCGACAGCGAGCGCTGGCACGGTTCCGCTAAATCTCCTCGGGAACCGCGACGATCTCCGGCAGAATGAACTCCGGCTCCGTATCGTTCGCCAGGATCTCGGCGATCGTCGGCTCCGGCGGAAGCTCCGGCGCTGGTGGCACCGGTGCCCCCTCGATCTCCACTTCCTGATACCGGTACATGCCTGTGCCGGCCGGGATGAGGTGACCGATGATGATGTTCTCCTTGAGTCCGAGCAGCTCGTCCCGCGCGCCGCGAATCGCGGCGTCGGTCAGAACACGCGTCGTCTCCTGGAAGCTCGCCGCCGAGATGAACGACTGGGTCGTGAGACTGGCCTTGGTTATACCAAGCAAAAGAGGTTCAGAGACTGCGGGCAGTTCTTTATGCTTCTTGGCCTTGTCGTTCGCTTCCCTGAAGGTCTGCTTGTCGACGTGCTCGCCCTCGAGGAACTCCGTGTCTCCACTCTCGAGCACGCGCACCTTCTGGAGCATCTGTCTGACGATCACGCCAATGTGCTTGTCGTTGATCTTCACGCCCTGCAGGCGGTAAACCTCCTGCACTTCGTTGAGCAGATATTCCTGGACCGCCCGCGGTCCCTTGATGCGGAGAATGTCGTGCGGATTCACCGGACCTTCGGAGAGACGGTCTCCCGCTCTCACCCAGTCACCGGCGTGCACGCGAAGGTGCTTGCCGGCCGCGATCTCGTACAGCTGACCCGGCTCCTCGGTATCCACCGGCGTGTCCTTTGGCACGACTCTGATTTCGCGCTTGCCGCGCTTGATGTCGCCGAATCTCACTTCACCGTCAATTTCCGAGATGGTAGCAGGATCCTTCGGACGACGCGCTTCGAACAGCTCCGCCACGCGCGGCAGACCGCCCGTGATGTCGCGTGTCTTGTACGCCTCGCGTGAGATCTTCGCGATGATCGTACCGGCACTGATCTTCTTGCCGTCCTCGACCGTAAGCTGCGCGCCCACTGGAATCACGAAGTCTCTCAGGCGCTTTTCTTTTCCACCCTTCGTTTCAACGATCTCAATATGCGGGTGTAACTTCTTCTCCTTGTCTTCGATGACGACGGTCTGGCGGAGACCGGTGAGCTCGTCGAGCTCCTCGGACACCGACTCGCTCGGAATCAGGTCGACGAAGCGAAGAGTGCCTTCCACGTCCGAGATGATCGGGTTCGTGTAAGGATCCCAGCTAAAGATGATCTGATCCTTCTTCACATCCTCGCCGTCCTTCACCATCAGCGTCGCGCCGAGCGGAACCTGGAGGCGCGCGCCAACACTGGCATTGCGCTCTCCGGAGCTCTTGATCGTGAGCTCACCCTCGTACGAGGTGACGATCTTGTTTCCCTCGGCGTTGGTGACGACCACAAGCCTGTCCCCGAACTCGATTTTTCCAGCAACCTTCGACTTACGAGCGGTCTGCTCGGCAATACGAGCCGCTGTTCCACCGATGTGGAAGGTGCGGAGCGTAAGCTGAGTTCCCGGCTCGCCGATCGACTGCGNNCGAGGTTGCGGCCGTAGCACATCTGGCAGAGACCACGCTTCGCCTCACACGTAAGCACGGAGCGTATTTTCACGGTTTCGAGGCCTGACTCTTCGATACCCTTGGCCATGTCTTCGTCGATGAGCTGACCGGCTTCGACCAGCAGGGAACGCTGGCCGGACTCGTCGATTTCGTGAACATCGTAGATGTCCTCGGCTGCCACGGTGCCGACGATGCGCTCGGACAGCGGTTCGATGATGTCCTCGCCTTCCTTCAGCGCTCCGACTTCGAGGCCGAGGATGGTTCCGCAATCCTCTTC
>PKVB01000038.1 GCA_003131365.1 Gemmatimonadota bacterium | reverse complement strand
TACTGGACTTCGATAGCGAGCTTTTTGGAAGCCTGAAGCGCGTGATCCCAATCGTGCTCGCAGTCACCTTCATCGCTCTGATGTTCGCCTTCCGCTCAATCGTAGTTCCGCTTAAAGCCATTACGATGAATCTGATCTCCGTGCTCGCGGCCTATGGTTTCCTGGTGTACGTGTTTCAGGAAGGCGTAGGTGCGGGGTTGATCGGTCTCGTCCCGCCTGGCGGACTCAACTCCTTCATAGTGCTGATGTTGTTCACCATCCTCTTCGGATTGTCGATGGACTACGAGGTGTTTCTACTGAGTCGCATAAGGGAGGAGTATCAACGGACGGGCGACAACAGCAAATCGGTTGTCACCGGTCTCTCCCAGACAGGCGGACTGATCACGAGTGCGGCTCTCATCATGGTGGTTCTGTTTGGCTCGTTCGGATTCACCCGACTCACAGCCACACGTGAGTTCGGACTCGGACTCGCCTTTGCTGTCGCGCTCGACGCGACGGTTATTCGGGTCGTCCTTGTTCCGATCCTGATGGGGTTGCTTGGACGCGCCAATTGGTGGTTCCCGGCGGGGTTTCTACCGCGCCCGACCGACGGGGAGCAGAGATCCGGTCAGAATGTCGGTGGGGATGCCGGGTAATGTCGGGGTCCGCTAGTAACCGACCCGAGCCACAGACCGTTCGAATCATCGCCGGTGAGTAGTAGGTCCATGCGTCGCGTCGGTGCACTTGGCATGCGAGACCGAAGTCCCTAGCTTCTCGATGTCCGACACGGTGAGTCGTAGAATATGCTCTTCGGTCCCCCAAATCGACGTCCCTCCGGGGACCAAGTAGAGACTTGGCCTCACTGGTTGTCTACGCGGATAGAGCGTCGGCACATTNNCATACTCACCGCACTTCTACTGTTGGCGGCGTTAATCTATCGGCGCATAATTCCGCCACCGCAGCATACACTGCACTATTGGCGGAATTGAAGGAGGAGACAGCCCGCGGCCGCCTACTTTCGCGGCCCTTCGAAGCGCCCGCCGCCCTGCAGCAACGTTATCTTCGCTGCGCGTGCGCCATCCATAGTGAAGATGAATCGGAGTGCCCGGTCAAAGCCGACGCCAAAGGTGTCGTTTCCTAGGTAGAGAAGCGGGATGGCGCTCTGGCCCGCCAGCTGCGCTGTGAGATTGTCCCCCTCCTCGGCGACCGTCAGGTCGCGCGGCCCGTTCGGCAGCGCGAGCGCGTACACGCCCACGTAACGCGGACGATTAGCTGCCGCGAGCGGGAGCACTCTTGGCGGCTGTTCGAGCGGGGCCCCAAGCGCCGCCCGAGCGAGCTGCTTGAGCAACTCATCCGAATGCGCCGATCCGGAATTGGCGAGCACGGTAATCGAGAGCTCGGCGGACGGAATCCAGGCATTTGCGGTGGCGAAGCCGTTGATGCCGCCGCCGTGCGTGNNGTCGCGGCTGAGTCCGAATCCGTAGCCGGACGCGGCTGCTGCCCCTTCGGGCGTCGTCATCAGCGTGTAGGAAGCGGCGGAAACGACGTGGCCCGTATTGAGCGCGCGGTTCCATTTCGCGAGGTTGCCGACAGTCGAGCACAACGCGCCCGCGGAGTATGGTTGCGACATGGCAAGATACGGCGTGTTCATCCAACCGTTCCCGTCGGGCTCATAGCCACGCGCCCGGCGCGGCACGATCGGCGTCGCAAGGCAATCGCGGGTGTCTTCAAGACCGAGGGGCTTCGAGAATCGCTCGGCGATTTCATTCCCCCACGAGTGTCCTGTAATCTTCTCGATCAGCATTCCGAGTACCACATAGCCGGAGTTGTCGTACCTCCAGTTGGTGCCCGGCGCGAACCACATCGGCATGTTCGCTGTCAATGCGACAAGCGTGTCGGGATTCATCTCCTCGCCCCATCTGCGCTGCCACGCGGGACCGATGCCCGTGTAGCTCGGGATTCCCGATGTATGATTGAGCAGCTGTCGCACGGTGACGACGCGCCACGCTGCCGGTAGGGTCGGGAGGTACGTGGCGATTGAGTCTGCGAGCTTCACCTTGCCCTGTTCGACGAGCTGCATTACCGTCGCGGACGTGAACTGCTTCGTGACAGACCCGATGCGATATACCGAGCGCGGAGTCGCGGCGACATCCTCTTCCAGGTCGGCCTTCCCCCACGCCCGCATCGTTATCGTGTCGCGTCCCCGAACGAGCGCGATCGCGACGCTCGGCGCGCCGTGCTCGGCAATGAACGCCTGCGCGAGCGAGTCGGCGACATGCGCGACGGTGGCCACCGGCGGGAGCCCCTGAGCACTGAGAGAAAACGGGAGGGCGAAGACAGAAGCGGTCACTAAGCGACGCATGGATTCCTCTGGTACTGGTGTCGGCGTTGTTGCTTGCGTCAATCTGGACTACGGGTTTTTAACCCGCCACCCGCTGAACCGCATTCAGGTGCCGGATAAGCGTCGCCTCAGCGTAAGTGCACCTGCTCCATTAGTAGGAGGTTGTTCTCAGCCTTCGCACAGGCCTAATCCTACCTGGTCCAGATCAGGATCTCTCCGCACGAGGACGTCGAGCCGGAAAGCGTGGCCGGTGCCGTCGCTGGCCCTTTGTACACCTCGATTCCAGCAATGTCTTGAGGCTTGATGCCGTCAATCACTGAGCGTGATGCGGCCGTTGGGCTTAGCCATTCCGGGCTCCGATGAAGCGCGCCGTCGTTGATGCTGGCGGGATCGCCCTCGCTTCCACCTCCGACCAGTACTCTGTCCACGTAGACCGGCATTCCGTGAGCGCACGATTTCGTATTGATGGTNNCCCCCGGCCACTGAAAATCTCTCCGTTCGGAAGGATTAATAGGCCCGGTACTCGGCGAAGCATGTCCGAAACCCGGTGCGGGTGCACCTTCTCAATATCTGCCGCCGTGAAATAGGTGCCCTGGGCGTTCGCCATCCGCTCAGTAAATTCGGGTGGAGCGCCTCGCGTGTCCGGGGCAACTGCGCGAACTGTAACAGGCGCAAGCTCCGTGACGAGCGGCTTCATCACGAAGTCGGCATACGTAACGTCGTTGACGGGAACCTGAAGGCTCAATGCGATGAACTCGAATCCGGCTCGGCGCGCGCGGACTTGATGAAGGCCGCTTGGGATTGAGTCTAAAACGAACCACCCGTTACGCGTCGTCAGAGTCGTGCGGTTCAAATCAACGATCGTGATTTCCACGTCGGGGATGATGCTTCCGGTGGGATCGACCGCGGTTCCGCGAATCGAGCCAAGACCATTGCCCTGACCG
>PKVB01000087.1 GCA_003131365.1 Gemmatimonadota bacterium | reverse complement strand
TGACGGTCGAGCTCCTCGACCTGTACGCACGTCGCAAGGTCGCGATCCGACCGCCGCACCTGCCGGATACCGTGTGGCAGCGCCAGCTTGAATCGTCATTTCTATTCGAGGATACGCCCGACCAGCGCACCGCCACTACCGACGTGAAGGGCGACATGGAGCGTCCTCGGCCCATGGATCGGCTCCTTGTCGGCGACGTTGGCTACGGCAAGACCGNNGCCGACGACGATCCTTGCCGACCAGCACGCGCGAACATTCGGCGAGCGGCTGGCCGATTTCCCGGTAAGGGTGGAAACACTGAGTCGCTTTCAGACGCCCAAGGAACAAGCGGTCGTGCTCGCCGATCTCAAAGCCGGGAAGGTCGATGTCGTCATCGGCACACATCGCCTTCTGAGCCCGGACGTCGCGTTCTCCGAGCTCGGTCTGATCGTCGTTGACGAAGAGCACCGCTTCGGTGTCAAACACAAGGAACGCCTCAAGAGACTCAGACTCGATACCGATGTGCTCACGCTGACCGCCACGCCCATTCCGCGNNCACAACCGGGTCGAGACGATCGATGGGATGGCGGAGCACATCCGCCATGTCGTGCCCCGCGCTCGCATCGGCGTCGGACACGGGCAGATGCGCGAGCGAGAGCTCGAGCAAGTGATGCGCAAGTTCGTCGACGGAGAGATTGATGTCCTCGTCTCGACGATGATCGTGGAGTCGGGACTCGACGTTCCGAACGCCAACACGATGTTCGTGAATCGCGCCGACACCTTCGGCCTGGCGCAGCTGTATCAGTTGCGCGGCCGGGTCGGCCGCTCGCACCGCAGGGCGAGCTGCTATCTGCTGGTGCCGGATTCGATCGACGAAGATGCGAATCGCCGCCTTACGATTCTGGAACACCATACGCAGCTCGGGGCCGGCTATCAGATCGCTCTCAAGGATCTCGAGCTGCGTGGCGCCGGCAATCTTCTCGGTCCCGAGCAGTCGGGGTTCGTGCACGCCGTCGGGTTCGACATGTATCTCCGCATGCTCGACGAGACCGTCAAACGCCTAATGCGCGGCGACGACGCTCCCCGGCTCCAGCCGTCCGAGATCTCGCTCGACGTACCGTCGTATCTTCCCGACGAGTACATCAATTCCCAGGACGCCAAGCTCGACATCTACCGGCGCCTCACGCACATGACGGACGCCTCGGAGATAGAAGCCTTGAAGGAGGAAGTGCGGGATCGCTTCGGAGTGCTCCCCGAGCCGGCCCGCGTTTTTTTCGCCACCGCTCTGCTTCGCCTGCTGGGCGGCGCTTCCGACATCGAGTCGGTGCTGGTGCGCGGAAACGAGGCCCGTATTACCTTTCGCGAGCACGCGGTGCCCCGTATGAAGGGGATTTCGGCGGCGTTCCACGAGGTACAGTTTCAGGCGGAAGTGCGTCGCGCGCATCCGCTGTCGCTCAAGCTCACCCGTCTTGGAGGAGCTGAGATGCTCGATGGACTTGTCCGTGCCCTGACGACACTGCGCCCCACCTGACAGCTAACCCGTACGACGCAAACATGAAACGCAATATCGCTCTGGCCGCTGTAGCGGCTTTTACGCTTTCGGCCTGCTCCGGCCTCAAGGACGCCCTCAACGCGCACACCGACTGGGTCGCCCGCGCCGGAAGCGCTGAGCTCACGGTCGCCAAGCTCGGAAATCTGCTCGGCAAATCGCGCGCGCCGATCCGCAAGGACATCGCCAAGTCGATCGCGAACGTGTGGGTCGATTACCAGCTGCTCAGCGTCGCCGCCGCGCGCAATGACTCGCTTAGCGATCCCAAGATGATCGACGAAGCGATGTGGCCGGCGATCGCCAATCTGAAGGCGCGCAAATGGTATGACATCGTGTCGAAGGGGTGGGGCGTTGAAGACACCGCCGCCGCCAAGCGCCAATGGGACAGCGACCAGATTCTGGCCGCCGACCACATCCTCCTGCTCACGCAGGGGATGAACGACGCGCAAAAGGCACAGGTCAAAAAGAAGATCGATGCGATTCGCGCCACGGTGACTCCCGCCAACTTCGCCGATATCGCGAAAAAAAACAGCCAGGACCAGCAATCGGCGCATAACGGAGGATCGCTCGGAATCTTTCCGAAGGGCTCAATGGTTCCCGAGTTCGAGAAAGCAGTCGTCGCGCTCAAGCCCGGCCAGATCTCCCCCGTGGTTCAGACCCAGTACGGGTTTCACATCATTCACCGGCCGACCTACGATCAGATCAAGGGCCAGCTGCTGATCGCCTCGAAGGGACGAAGCGTCGCCGTCGCAGAGAGCACGTACCTCGCCAAGATCGAGGCGAACGGCAAGATCGAGGTGAAGAAGGACGCCGTCACGACCGTGAAAGCGCTGGGCAATGATCCGGACGCGTACCGGCGCGACAACACCGTGCTCGCGACATCGACCGCGGGAAAATTCACGACAGCCCGTCTCGTCGGTTGGCTGGAGACGCTGCCGCCACAAGCCCGGGTGCTCGATCAGATCAAGCAGTCGCCCGATTCGCTCCTCGTGCAGCTGGTTCGCAACTTCGTCAAGAATGAGCTGGTGCTGAAGCAGGCCGACAGCGCCAAGGTACAGATCGATCCGGCCGAGCTGGCGCAGCTCCGCGCGAGCTTCACCAACGCCGTTCGCTCGGCGTGGGGGCAACTGGGTGTGACGCCGTCGTCGCTGGCGGACAGCGCCAAGAGCGAGGGCGACCGCGAGAAGCTCGCCGCCAAACGCATCGACGAATATTTCGCGCGCATGATCCAGGAGCAGGCGACGTTCGTGCCCGTTCCGACTCCGCTCTCGAACGTTCTGCGCGAGAGGTTCAAGTATTCGTTCAATGACGCGGGGTTCGACCGCGCTGTTCAAGAGGCCGCGAAGATCCGCAGCTCCGCCGACTCGGCGCGCTCGGCGGCCCAGCCGTCGACGGCAGTGCCTCTGGGACCCCAACCGGTCCCGGCTCCGCCGACCGCTTCCTCAACTTCTCCGGGCGGCAAGAAGTGATCGAACCACGATTCAGTCGCGGGGTAGGATCCCGGATGATCAGGCGACTACTCTTTGCAGCGGCGCTCGCGCCGATAGGGATCGGAGCGCAAACACCAGCCGCTGCCCCACAGGCGGTGCCGCCGGCCCTGCCGATCGATCGCGTTGTCGCGATCGTTGGCGACCAGCCGGTTCTCTGGAGCGATGTGCTCACCTCCATCAATCAGCGTAGAGCGCAGGGCTTGCAGCTTCCTACGGATTCCGTCGGACAGGCCACTCTCGCGCGTACGGTGCTGGGCGAGCTCGTGGACGAGGAGATGCTCGTTCAGAAAGCGAAGGAGATGAAGCTCGAGGTTACTGATGCCGACATCACCGCCGGTGCCGACCGTCAGATCAAGTCGGTCCGCGCGCAATTCAGCTCAGACGACGACTACCGCGCCGAGCTCAAGAAGGCAGGACTGGGGTCGCCTGAGGAGTATCGCAAGTCACTCATCGAGCAGTACCGGCGCCAGAACCTCCAGCAGAAGGCATTCGCCGAGCTGCGGAAGAAGGCCAAGCCCGTCAACGTCACCGAGGAGGAGGTGACTGCGGCGTTCGAGCGCAGCCGCGCCGATCTTCAGAAACGCCCCGCGACGGTAACGTTCAGGCAGATTGTCGTGGCGCCGAAGGCATCACCGGCGGCAAAGGCGAAGGCGAAAGCGCACATCGATTCGCTGCTCGTCGAAATCAGAAAGGGCGGCGACTTCGAGCAGATCGCGAAGCGGGAGTCAATGGACCCGGGGACCAAGCAGCTTGGCGGCGATCTGGGCTGGAATCGTCGCGGCAGCGGTCTCGTTCCCGAGTTTGAAGCGATGATGTTCGCGCTGCGCCCGGGGGATGTGAGCCCGGTCATCGAGACGCCGTTCGGCTATCACATCATCAAGGTCGATCGCGTGCAGTCCGCCGAAGTGAAAGCGCGCCACATCCTGATCGCTCCGGTGATCGACTCCGCCGACGTTGCCGCCGCCAAGGTCGAGGCGGATACGGTGGCGGCGCAGTGGCGTCGCGGCGTCCCGTACGATTCGCTCGTCGCGAAGCACCACGATGCGACGGAAGAGAAGGGTGTGCTGCAGCCGTTCCCACGCGATTCGCTGCCGGCGTCCTACACCGCGGTCATAACCGGCGCCAAGGCAGGCGACATCACCGCCCCGTTCCAGCTGGCGAATCCGCGCGGACAGCCCAAGTACGCCGTTCTCCAGATAGTGACGGCGACGGACGCCGGCGAATACAAGGAGAGCGAGATCCGCGACCAGATCCGCGCCCAGCTCTCGGACGAGAGATCGATCAGGCAGCTGCTCGACGACATGCGAAAGCAGACTTACGTCTCGCTCAGGATGTAGACAGTGAAAGCGCGTCTTGCCATGACCGTCGGGGATCCCCGCGGGATTGGACCGGAGATCGTTGCCAAAGCGCTCGCTGACTCACGGGTCGGCGAGCGCTGTGACATTGTGGTGGTGGGTCCGGAGGCATCCGGGGTCGACGTCGGAGAATCAGTGGGACGGTGGCGCGCCGAAGGCGGCCCCGCGCTGGCCGGCAAGCTGAGCGGCCTCGCGATCGAAAGAGCGGTTCAGATGTGTATTGCGGGCGATGTCGGTGGCATCGTGACCGCTCCGATCGACAAATCAGCGCTGCACGCCGGCGGCTACGACTATCCGGGACACACGGAAATGCTGGCGCACTTGACCGGCGCGCCTGTCGCAATGATGCTCGCGTCGGACAAGCTTCGAGTCGTTCTCGCGACAACGCACATCGCCCTCCGCGACGTACCCGAGAAGCTGACCGCTGACCTTATAATCCAGGCAGCCGGAATCACGCGCAAAGGACTAGAGGAGTGGTTCGGCATTGCCGAGCCACGCATCGCGCTTTGCGCATTGAATCCGCACGCGGGCGATGGCGGGAGATTCGGCAGCGAGGACTCCATGCTTCTCGCGCCCGCGGCGCGCGCCGCTGGAATCGAGGGGCCTTTCCCCGCCGACACGGTTTTTGTGCGCGCCATGCGCGGCGAGTTCGATGCGGTGATCGCGCCATATCATGATGTAGGCATGACTGCGATCAAGGTTGCGTCCTTCGGCAGTGCCGTGAACGTGACGCTCGGACTTCCATTTCCGCGCACGTCGCCGGATCACGGAACCGCGCTCGACATTGCCGGCCTGAATCGCGCCGACCCGTCGAGCATGATCGCGGCTACGCTTCTTTGTGCGTCGATTGTGGTTCGTTGTCAGTCGCGCGGCGGTCGCCGACCGCTTGCAGATCGACCGACAGAGACTCGATCCTCCGCCCGTCCATCTCGCGCACGGTGAATATCGCGCCGCCGGCGATCACGCGGTCACCGACGATGGGCAGCCGGCCCAGCACGCCGAACACGTAGCCCCCAATCGTGGTGTAATCCTCGTCGGGGATGGTGAGACCGAAGTGCTCGTTCAGCTCACCGATGTGCGTGCTCCCCGGCACCAGAGTCTCTCCCGCCTTGGTGTGGAGCGGAGCCTCGGCATCCTCGGGCGTGTCGTACTCGTCGAGAATCTCGCCGACGATCTCCTCGAGCAGGTCTTCCATTGTCACGACCCCGGCCGTTCCACCGTACTCGTCGAGCACAACCGCCATGTGCTCCTTGAGCCGCTTGAAATCGGCGAGTACCTCCTCGACTTCGCGCGAGCCGGGGATCACGTGCACGGGGCGCATGATGGACGGAAGATCGAACGCGTCGGTGTCTGAGCGAGGCGCGAGAAGCTTGAGGAGATCCTTGGCCAGCACCACCCCAATGATGTTGTCGATTGATTCGTCGTACACGGGATAGCGCGACAGCCCGCTCTCCTGGACTACGCCGAGCACTTCCGACAGCGTCGCTTCGACCGGTAACGCGACGAGCTCCGTGCGCGGCGTCATCACCTCGCGCGCGTTCTTCTCGGAGAACTCGAACACCGCATCTATCAGATCAGCGTCGTGGACCCCCATCTGTCCGCTCTCCTGCGATTGCTCGACGAGGAGGCGAATTTCCTCGGGCGAATGAACTGCTTCCTCCGAGCCCGCCTTTTCCTGACCGAGCGCGTGCAGAATCACCAGCGAGGATCTGTTGAGGAAGAAAGTGAATGGAGTAGTGATCCAGGCGAAGAACAACAGCGGCGGCGCGAGCCAGCGGGCGAGCGATTCCGGGTGGTTGAGCGCGGCGGCCTTGGGCACCAGTTCGCCAAATACCACGTGCAGATAGGTGACGATGATCAGCGCTACCGTTGCCGCCAGCGTAAGGCGCATCGACACCTCGATGGCGAACGGGAGATTCGCGAACAGGTGTTCGAACACCTCGCCGACGGTCGACTCAGCGACCCACCCCAGCCCCAGGCTCGCCAGCGTGACCCCAAGCTGGCTCGCGGAGAGGATGCGGGAGATATTTGAGACGGCACGAACGGCGAAGCGGGCGAGTCGGTCGCCACTTCGGACCATCGCTTCCAGACGCGTCCGTCTGGAGCGGACAAGAGCGAACTCGGCGCCAACGAAGAACGCGTTGAGGAGCACGAGCAGAATTATGGCGAGCAGCCGGCCGAGCACGGATACAACTTACCACAATCCCGGTCAGGGAGACCAGCACGACGGCCCGCATCATCACGGGCCGGGCCACTCGCACGCCAGCGATGCTCCAGTCCGGAGCCTGCGAATCGCCCTCGTGCTCACGGCGACGCTGCTGGTCGTCGAAGTCATCGGCGGATTTCTCTCCAACTCGATCGCCCTCCTCGCCGATGCCGGGCACATGCTCACCGACGTGGCGGCGCTCGCGCTCGCTCTGTTCGTGGCGTGGTTCAGCAAGCAGCCGGAGACGCCACAGAAGACCTACGGCTACCTGCGGTGGGAGATTCTGGCCGCCTTCCTCAATGGCGCCACGCTGTTGATGATTTCCGCGTGGATTCTGTGGGAAGCCGCCTCGCGGTTTCGCGCACCCGCGGCCATCCAGGGCGGACTGATGCTGACGGTGGCGACGGGCGGATTGATCATCAACATCATTGCCGCGCGGGTGCTGGTTGGCAGCTCGGCCGACAGCATGAATGCTCGCGGCGCCTACCTGCACGTGCTCGGGGACCTGCTCGCGAGCGTCGGCACGCTGGTCGCGGCGATTCTCATTCGCTACACCGGCTGGTTGGCGGCGGACCCAATCGCCTCGATTCTCACGACGGTTCTGATTATGAGGGGCGCCTGGCGCCTGGTGCGGGAGTCGGTGGACATCCTCCTCGAGTCAACGCCGGCGCATATCCCGCTTCTGGCGGTGCGGGCGCAGCTGGAGGCGATCCCCGGAATCGAATCGGTGCACGATCTGCACGTCTGGGCGGTCACGCCGGCGGTGGTGGCGATGAGCGCGCACGCCATTGTGCGCGAGCCCGGACAGCACCAGCACGTCCTGGGGCACGTCCACGACGCGATGCGACTCTTCGGCATCCAGCACGTGACAATCCAGCTCGAAAAGGACGATATGCTGGATCGCGAGAGGCACTTGCACGCCTAGCTAACTTACAAGGCTATGGCAAAGCTGGAATACCGTAACATCGCGATCATCGCGCACGTCGATCACGGCAAGACCACGCTGGTCGACCAGCTGCTGCGCCAGAGCGGCACCTTTCGCGCCCACGAGAAAGTGGCCGAGCGCGTCATGGACTCGAACGACCTCGAGCGCGAGAAGGGCATCACCATCCTCGCCAAGAACACATCCGTCCGGCACGGGGACGTGACCATCAACATCATCGACACCCCAGGGCATGCCGATTTCGGCGGCGAGGTGGAGCGTGTGCTCAACATGGCCGACGGCTGCCTGCTGCTGGTCGACGCCGCCGAGGGGCCGATGC
>PKVB01000076.1 GCA_003131365.1 Gemmatimonadota bacterium | reverse complement strand
AGCGTCTTCTGCAGATCGATGATGTGGATGCCGTTTCTCTCCGCAAAGATGAAACGACGCATCTTCGGGTTCCAACGGCGGGTCTGGTGTCCGAAGTGGACACCGGCTTCGAGTAGCTGCTCCAGGTTTGGCTGAGCCATTAAATAGTGATTCCTTCGGGGTTAACGCTTCGAGAACTGGAACTTCTTTCTTGCTTTCGGACGGCCGGGCTTCTTGCGTTCTACTGCTCTTGCATCGCGGGTCAACAACGCGAGGTCGCGGAGCTTCCGGCGGTGCGACTCATCCATCCTTACGAGCGCACGGGCGACGGCGAGGCGGAGCGCCCCTGCCTGACCGGTGAGCCCGCCACCTTCGACCTTCGCCTTCACATCATAGCGGCCGAGGGTATCGGTGATCGTGAACGGCTGCTGGATGGCGGAGACGTGCGCGGGACGCGGGAAATAATCTCCCAGCGTGCGTCCATTCACCGACCACTTGCCGGATCCCGGCTTGATGTAGAGACGGCAGACGGCTTCTTTGCGCCGTCCGATCGTGTGCATGGTATCGGGCATTACTTCTCACTCTTCTTGTTGAGGACGAGCACTTTCGGCTGCTGCGCGGCATGCGTGTGCTTCGCGTCGGCGAACACCCGGAGCTTCTGGCGGAGCTTCCCGCGTCCGAGAGCCGTCTTCGGCAGCATGCCGTAGACCGCCTTCTCGATCACGCGCTCGGGGTGCTTGGTGAGCATCATCTCGAACGGCGTAAACCGCTCGTGACCCATGTACCCCGTGTGTCTGAAATACTGTTTCTGCTCCGCCTTCTTGCCGGAAACGCGGACCTTGGCAGCGTTGATGACGATGACGTTGTCGCCCGTATCCATGTGGGGCGTGAACATCGGCTTGTGCTTGCCACGGATGATCTTCGCGACTTCGGTCGCCAGACGGCCGAGGATCATGCCTTCGGCGTCGACGATGTACCACTGGTGCTCGATATCCCGCGGGGTCGCGGAGTAGGTCTTCATGTGAAGCGGAACGGTATGGAAGTGCCGGCCCCCTTTTCGGTCGAGTAGGGTTCCAAGCGGTTGATTGCTACTAAGTGGTTTTGCGACAGCCTTTTAAGGTATCCGGACAGGCTGGGCGTGTCAACGGCGGGACGCTCCGGAAAACGGAGATTCCTTCCCCTGATGTTTTGCTATTCAAGGGCGACCAGCAGAGCTCCTTTTTCAACGGCGGTTCCGGATGCGACCTCCACGCTTTTCACGGTACCCCCGGTGGTGGCGCGCAGCTCGTTCTCCATCTTCATCGCTTCCATCACGACTATCCCCTGACCCGCTTCAACCCGGTCTCCTACGCTCACGTTGACGCGGACGATCAGGCCAGGCATCGGAGCGATGATCGGAGCCGGCCCTGTAGGGCCGGCAGTCGCCGCGGAGAGATCGCGGATGGAGCGGGTCCGCTCGTCCAGCGCCTCGGTCTCGAACCGATGGCCATCCACCCAGAGTGAGTACTTTCCTCGCCCCTGCAGCTTCTCGACGACAACTCGATAGACGTGGGTTCCAAGCTTGACCATTCTCACCGGGCTTCCTTCGATGTCGGAAAGCTCGGCGTGCACCGGCATCTCGTCCTCGTAGCGAACGCCCTCCGGCTCGATCGAAACCGTTTGGCGCCGGTCGTTGAGCTGCACGACGTATCTCAAGCCGACTCCCCAGCGGGGCGCAGGTCGCAGACCGTTTCGACGTGCGCGGTTTGCGGGAACATGTCGAAGGGAGTGACGGAGACGATCTCGAATCGCGCCTGCANNCGGTTTGCGGGAACATGTCGAACGCGTGGACCGACTCGATTCTGTAGCTCGGAAGACGCGAGAGGTCGCGTGCGAGCGTCGCCGGGTTGCAGCTCACGTAGATCACGCCGCGAACGTGCCCGACTTCCGCTTCGAGCGTGTCGGTCACGCGCGAGTCGACGCCGGCGCGCGGGGGATTGAGTATCACGAGATCGGCGGGCAGGAGTCCTGGCAGCGCATCCTCCACTCTTGCCTGAATCGCGCGGGACGGCTCCGCCAGCTTCGATGCGGACCAGGCCGATGCATCGGGATCGAGCTCTATCGCGGTCACCCTTGCACCTTGCTCGCTCAGCGAGATCGCAATGTGTCCCGCGCCGGCGTAGGCATCGATCACCGTCCTGGGCTCGAGCGAGCGTGCACGGTCGAGTACGTACGCGCGGAGGATCTCGGCCATCTCCTCGTTCACCTGGGCGAACGACGCGCTGGGGTCGCGTTGCTGCCGCTTGTCATATAGAAGGCGGCGCGGCTTGTCGTCGGCCGGCTCCCACCACACCGCTGAGATCGAGGGAACCGCGGCGGAGAACTGGTCGCGCGCGGCCCAGCTCTGCCCGCCGATCATCACCAAAGTTGGGCCGCCACTGGTGACACGGACGCTTCCGCGGAGCTCCGTCGCGTCGGGGAAATACGCATCGGCCTCCATGACTTCACGCCACGCGGCAACGACGCGACGGTCGGTGATCGGACAATCCGAGAGCGGAAAAATGCGCGATGGATCGTCGTAGGGATGGAGCCCCGCGATCCAACGGGCTCCACGGCGACGTATAGCGAGCGTGAGCTTCGTGCGATAACGCCATTCCTCCGGGCTGCGCTCGATTGGCGGGGCATCGATGATGCGCTTCCCGATGCGCTGAACGGAGTCGCGGATGATCGTCTGCTTGGCCGCCAGCTGGGACGCGTACGTCATGTGTTGGAGTTGACAGCCTCCGCAGCTGTCTCTCGTGTAGTGCGGGCATGGAGGGTCGATGCGAATGGGAGCGGGAGACACGATGCTCCTGAGCGCGCCACGCGCGAAATGTCCTTTCCCCGATATCTGCGCCGTCACCACGTCGCCGGGCGCCGTCCGCGGAACGAACACGACGAGCCCATTGCTCCTCCCCACGCCGTCTCCGCCCGCCGCGATCGAGTCGATGGAAACGCTGATGACGCCCATCAGTCGCGTAGCCCATCGATGCGCGCAGCCTGCGTCCACGGGTCGGGCGCGACATCGCCGCCACCGGCGGGAAGCGCAGCGCCGACCCCGGCGGTCGAGACCGCGCGCGCTCCCCTGTCGCGCTCCGCCAGCAAAGCACCCGCGATCGCCGCGACTCGAACGGACTCTTCGCTGGGCGGACGCTCGAGAATCGAAGCGAGGCGCCGCTCGAGCCACTGAACGTCGATGGCGCCGCGGCGGAACTCGTCGTCATCCATGACGCGAATGTGGAAATCGCGCGACGTCTCCACGCCCTGGATGATCAGATCCACCAGCGCGCGGCGCATTCGCGTGACCGCCTGCTCCCGATCGGCGCCCCAGACGATGAGCTTGGCGAGCATCGGATCGTAGTAGAGGCCGACCTCGCTTCCCGATTCCACACCGCCATCCCAGCGCACTCCCGGGCCGCTCGGCAAGTGCAGGTGCCGGATTCGTCCGGTAGACGGCAGGAAGTTGTTCGATGCGTCTTCGCTGGTGATGCGGCACTCGATCGCCCAGCCGTGCGGGACTATCTCCTCCTGCCTGAACGGGAGCTTTTCGCCGGCGGCGATTCGCAGCTGCCACTGCACGATGTCGATTCCGGTCACGAGCTCCGTCACTGGATGCTCGACCTGAAGGCGCGTGTTCATCTCCAGGAAGTAAAACTCCCCGCTCTGATCGAGCAGAAATTCGCACGTCCCGGCGTTCGCGTAGCCCGCCGCCCGGGCCACGCGAACGGCGGTCTCACCCATCTTTCGCCTCAGCTCGGGGGTGACCGCGACACTCGGAGACTCTTCGATCATCTTCTGATGGCGCCGCTGAACCGAGCATTCGCGCTCGCCGAGCGAGAGAACGGTGCCGTGCGAATCAGCGAGGACCTGAATCTCGACGTGCCTGGGCTGCGCGACGAACTTCTCCAGGTACACCGCATCGTCGGCGAACGCGCTCGTCGCCTCCCTGCGCGCCGCTTCGAGGGCGCCGGCCAGCTCCTTCGGCGCTGAGACCATGCGCATCCCCTTCCCTCCGCCGCCAGCCGCGGCCTTGAGCAGCACCGGATAGCCGAACTTCTTCGCGATGTTCTCGGCTTCTTTCGCGTTCTCGAGGGGTTCGGTCGTTCCCGGAACCACCGGGACTCCGTTCGCGACCGCGAGTGCCCTCGCGGCTGTCTTGCTTCCCATCGCCGCGATCGCCTCGGCGGGCGGTCCGATCCAGACGATTCCCGCGTCACGGACCGCTCGCGCGAACCATTCACGCTCGGAGAGAAATCCGTAGCCGGGATGAATCGCCTCAGCGTGAGTAAGCTTGGCGGCTTCGATAATCTTTTCGCCGCGAAGATAGCTCTCGCTCGAGGGTGGCGGCCCTATCAGGACCGCCTCGTCCGCCTCGCGGACGTGGGGCGCGCGGACGTCGGCCTCACTGTAAACCGCGACCGTCTTTATCCCGAGCTCCTGGCAGGCGCGGATTACGCGCAGAGCGATCTCACCACGATTCGCGATCAGAACTTTCTTGAACATCAGGAGTGGTCCGACGTCAGAGCGTCCGCTCTCGACCCATCAGAGCGGAATGTTTCCGTGCTTCTTCGGCGGGTTCTTGTCGCGCTTGGTCTGCAGCGACTCGAGCGCGTCGATGAGGGCGGGCCTGGTATCACGCGGATCTATTATGTCGTCGAGATAACCGCGACCGGCCGCGATGTAGGGATGCGCGAATTTCTCACGATACTCCTCTATCTTCGCCTCGGTCGCGGCGGCTTCATCACCGCTCTCGGAAATCTCCTTCCTGAACAGAATCTCCACCGCGCCCTTTGGCCCCATCACGGCGATCTCGGCCGTCGGCCAGGCGACGTTGAAGTCGCCGCGGATGTGCTTCGAGCTCATGACGTCGTAGGCGCCGCCATACGCCTTGCGCGTGATCACGGTGAGCTTGGGCACCGTCGCCTCGCAGTAGGCGTAGAGGAGCTTCGCCCCGTGCTTGATGATACCGCCATGTTCCTGCGCGGTGCCCGGCAGAAAGCCCGGCACATCCTCGAACGTCACGAGCGGGATGTTGAAAGCATCGCAGAAGCGGATGAAGCGCGCCGCCTTGAGCGACGCGCTGATGTCCAGCACGCCGGCGAGCACGGCCGGCTGATTTGCCACCACCCCGACGCTGAATCCGCCGAGGTGGGCGAAGCCGCAGATGATGTTCTTCGCGTACTCGCTCTGCACTTCGTAGAACTCGGCGTCGTCGACCACGCGCGTGATCACCTCGTGCATGTCGTACGGTTTGTTGGCGTTGTCCGGAACGACATCAAGGAGTGACTCTTCGCGCCGGTTGCGCGGGTCGGTGCCCGGTCCCCGCGGCGCGGGCCCGAGATTGTTCGATGGAATGAAGCGGAAGAGATCGCGAATGTGCTGGAGGCATTCCGGTTCGGAGTCGCAGGCGAAATGGGCGACACCCGACTTGGCGGCGTGAGTGTCGGCGCCCCCGAGCTCTTCCATCGTGACATCTTCATGCGTCACCGTCTTCACGACGCTGGGACCGGTCACGAACATGTACGACGTGCCCCGCACCATGTACGTGAAGTCCGTAATGGCCGGCGAATAAACTGCACCGCCGGCACAGGGCCCGAGGACCGCCGAGATCTGGGGAACGACGCCGGAGGCCAGAGTGTTGCGAAGAAATATCTCCGCGTATCCGCCCAGCGAGACCACGCCTTCCTGGATGCGGGCTCCCCCTGAGTCGTTGAGGCCGATCACCGGCGCGCCGACATTCATCGCCTGGTCCATGATCTTGCAGATCTTTTCGGCATGCGCCTCGCTGAGCGAGCCGCCGAACACGGTGAANNGTCCATGATCTTCACGATTTTTTCAGCGAAGGATTCGGAGAGGGACCCGCCGAATACCGTGAAATCCTGCGAAAAGACGTAGACGAGCCGGCCGTCGATTTTGCCGTGGCCAGTGATGACCCCATCGCCGTAGAACTTCTGAGTCTCGAGTCCGAAATCGGTCGAGCGGTGGACCACGAAGCGGTCGAGCTCTACGAACGAGCCCTCGTCGAGCAGAAGATCGAGTCGCTCGCGGGCAGAGAGCTTTCCCTTTTCGTGCTGTGTCTTGAGCCGCGCCTCGCCTCCGCCCAGCTCGGATTCGGCGCGCCGGCGCTCCAGGAGGTCGAGCTTGTCTCGCATCGTCATTGGAGCGGTAAGGTAACGATACGCGGAGTGGGCATCTAGCGCCGCGAGCGCCAAAGCGCAGGGCTGGCCGTGAGGGAGGAGTAATTGCTATCGTTCTGGTTGTACTGATAGCATCAAAAAAACAACCCGTTCTACTTGACTCAACCACGAAGAAGGTCACGCAAGCCGCGTAAACGCGGGGTGCGCCGCCCCGCGCAACAGCACACATCTCTGCCGACCAGCCGCAACGCGTACATGGAGACGCGCCAGTGGCTGCTCGATCGGCACGGGGCTGTGTGCGCCTACTGCGAGCGTCGCGTCAGCTCGAAGACGATCAC
>PKVB01000174.1 GCA_003131365.1 Gemmatimonadota bacterium | reverse complement strand
CACTTCGCCCGCCCCGATCCTGAGCGACACCCCCTGCAGCACTTCCGGCAGCGCCGGATTGTAGTTGAACGTGACGTTGTCCATCACGATCTCGCCGCGCAAAGGACGCGGAAGCCTGAGCGGCCTCGCCGGATCCTTCACCGAAGACACCGTCTCGAGCAGGTCGAACACGCGCCGCGCGGCGCCAACCGCTTCCTGATACGCGCCGAAGAGTGAGGCCAGCGAGCCAACCGCTAGCGCCACATAGAGCGCATAAAGGAGAAAGGAGACGAGAGCGCCGGCCGTGAGATTCCCCGCCAGCACCTGGCGCCCTCCCTGCCACAGCACAGCGACGACGCCGCCGAATCCGCAGAACGTGAGTATTCCGAAAAACATTCCGCGAATCTTCGCGCGCCGGATCGCCGCGTCGATCACCTGATGAAGATGCGCGCCGTATCTGCGCACTTCCTCGGCTTCCGCCGTGTAGCTCTGGACAGTCCTGATCTGGGAGAACGCTTCGTCCGCGGTACCCGTTGCCTCGGCGATCCGGTCCTGCACGCCCGTGCTCGCTTTTCGCAGGGCGCGTCCAAAAACCACGGCCGCTCCGACCACGAGCGGAACGACGGCCAGTGTCGTCGCCGTAAGGCGGCTGTCCGTAATGATCAGCAGGATGATCCCACCGATCAGGAACAGCGTCTGCCTCGCGAACTCCGAGAGATTGTAGCTGAGAACTGTTTGCAGCACCGTCGTGTCGGCCGAGAGACGGCTGGTGAGCTCGCCGGTTCTCCGCTCCGTGAAAAATCCGGGTGACAGCCGGACCAGATGCGCGAAGAGATCTTCACGGAGCTGCGCGATCACCAGCTCCGATGTGGATGTCAGGAAATAGACCTGGACGAAGTTGAGCACCGCCTGAATCGCGAACAGACCGAGCAGTCCGAGCGCGATCTTGTTCAAAAGTCCGGCGTCCGTGTCGATGAACGCCGCGTCCAGCAGGTGGCGAACGATCTGAGGGAATGCCAGCGCGATGCTGGCGCTCGCGACAAGGCACACGAACGCCACCGTCAACCGCCACAAGTACGGGCGAATTCTCGGCAGCAGTCGTCCGAGCGGGCGAGGCGATGTAACGGGCGGCTGCTCGCGCGGTGTTGGGCGCTGCGCCGAAACGGCGAAAGGAGTCGGGGCCGTCACGTTCCCAGCACCTTGCGGTCGATTACCATCGCCAGGAAGAGAAGCGCGAGGTACAGCAGTGAATACTTGTAAACCCACCACGCCGGCTTCGTCCAATCGGCGCTCCTGCTCACTCTAATGACTCCCGCCAGCAGAATCGTGCCGAGCGCGAAGGCGGAGATGAAATAAATGATGCCGAACGCGCCGAAGGCGAATGGCAGCAGCGTGAGCGCGATGAGAATGACGTTGTACCACAGCATCTGTCGCATCGTCTCGCGCTCACCCCATACCAGCGGGGCCATCGGAATTCCCGCCCGCCCGTAGTCTTTCTGCTTCAGCAGCGCGAGCGCCCAGAAGTGGGGAGGCGTCCAGTAGAAGATGATGAGGAAGAGATAGACCGCGGTCAGGTCGATCGTGCCCGTCATGGCGGCCCAGCCAACGAGCGGAGGAAATGCCCCGGCGGCCCCACCGATCACGATGTTCTGCGGCGTCGTTCGTTTGAGCCAGCCGGTATAGACGAAGATGTAGAAGTAGAATCCGCCCAGCGCAAGCAGCGCCGTCAGCAGGTTCGTGAATCGGGCGAGCAGAAACGTCGCCGCGGTAGCGAGAGCGACTCCGAACGCGAGCACCGACTTTGGACCCATGCGCCCGCTCGGAATCGGGCGCAGCCGCGTGCGGGACATCTGCGTGTCGATGTCGCGGTCGAGATACATGTTGACCGCGTTCGCGCCGCCCGCCATGAGGTAGCCGCCAACCAGCACGATGAGCACGAGCAACCACCCCGGATTTCCGGCGACGAACATCGGAGCGATGGTCGTGACGAGCAGCAGCGAGATGATGCGCGGCTTGGTCAGCATCACCATGTCGCGCAGCAGCGAGGGCTGCGTCTGCTCGCGTGCCATGATGTCCATTTAGGTGGCCACTCCTTCCGGGGTAGCAAACTCGCCCCTCGAAGGCGACTCGTGCACGATCCGCTCGATGCCGGTCATGCCGTGGGTCCCAGCTGCTAGTGCGGCGAGAGTCACCACTGAAATCCAGAGCGCCGTTCCCACCGCCTGATGGAGCGAGCGCAGCGTCGGAGGCAAATGCATCTCGACCATCGCCGCCGCCACGAGGACCTGGAGGATCACGACGCCGAGCGCCGTCCAGGCCGCGATCCGGATGGCTCGAGTCTCAGCGCGCTTGCGGACACCGATGACGATTCCGATCAGGTGGCCGAGCAGCAGGACCGCAAGAATTCGGTGTGTCACCTGGATGTAGAGTGGAGCCCCGCCCACAATAATTCCCCTGCACCAGGGAAAGCCCTGACATGCGACCGCCGCGCCCGGGGTGTTGGCGGTCAGTGCGCCGAATACCAGTATCAGAAACGTGAGTCCCGCGGCCGCTCTGCCTGAGCGCATGGTTCGCGCGTAGCGAGCGGGCACCGTGCCGGCCCCAAAGCCGCCGGCGCGCACGACGACGATCACGAGCACCGCCAGCAGCGACATCGCGATCGCGAGGTGCGTGACCACCACCCATGCACTCAGCTCCATCTTGACCGTGACGGCGCCGAAGAGCGCGGCGACAATCACGAGCAGGATCGCGAGCAGGGAAGGGCGAAGCACACCGCCCGCTCCGCCAACGCCAGGCTCGTTGCGCTTGAGCCATGCGACCCCGGCCAGCGCGACGATCGCGAGCGACAGCGCGGCGGCGCCGTATCGATGCGAGATCTCGACGAGAAGGTTCGGTCCGCCTTGCGCGGGCGTGAACGATCCGTAGCAATCCGGCCAGTGCTCGCCGCAACCCATTCCCGAGCCCGTGATCCGGACGATCGCTCCGAACACCACCTGCGCGAACCCGATGACTACCGCGAGGTAGCCAAGTCTCCTGATGGTCATCATCTCAGCTGGACGGCGCCGCTGGTGGCACCGAAGGCATCTGCATCGAGTGCCGCATGCTGGAGTGATCCATCATCTGCATGTGGCTCTGGCGGGCCTCGATTCTCTGCCACGTAGCCACCAGAACGGCACAGAGTGCCAGCGCTGGAATGATCGCCCACGCGAGCTCACCGCTTCGTGACGACGCTGGAACCAGCTCCGATCTGTTCCCCTGCTGCGCCGCAAAGGTGGATCGCAGTATCGCGGCTTCGGCTATCACGCATGCAATCGCGGCGATCCAGAAGATTGTCTCAGCCAGCGGCTGATTCATTGGGGACAATTGAAGTGTGCGGGGACGCGCGGAAAAAAAATTCGCCGCGCACATAAAGCTACTCGCGAATCCAGGTGCTTTGCACTAGCGTATGCGAATGGCCGACCCGATGCTCGCTGATTCTTCCTCGCGATCGGCGGCGACGGACTCGACGTTCGCGCGCGCCTCGTCGCTTCCACGCCGGCTCGGATTGTGGAGCGCCGTAGCGGTTCTCGTCGGCTCGACGATCGGGTCCGGAATTTTTCGCTCGCCGGCTGGCATCGCGGACAAGCTTCCCGGTCCCCTCCCGTTGTTCGTGATCTGGCTGACCGGCGGTCTCTTTGCGCTCTGCGGTGCGCTGTCGCTCGCCGAAGTCGCGGGCGTATTCCCGCGCACGGGCGGAGTGTACGTCTTCATCCGCGAATCGTGGGGCCGGCTGCCCGCATTTCTCTTCGGCTGGTCCGAGCTCGTCATCATTCGTGCGGCGGCGCTCGGCGCCATCTCGACCACCTTCTCGGAATATCTTCTTCGCGTCCTCGGCCACGACCCGAGGGTCGAGCCATACGGCAGGTACGTTCACTACATCGCCGCCGCCGCGATCCTCATAACGGCAACGTTCAACTACGTGGGTCTCAAGTGGGGCTCGCTGGTGCAGAACGTCACGACGCTCGCCAAAACGGGAGCGCTGCTCCTGATCATCATACTCGCTCTCGTGATCGGACTGCCGCAGACGGGTGGCCACTTTTCGCCCGCGGTGCCATCGGGAAGCTTTTCGCTCGGGCGCTTTGGGCTCGCGCTCGTGTCGGTGCTCTGGGTCTATGATGGTTGGGCCGACGTCAGCTTCGTCGGCGGGGAGGTGAAGGACCCGGAGAGGAATCTTCCTCGCGTTCTGATCTACGGTACGCTGATAATCATCGCCCTTTACCTGCTGGCAAACCTGGCGTATCTGGCCGTGCTGCCGGTTGAGGAGATTCGGCACTCGAAGCTCGTCGCGGCCGATGTCGCCGACCGACTGATGGGGTCAGTGGGCGTGGCCTTCGTCTCGGTCGCGGTAATGATCTCGACTTTCGGAACGCTCAACGGCTCGGTGATGACCGGCTCGCGGGTTCTCTTCGCGATGGCCGCGGACGGTCTGCTCTTCAAGCCGATAGCGATCGTCGACCGGAGATTCCACACGCCCGGCGTCGCGATCTGGCTCGGCGCTACGCTCGGTGTGGTCTTCGTCCTCGCCGGGACGTTCGAGCAGCTGGCCGATACCTTTGTCATCGCGATCGTGCCCTTCTACGCCCTGGCGGTCGGGGCCGTGTTCGTCTTTCGCCGGCGACCCGAGTATGATCCGCCGTTCCGGGTTCCCCTGTATCCCGTGGTCCCGGCCCTCTTCATAGTTGCGACCGTTCTCCTCCTCGGGAACGCCATCATCGACCCCGTCAGCCGCGTCCCCACCCTCGCCGTTCTGGGGGTGATTCTGCTCGGAATTCCCGTTTTCTTGCTGACCGGACGTTCCGGGATGAAATCGTGACCCGTTTGTGATTTGTTTTGCTTGACCCCACGAGTTGCCGACACGTAGCTTATCCCCTTCCTCACAACCTTCCGACCATGCCCCAATACCGTATGCGCTTTCTCTGTGCTGCCGCGGCAGCACTCCTGATTTCATCCGCGAATTCAGTGCTTGCCCAGGGGGTCACGACGGGCGCAGTCAGCGGCACCGTCACGAACGATCAGGGCCAAGCCGTCGAATCGGCCCAGATTGAAATCGTGAATCGCGCCACAGGCTCGCGTAGCGGTACGATCTCGCGCAGCGATGGGCGCTATTACGTGCAGGGCCTCGAGGTCGGTGGACCTTACACAGTCACGGTCCGCCGCATCGGCTTCTCGCCGCGCGACACCAGCAACGTGTTCGTCTCGCTGGGACAGAATGCCCGGGTCGACATGACGCTGACCACGCAGGCGACGCAGCTCGCCGGCGTTCAGGTGGTTGGCGCTTCGAGTGCCGTCATCACCAGCTCCCACAAGGGAGTCGCGACGACGGTCACCGATTCGGCGATTGCTCGCCTCCCAACCCTGAACCGGAACTTCACCGATTTCGTGGCGCTTACCCCGCAAATCTCGACCAAGGGGCCAGGCAACTCGGGCGGTGGCCAGAACAACCGCTTCAACGGAATCCAGATCGATGGCTCGGTCGCCAATGACCTCTTCGGACTCGGGTCGACTGGCCAACCGGGCGGTCAGGCCGGCGCCAAACAGATCTCGCTCGAAGCGGTGAAGGAATATCAGGTTCTTCTTTCGCCGTTCGACGTTCGTCAGGGCAACTTCACCGGCGCGCTGGTCAATGCCGTGACGAAGAGCGGCTCCAACGAGCTTCACGGCTCCGCGACCTACGCGAACCGCAGCGAGAAACTAGAGCGGGACGTCGACTATCTCCGCAAGGCGCCATTCACCGTGAAGCAGGAAGGCTTCTGGCTGGGCGGTCCGATCATCAAGGACAAGCTTCTCTTCTCGGTCGCCCCTGAGTGGCAGCAGCAGAGCGCGCCGTCATCTGGCCCTTACATTGGCCAACCCTCGGGCGTAACCCCAAGGGCAGCGGCCACGCAGGCAAGTGTCGATAGCTTGGTAAACATTCTTACCAACCAGTACGGGTTTGCCGATCCCGGCAATGGTGGACCGGTAACGAACGACAACCCGCTGGCCAACATGTTCGCCCGAGTCGATCTCATCAACCTGCCTGCGAGCAGTCGTCTCGTCGCGCGCTACAACTATGTTAACGCCCAGCAGGACATCCTCAGCCGTAGCCCTACAGTGCTATCGCTCTCGAACAACGGGTACAACTTTCAGTCGACGACCAACAGTTATCTGACGCAGTTGTTTTCAAGCCTGAACAACGGCTCAAACAACGAGCTTCTCGTGGGCCTGACGCGGATCAGAGACAAACGCATCACACCGATCTCCGCGCCGTTCGTTCGAATTTCGCGCACGACCAATGAAGCAGGCAGCGGCACCGCAGCGATGACCGCCGGCACCGAAAATTCTTCCCAGGGCAACGAGCTCGATCAGGATATTTTCGAAATAACCGACAACTTCACCATTCCGGTGGGGAGTCATCGCTTCACTCTTGGCACCAAGAACGAGTTCTTCAAGGTGCGGAATCTCTTCTCCCAGAATTCGCTCGGTAATTTCACCTTCGGCACGCTGGACTCGCTCGTAGCGAACAGACCCAGCTCGGCAACGCTTGGGATCAAGCTCGACAACACGGATGGAGCGGCGCACTTCAACGCCCGAACCCTGGGCTTCTACGCCGAGGATGAGTGGCAGACAACTGAAAGGTTGAGCACGACGTTCGTTCTCCGGCTCGACCTGCCTGGCCTCACCTCGAGCCCGGGTCTGAATCCGACAATTCAGAGTGCGTTGGGAATCACGACCACCGAAGTGCCCCGGAATGTGAAGCAATGGTCGCCGCGATTCGGCTTCAACTGGGACGTGACCGGCGATCAGCGCAACCAGCTTCGAGGTGGCAGCGGCGTGTTTGTGGGTCGCCCGGCGTATGTGTGGCTGAGCAATCTATTCGGAAACTCGGGCGTGAATGGTTACGGAAATCTTTCCTGTTTCGGCGCGGCCACTCCGCTGATGCCCAACGCCGGAACCACTCCGGCCACCAACTGCGTCGGTTCTACGGGTGCGCCGGCCATCACTGTCAATACCGTCGACCCAAATCTCAAATTCCCATCCGTCTGGCGGAGCTCTCTCGGCTACGACCGCCTTCTCCCCTGGAATGTGGTCGGAACGTTCGAGGCGATGTACACCCGGTCCGTCGCTAACTTCTACTATCAGGATATCGGCCTCGTCGACAATCCGATCGGCACCGACCGCAATGGCCGCCAGCTGTACGGCGACATTCCCAGCGCGGCGGGTAATCCGGTTGCGGTACGCAAGCCGATTCCAGGGACCACTCAGTTCCTCGGTCAGGTCATAGACCTGTCGAATACCAAGACCCACGATTACGCGTACAGCTACACAGGCGAGCTCCAGAAGCGCTTTTCGAACTCTTTTGAGGGGTCGGTCGCGTACACTTACGGCCATTCCTACAGCGTCTGGAACCTCACCTCGTCCGTCGCATTCTCGAACTGGTCCTTCGGCCGGTCCTATTCGGGCCGACAGGACGCACAGGATCTCGCGCCTTCGACGTTCGACGTCCCGCACCGCATTGTCGCCAGCGGCACCTACAGTTTCCCGAGCAAGACGGATTTGTCCTTCACATTCTTCGGCGAGTCAGGAGTGCCGTTTGAGTACATATACGGAAGCGACATAAACGGCGACGGATCATCGGGGAACGACCTTATCTATGTTCCGACGGACGCGCGCAATACATCCGAGATACTTTTCCAGCAGAACGGCAACCTCACTCCGGCCATGCAGGCGGATTCGCTCGAGGCGTTTATTTCCGCCCACGAATGCCTCAATTCGCAACGCGGCAAGATCATGCTGCGCAACTCCTGCCGCTCGCCGTGGACGAAGGTGCTGAACACGTCGGTGCGCCAGTCGTTGCCGACGCTGAAAGGGCAGAACTTCATCCTCCAGCTCGACATCTTCAACTTCCTCAACCTGTTGAACAAGAACTGGGGCGCGCAGGACCTTGGTAGCACCTTCAGCCCGAGCCTGCTCACACGCCGGAGTGCTGTCGCCGCGCCCGGTCAGCCGCTCAAGTGGGCGAGCGGTGCACAGTCGGTGTTCATCTTCTCGCCGTTCCAGCAGTTCAATACCAAGAACCCGCAATCGAACTACGCGCTTCAGCTTCAGCTCAAATACGCGTTCTAAGGTGGCGGCGCGGCTGACTGGATTCAGCCGCGACTGAGTTCATCAAAGGAAAATGCCGGCGGGACTAGTCCCGCCGGNNAGAGCCATGTCGGCGATAGACCTATCAAGCTATTTCGGCCTGACGGCGATGACGCTGCTTACGCTCAACATCCTGATCGGGCTCGTGATGTCGGTGAAGTACAATCCAGAGTGCGCTGGCAGCTCATACAGCCGCCTCCGCGCGTGCATCGGCCCAAGCCCGCGGCCGCTAGAAAATCTTGACGTTGATGTAACGCTTCGGATTCTTCTTGATATCCGCCAGCAGCGAATCCATCCGCTGCAGCAATCCGCGCACGTCGTTGTACGCGCCGGGATCGTTGATCAGCTTCGCCGCGCTGCCGGGTCCGCTGTCGACCTTGGCGAGAATCGCGTCGAGCTTTCCGGACGTCGCCTTGAGGTCCGCGCTCATCGCCGCCATGTTCGCGCTCGCCGTGCGCAAGTTGCTGATCGTCGAATCCACTTTGACCGGATCGATCGCTCCCGTCGCTCGCCGCAGCGACGTCATCGTCGCGCTCAATTGCCGGGACTGTTCGGCAGCGATCGACGCAAAGTCGTTCACCAGACGATTCGTCGCGCCGATCGTGTTGCGCAGATCGCGGATTCCTCCCGACGCCACCATCTCGTGCTCCAACGCGGATGTTACCGCGTTCACCGATCGCATCACCGAATCGGCCTTGCTCGTCAGCTCCGCGATCCCCGGAGTAGACGGGCCGACTGGAACCGTGTCACCCGCTTTGAAGGAACGGGGGTCCGGCCGCGAAGGAGTCACCGCTATTGCCATGTCGCCGAAGATCCCGTTCGGCACGACGGCGGCCGTGCTCGTGACGGGCACCTTGTAAGCTTTCTGGATGCGAAGCGTCGTGACGAGGATGCCATCCTGGTGCAGATCGACCTCGTCCACGTATCCGACGTTCACGCCCACGAGCAGCACCGGCTGGCCCTGCTTGAGTCCCGCGCCCCACGGGAATTTCGCGTACAGGGGATAACCCTTCGACAATCCTCCGCGCGCCAGCCAGAGCGAGCCGAGCACTGTCACTATGACGGCGACCGCGATCACCAGGCCAACCAGCACTTCGTCTCTTTTCTTCTTCATGCCTGGAGGTAAGGGGCGAGCAGGAGCGCGGTGAGCGCATCCAGCACGAGAATGGCGACCGACGTCACGACTACTGCCTGCGCGGTGCTCCGANNAAGGCGGCCGAGGTGACGTCAGTCGCGGTGACCGCTGTGAACATCGCTGTGGCGATCCCCACGGCGTCCGCGAGAATCGTGAGCACCGGCAGCATGATGAGCGCCGCGATCAGGCGTGGTACTACCAGGTACGCGATCGGATCGTACGCCAGCGTCTCCAGCGCATCGATCTGCTCGGTCACGCGCA
>PKVB01000184.1 GCA_003131365.1 Gemmatimonadota bacterium | reverse complement strand
GCGCGACTCGAGACGCTGCGCCTCGAGCAGTTTCCCTGATTGGCGCAGCTCGCTGAGCCGCTGCGCCAGCTCCTCGCGAATGAGCCCGACCGCGCGCTCGATCGTCGGACGTGACGTCACGAAATGCTTCGCGGGATAGATCGCCGCCTTCTCGAGATTGGCGATGGTATCTCCCGTCAGCGGATTTATTTTACTAACGCGTTCGATCTCGTCGCCCCACATCTCGACCCGGACGCCCTGCTCTTCATAGGCGGGAAGAATCTCGACGGTGTCGCCGCGCACGCNNAGTACTGGATCTTCACCAGCGATCTCAGGATGTCGTCGCGCGGGATCCTCTGCCCCTTCGTGAGCGTCACCATCTGCTCGCGATAGCTGCGCGGATCGCCCAATCCGTAAATCGCCGACACCGTCGCGACGATGACGACGTCGTCGCGCTCCATCAGGCTCGACGTCGCGCGCAGCCGCAGCCGGTCTATGTCCTCGTTGATCGACGCATCCTTTTCGATGTACGTGTCGGTCGTCGNNGTCTTGTTGTGCGAGAGCACGAGCGTCGGCCGCCCGAAATTCCTGATGACGTTCGCGACTGTCATCGTCTTTCCGGATCCGGTCACGCCGAGCAGAGTCTGGAACCGGTCACCCCGTTCGAGACCTTTGGTCAGCTCCGCAATCGCTCTCGGTTGGTCACCGGCGGGCGAAAAGGGCGCCTGAAGATCAAATACCGCTTTGGCCATTCTTTAAGTCACTCGACAGCCGCTCGCGCCTCGCGACCTCGGTCACACCTTTCACGCGTCTGGCTGCCTTGAGAATTTTTTGAAGGTGCGCAAGGTTGCCGACTTCGACGGCGAGCTCACCGATCACGTGGCCATCGGCGCTGTGCAGCTCGAAGCTTCGGATATCGGTGCCCGTCGCCGAGACGGCGGTGGCAAGGTCGGCGTAAAGTCCGCGGCGGTCGGTCGCTTCGAGCGCCAGACGCACCATGAATTTCTCACCTTCCAGCTCCTTCCAATCTATCTCGAGCCGGCGCTCCGGCTCCTGCACGAGCATCAGAAGATTCGGACAATCGGCGCGGTGAATGCTTACGCCTCTTCCCCTTGTTACATACCCCACAACCGGGTCTCCGGGTACTGGCTGGCAACACTGGGCGTAGCGGACCATCAACCCGTCGACACCCTGGATCCGGACGCCCTTTGGCGCTCCGCGGACCCGGTCCACCAGCCAGTCGAGTGGCCCGGGCTTCGGCGCATCGGCGGAGGTTTCGGCGTCGGGGAACAGCTCCTTCACGATCTGGGAGACGTTCACGTCGCCCTGGCCAATTGATGCGATCAGGTGGTTCAGGTCGGTCAAATGAAGCACCTTGGCGACCTTCAGCAGATCGGAATCGTCCGGCCTCGTAATCCGCCGCCGCTTGAGCTCGCGCTCGAGGATCTCCCGGCCGAGCTTGATCGAGGTTGTGTGCTCCTCGATGCGAAGGCGCTGGCGAATCTTGTGACGCGCCCTTCCCGTTCTGACGTGAGCCAGCCAGTCCCTGCTCGGCTTGGCCGACGGAGATGTGATGATCTCCACGGTCTCGGAGTTCTTGAGCTCGCGCGCGAGGCTTGCGATGCGGCCGCTGATGCGCGCTCCCTGGCAATGCAGGCCGACTTCCGTGTGTACCGCAAAGGCGAAGTCGATCGGTGTAGCGCCCTTCGGTAGCTGGATGACGTCGCCGGTGGGCGTGAAAACGAAGATCTCGTCCTGATAGAGATCGAGCTTGAGGAATTCCAGAAACTCGTCGGGAGTTTTCGCATCGAGCTGCAGCTCGAGTACCTGCCTGAACCACTGAAGCGCGCGGTCCAACTCGTCCGCGCTCCTTGAATCTTCCTTGAAGCGCCAATGCGCGGCGATTCCGTACTCCGCCGTGCGGTGCATCTGGCGCGTTCTGATCTGGATCTCGAACAGCTGCCGTCCCGGCCCGAACACGGTCGTGTGCAGCGACTGGTATCCGTTCGACTTGGGCTGCGCGATGTAGTCCTTGATGCGCTCCTGAAGCGGCGTGAATTGATCGTGGATCACACCGAGCGCGTGATAGCAGTCGGGGACAGACTCCACGAGGACGCGGATCGCGAGCAGGTCGTAGATCTCCTCGTACGGCTTGTCCCACTTCTTCATTTTCTTCTGGATCGACCAGAGGTGCTTGGCCCGGCCGGTCACTTCGACGTTGGCGATCCCGGCTTTTTTCAGCTGACTGTCGAGCGGCTCCCTCAACTGTCCGATTGCCTTCTCACGCTCGATGCGCCGCGTCGCGACTTTCTTGGCGAGTGTCTTGTACTCCGACGGCTCGAGGTGCTTGAACGCGAGGTCCTCGAGCTCCCACTTCACTCGTGCCATTCCGAAGCGGTGCGCCAGCGGGGCGTACAGGTCCCGGGTTTCGGTGGCAATGCGCTTCTGACGGTCGACCGGGAGGAACTCCAGCGTCCGCATGTTGTGCAGACGGTCCGCGAGCTTGATCAGGATGACGCGGGCGTCCTTGGCGATAGACAGCAGCAGCTTGCGGTAGTTCTCGACCTGCCGGTCTTGCGACGAGTTGAGCGGCAGGTGGCCGATCTTCGTCAAGCCATCGACGATCTCGGCGATTTCCTTACCGAATTCGGCCTCGATGTCGTCAACGGTGACCGCCGTATCTTCGACGACGTCGTGAATCAGCCCGCTCGCGACGGTCGTCGAATCCAGCTGCAGGTCCACGAGAATCTTCGCGACTTCGACGCAATGCGAGACGTACTTGTCTCCCGAGAGGCGCTTCTGGCCTTCGTGCGCTTTCTCACTGAACCGATAGGCGCGCGCGAGCAGCTCCCGGTCGAGGCGCTCCGGCAGCCCTTCCTGAAGCCACGATGGAAGTGTCTCCTTGTCCTTGACCGCGCCTGCCGTCACAACAGTCCCGCCTCCGCGAAGCTTATGTAGCGTCCCCTACCGATAATAACGTGGTCCTGCACGGGTATGTCGAGTACTTTCCCCGCCTGCACCAGTTGTTCTGTTACTACCCTGTCATCGGGCGAGGGTGTCGGATCCCCGCTCGGGTGATTGTGCACGAGGATGATCGCCGCCGCCCTCTCGGCGATCGCCTCCCGGAACACTTCACGCGGATGCACGAGCGACGAATTGAGCAGGCCGCGGGTTACGGTGATGTCGCGCTCGAGCCGGTGCTGGGAGTCGAGGACGGCTACGTGAAACTCTTCGACTGGAAGATCCTCCAGACGCTGCGCGAAGATCTCGTAAACGTCGCGCGGCCAGCGCACCGGCACTCCTTCCTGCCGTTCCTCCGCCGCCATTCGGCGCCCCAGCTCCAGCGCGGCATGAATGCCAACCGCACGAGCTGTTCCTACACCCCTGAGGCTGGTAAGGGTCGCCACCGGTTGCGTCGCCAGCAGTCGCAGCGATCCCCGGCAGGTAGAAAGAATCTCCTGGCCAATTCCGATCGCGGACCGGCCTTGGGATCCGCTACCAAGAAGAATAGCCAGCAGCTCGCTCGAGCTCAAAGCATGCGCCCCGTGACTGCGCAGTCGTTCCCGCGGCCTCTCGGCGGCCGGGAGCTCCCGTATCGTTAGTGTCACATCCGTCTCCATTAGGAATGAGACGAAGGATCGTGGCGCGTCGCGATAGGAGCCTTATCGGTGGCTCGCTCGTATCATCGAGGCAACGCTAGAAATGCAACTGAACGAGTTGGCTGAGCCCTTCAGGATCTCGGCCGCTCCCACACACACGACTCGGCCGATCGAAACAAGGCGTCTATCACGGCCATGTTTCCCATCGCATCCTCGAGGGACACGGGGATACTGCCGCCCCCGCGAACGGCCTCCGAAAAGCGATCTGCCTGGAGGGCGTACTGGTCCACCGGCGGAAACGTGATCGTCTCGATCCCGCTGCCCTCCACATCGCGGCCGTCGTCCACGAAGATCCGGCATTCATCGCCGGGAGGCGGGTTGAATGGAATTCTGACGTCAATGCGCCCCGTCGTTCCGAAGATCTGCATGGCCTGATAGTGCACGAGTTGTGTAGCGCAGCTGAACGTCGCCTGTCCCCTCTCGAAACGAAGCAGCCCCGACGTCAACCGATCGACCTGCATGTCAGGATCACGGTCGATCAATCCCATAACCTCTGTCGGCTCGGCGCCGAACAGCCACCGCGAAATTGTTATCGGATAGCAGCCGACGTCCATCAGCGCGCCGCCGCCCCACTCTACACGACTGCGGGCATCGGCGGGATCGCGCCGATAGTAGCTGAAATGGCCTGTGATCAGGCGCAGCTCGCCGATTCTTCCGGACGCGATGATCTCTCTCACTTTATGCCACTGCGGATGCGTCCGGACCATGAACGCCTCGCCGATCTGGACCCCGGTCCTGTCGCGAACCTCGAGCAGTTCACGCGCCTCACGCGCCGTCAATGCGATTGGCTTCTCGCACAGCACGTGCTTCCCCCGCTCGGCCGCGCGAATCGACCACGGCACGTGCAGATGATTCGGCAACGGATTGTAGATCGCCTCGATGTCGGGATCGTCGATCAGCTCCTGATACGAGCCGTACGCCCGGGGAATGCCCAAGCTGTTCGCGGCTGCGCGCGCCTTTGCAATATCCCGCGATGCGATCGCGACCACCTGTGCCAGCGCGCTTCCCCGCATCCCGGGGATGACCTTCTTCAGCGCGATATTGGCAGCGCCGAGTATCCCCCAGCGAACCGGGGCGATTCGCTCGTCGGTCACTTCACCTCGATGAGTTCGATTTGAAAGAATCCGCCCTGAGGCGTCCCGGAGTAGTAGGGCTTGGAGCTTTAAGCTGCCAAGCTTACAGCTAACCTCTCGTTCAGTTGCAGTTGCCCTACAGATTCTGTCCGTGGCACTTCTTGAACTTCTTCCCCGACCCGCACGGACAGGGATCGTTCCGCCCAACGTTGCTCCAGTCCGTGGACCCGCCCGATACGCCAGGCACGCCGGCGACTCCGCCGATCGCACCCCCAGCCATCGCCTTGCTCAGCGACGAGCTCTTTCCTCCGACATGCACCGTGGGTTCTGGACGCACGGCGGTTCCCTTTTTCGGAGCCTCTGCGGGGGCAATGTCGAGCGTCGCATCGGTTCCTTCGCCGTCCTCGGCGCCGACCTCCTCCATCACTCCGAGCGCGTTGAACTCCTTCCGGCGCGGCCTAGGTGCGCGCTCCTCCCCATTTCCATCCAGGTCCGGACCGCTCAGAAACACCGGCGGGGGCGGCGCCTGCCGCTCCTCGAACGTGATCTGCGCCCGCAGGAATCTCTCGGTGAACGTGTTCTGGATGTCGTCCATCAGATCCACGAACATGCTGTAGGCCTCGTGCTTGTACTCGACGAGCGGATCCTTCTGCCCCCAACTCCGATAGTGGATCGCGTTGCGGAGCTGGTCGAGATCGTAAAGATGATCCTTCCACTTCTCGTCGAGC
>PKVB01000019.1 GCA_003131365.1 Gemmatimonadota bacterium | reverse complement strand
TCGGCAAGCGCCTGACGTACGTGCTCAATGTCGCGGCGCGCGCGATGACCAAGCACGCGCTCAACGTGCACGCCGGCCACGACGACTATCACGCGGTCGACGACACCGGCTTCTTCCAGATCTTCGCGAGGGACGTGCAGGAGGCGGCCGACCTGAACCTCATCGCGCACCGGATTGCCGAGTTGTCGCTCAATCCCGGGATCTGCGCGCAGGACGGATTCCTCACGAGCCATGTGATCGAGTTGCTGCACCTTCCCGAGCGTGATCTCGTCAAGACGTTCCTCGGCGATCCGTCGGAGCTGATCGAATCTCCGACTCCGGCCCAGCGACTCGTATTCGGCGACAAGCGCCGCCGCATTCCCGAGTCGTTCGATCTCGACTACCCCGCGATGCTCGGTGTGGTGCAAAACCAGGACAGTTACGCACAGGGCGTGGCGGCGCAACGACCGTTCTACTTCGACCACATCGCCGACCTTGCCGATCGCGCATTCAATGAATACGCGGCGCTCACCGGGCGCAGGTATGCGCGGGCGATGGGCTATCGCACAGATGACGCCGAGTGGGTGATCGTCGGCCAGGGCTCCGTCGTCTCGAACGCCGAGGCCGTCGCCGATCACCTGCGCTCGACGCGCGGGCTCAAGGTCGGCGTCGTCAACCTCACGATGTTCCGGCCGTTCCCCGCGGATGCGATCAGCCGTCTGCTCGCCGGAAAGAAGGGCGTCGTGGTGATGGAACGCACCGACCAGCCGCTCGCGGTGGATCCGCCGTTGCTGCGCGAGATTCGCGCGGTGATGTCGAAAGCCGTCGAGAACGGACGCGTCACTCCCGGCTTGCCGCTGCCATACATGGGAATTCTCCCCATTCGCGTCGAGCAGGTGCCCGACTTCTTCACCGCCTGTTTCGGGCTCGGCAGCCGCGACTTGCAGCCGGGTGACATCATCGCCGCAGTGGACAACATGCTGCCAGGCAATGTCCGCACGCGGCAGTTCTACCTCGGAATCGATTTCGTGCGCGAGGGCACGCGGCTGCCGAAGCTCCAGATCTGGCANNCAGCTACCCGCGGCTTCCCGAGCTCGCCGTCCACTCGGCGGGCGACGTAAACCTTCTGCCTCAGGGCTCCACGGCACTGCGCATCCATTCCGTGGGTGGATGGGGCGCGATCACGATGGGGAAGAACCTCGCGATGACCGCGTTCGAGCTACTCGGGATGCACATCAAGGCGAACCCGAAGTACGGCTCGGAGAAGAAGGGGCAGCCGACGACGTTCTACGCCGTGCTCGCGCACGAGCCGATCCGGCTCAACTGCGAGCTCCGGCACGTTGATGTCGTGCTCTCGCCCGACCCGAACGTCTTCCGCCACAGCGATCCGCTCGACGGACTCGCCGTGGGCGGCGTGTTCGTGATCCAGAGTGACCTCTCGCCGGAATCGTTCTGGCAAACGCTGCCGGCCAGGGCCCGCCAGACGATCCGCGAGCGGAAGATCAAGCTGTACGTGCTCGACGCATTTGCGATCGCGCGAAAGGAAGCGTCCGACGTCGAGCTGCGATACCGGATGCAGGGCGCGGCGTTCATGGGCGCCTTCTTCGCCACCTCGCCGCTGCTGGCGCGCGAAGGCGCGAGTGAGAAGTCCGTATTCGAGGGCATTCGTAAGCAGCTCGCCAAGAAGTTCGGATCGAAGGGTGAGCAGGTGGTGGAGGACAACCTGCGGGTGATTCGCCGCGGATTCGACGAAGTGCACGCGGTAGAGCCGGCCGAAGGCGACGTTGCCGACGAGCCAGGCAAGGTGCCGCAGATGCCGATGCTGCTCGACTCTCCGAACGCCGAACAGGGTCCCGGCAATCCGGGCCGGTTCTGGGAGCAGGTGTGCGCGGTCTGCCAGATGGGACAGGACGGCATCGCGGATCCGTTCGCCGCGATCAGCGCAATACCAGCCGCAACCGGCGCGGTTCGCGACATGAGCGGCGTGCGGCTCGAGGTGCCCGACTTCATCGCCGAGAAGTGCACCGGCTGCGGCCAGTGCTGGACGCAGTGCCCCGACTCGGCCATCCCAGGGCTCGTCAACAGCGTCGAAGATGTGCTGACCGCGGCAATCGACGCGTCGGTGAATGGACTGCGGATGGAGCGCATCCGGCCGATCGTGAAGCACTGGGCGCGCGAGGCGCGCAAGCTCATTGACCAGAATCCCAACTCACCACTCGCCGACGTGTGGGCGCTGTCGTATCGCGCCGTCACCGACAAGCTCGGCTGGGATGCGGAACGGAAGGCCGCCGCGGAGCCGGAATTCCTGGCGGTCAACACGCGGCTCATCGAGTTTCCGCTCGCCCGCACCAAGCCGTTTTACGACGCTGTCGAAGCGAAAGCGAAGGGCGCGGGTGGGCTGCTCTCGATCACGATCAATCCCGAAGCGTGCAAGGGATGCAATCTCTGCGTCGCCGTTTGTCCCGACGGCGCGCTCGTGACGGTGAAGCAGGACGAGCCCGGGCTCGACCGGCTGCGCCGCAACTGGGGCCTCTGGGAACGCCTTCCTGACACCGACGACAAGTACGTCAACGTGTCGAACGTGGATGAAGGGATCGGCGTGCTCTCGTCCCTGCTTCTCAAGAAGGACACATATCGTTCGATGGTGGGCGGCGACGGCGCGTGCATGGGGTGCGGCGAGAAGACCGCGGTGCACCTGATCGTTTCGGCGATCCACGCTTCGATGCAGCCGCATGTAACACAGCTCGTAGCACGACTCGACGCGCTGATCAGCGCGCTCGATCAGCAGGCACGCGACCTACTGTCGGCCGGCGCCGACCTCGAGGCTGCGGCATCCGCGAAGGGGTCGGTCGCGGTGCCGGTCGATGCAACCAAGGCTGAGCGGCTGCGTCTGCTCAACGCTGCGCTGCACGATCTGCGCGACCTCAAGTGGCGCTACGTCGAAGGACCGAGCGGCAATGGCCGCGCGTCGCTCGCCATGGCGAACAGCACCGGATGCTCCTCGGTGTGGGGGAGTACCTATCCCTACAATCCGTATCCGTTCCCATGGGTCAATCACCTCTTTCAGGATTCGCCATCGATCGCCATCGGGCTGTTCGAAGCCCACATGCGCAAGATGACGGACAACTTCGTCGCCGTGCGCCGCGCCGAGTTGCTCGCGGCGGGCGCCTACGACGCCGCCAGGGACGAGGCGGCGCTCAGCGAGCTCGACTGGAAGCAGTTCACCGACGATGAGTTTGCGCTCTGCCCGCCTATCGTCTCGATGGGTGGCGACGGCGCGATGCTCGACATCGGATTCCAGAACCTGTCTCGGCTGCTCGCGTCGGGGAAGCCAATCCGTGTGGTGGTACTCGACACACAGGTCTACTCGAACACCGGCGGCCAGGCATGCACGTCGGGATTCACGGGTCAGGTGGCCGACATGTCGGCGTACGGCAAGTCGCAACACGGCAAGACGGAGGCGCGCAAGGAACTGGCGCTGATCGCGATCGCGCACCGGGGCGTGTACGTGCACCAGACATCGCAGGCCTCCGCGTCGCACCTCATTGCCGGCGTGCTGAAGGGGCTCCACAAGCGGCGCCCCGTGCTGATCAACATCTACACACCGTGCCCGGTGGAACATGGGCTTGCCGACGACTGGTCCCAGCACGCGGCGCGCCTCGCGCTCGAGAGCCGCGCGTTCCCGTTCCTCACCTATGATCCGGACGGCGGGCCGAGCTTCGCCGATTGCCTGAGCCTCGAGGGCAATCCGTCACCGAACGATGTGTGGCCTTCCTACGCGCTCAAGTACGTGGATGACGACGGCGCCGAACAGACGATGGAACTGCCCGTCACCATCGCCGACTGGGCGGCCACCGAGGTGCGGTTCAAGCAGCACTTCTCCGAGTTGCCGGCGTCGCAGTCCGGCGACGAGTTGATGCTCTTCCACGAGTACTTCGCGGCGAGCGGCGAGGATCGCGAGGGTCGCACGCCGTTCATCTGGGCGCTGTCCAAGGAGCGGAAGCTCCGCCGTCTCAAGGTCTCGCCAGAAATGGTCGTGCTCGCCGCCGAACGGCAGCAGTTCTGGTCGCAGCTCCGCCAGCTCGCCGGTCTCGAAATCCCGGTGACGGTGCACGACACCGTGGTAGGGCAGATGGAATCGGAGTTCGAACAGCGTGCCGATGCACTGCGCCTCGATTATGAGGCCAAGGTCGCCGAGCTCAAGGCGAGTCTTCCGACGCAGATCGCGCGGCGGCTGGCGGAAGGACTGCTCAGGAGTGCCGGCACCTCGGCGGCGGTGGCCGAGCTGATCGCGTCGCTGCCGCCGGTGGCGATGCCATCGTCGGCGAAGCCGTCGTCCGGGAATGGTTCGCCACCGAAGATCGGGTTGAACTCCGCTCCCGGCGCCGCGGTGAAGCAGGCGGCGCAGACGGTCCCGGTGGTCCCGGCGGTCCCGGCGTCCGCTGCCGCACCCGCCGAANNTGGTGCTCGAGGCGTACATCGATTCCGCCCGTTGCACGAGCTGCAACGAGTGCACGAATCTCAACAACCGGATGTTCGCCTACAACGCCGATAAGCAGGCGTACGTGAAGGATGCCAGGGCCGGCACGTTCCAGCAGCTCGTCGTCGCAGCCGAGCGGTGCCCGGTCTCCATCATCCATCCCGGATCGCCGCTCAACCCGAAGGAAAAGGATATCGCGAAGTGGGTTAAGCGCGGCGAGAAGTTCAACTGATCGGATGATGAGTTTCGCGACGGGATTCCGGCACGGCGTTCATCCGCCTGAGGAGAAGGGGCTCACCAGCCATGTCCCCATCCGGCGGATGCCCTATCCCGACGAGCTGGTTCTCCCGCTCCGACAGCACGCGGGAAAGCCGGCGAAGGTCTGCGTGAAAGCGGGCGACCGTGTGGAACGCGGCGACGCTCTTGGCGAGGCCGATGGCTTCATGTCCGTGCCGATTCACGCATCCGCCGCCGGCACCGTGGTGGACGTTGGCTGGTGGCCGCACCCCGACGGCTCGATGGCCGAGTCGGTACGCATCAAGGTTGACCGGTTCGCGCCGCAGGTCGCGCGTCCTCGCATGGTGCCGCACTGGGAAGGGCTTACCACTCAACAAGTGGTGAAAGCGGTGCAGGACGCCGGCGTCGTCGGACTCGGCGGAGCGGCCTTTCCGACGCATGTGAAGCTGGCGCCGCCCAAGGACCATCATGTGCACACGCTGATCATCAATGGCGCCGAGTGTGAGCCTTACCTCACGTCGGACCACAGGACGATGGTCGAGTATCCGGGTCGCGTGCACTTCGGGATCCGTGTGATGATGCGCGCGATGGGCGTGCTGAAGTGCGTGATCGGCGTCGAGAAGAACAAGCCGGACGCGATCGAGGCGCTCCGGCGAACGGTGCCGGACGACCTCGATGTGGCCATCCTTCCGCTCACGGTCAAGTATCCGCAGGGCGCGGAGAAGATGCTCATCCACGCGGTGACGGGCGTCGAAGTGCCATCGGGAAAGCTTCCCGTCACGGTCGGCGTCGTCGTGCAGAACGTCGGCTCGGTGTCGGCGATCGCCGAGGTCTTCGAGACGGGGCTGCCGCTCATCGAGCGGATCGTGACAGTCTCGGGGCACGGACTGCGGAGGCCCGCGAATCTCATCGTTCCCGTGGGCACCAAGCTCCGCGACCTGCTCGCGTACTGCGACGGCGTGACGGCAGCGGCCGCCGAAGTGATCATCGGCGGCCCGATGATGGGG
>PKVB01000070.1 GCA_003131365.1 Gemmatimonadota bacterium | reverse complement strand
TTAGGGTATGTCGCGCTCCAGTGGTACCGGCTGATTGTCACGGATAAAGAGTCTCGATCCGCCAGCCGTCGCCATCTCTGGTGTAGAGGTGTCTTTCATGGCGACGATTGGGCTTGCCCTTCCAGAACTCGATCGCCTCCGGCCGGACGCGGAATCCCGACCAGTACCCCGGCCGCGGCACATCTTTCCCCTTGAATTCCTTCTCGTATTTTGCAACGCGCTCGTCGAGAGCCGTCGGTGTCTCCAATGGCTCGCTCTGGCGCGACGCCCAGGCTCCAATCTGACTACGACGTTCACGAGTCGCGAAATAGGCATCCGCCTCTTCATCCGCGACTTTCGTAACCGCGCCTTCGATTCTGACCTGGATGTCGAGTGGCGCCCAGTAAAAACAGAGCGCGGCCCTGGGGTGCGCGATGATCTGCCGCCCCTTCCTCCCCTGGTAGCTCGTGTAGAAGACAAATCCGCGCTCGTCGAACGCCTTGAGCAGCACGATTCTCACCGACGGCTGATCTCGATTCTCGATCGTCCCGAGGGACATCGCGCTCGGATCGGGGATGATTGCTCGGTCGGTCTTTTCCGCGAGCGCGTAGACGCTGCGAAATCGCTCGATCGGATCCGGCGGGATCAACTAGTACCTCGTCATCGTCGGATCGACCTCGTCGATCCAACGCAGAATCCCGCCGGCCAGATTTCGCACTTCGGAGACGCCGGCGTCGGCAAGCTGCTTCGCCGCGAACATGCTCCGTACTCCAACCTTGCAGTAGAGAATCGTCTCCCTGCGCTTGTCCAGCAGCGGAATCTCGGCCGCAATCCTGCCCAGAGGGACGAGACGCGCGCCCGGAATATGGCCGAGCTGCCATTCGTACGGCTCGCGGACGTCGATGATCTCCAGCTCCTCTCCACCTTCGAGACGCTCCGCCAGCTGCGACGGCTGGATTTCGCTGACTGCGCTTCTCATCGGTTCCTCCGTCGGCGCTACGCCGCAAAATTCGTCGTAGTCGATCAGCTCCGTGATCTCTCTCGTTCCGCACGCCGGACATTCCGGATCGCGCCGAATCTCGATCGTGCGGAACGCCATCGTCATGACGTCAATCGTGAGCAGCCGGCCGACCAGCGCATCGCCTAGCCCGAGCAGCATCTTGATGGCTTCGGTGGCCTGGATTGTCCCGACGAGCCCGGGGATCACTCCCAGCACCCCGGCCTCCGCACAGCTCGGAACCAGGTGAGGCGGAGGCGGCTCGCGAAAGAGACAGCGATAGCATGGACCATCCGGCGCGCCGAACACGGACGCCTGGCCCTCGAACCGGTACACGCTGCCGTACACGTTCGGAATCCCCAGGAGAACCGAGGTGTCGTTGACGAGATAACGTGTGGCGAAGTTGTCCGTCCCGTCCACGATCAGATCGTAGCCGCGCGCGATTTCCAGTGCGTTGCCCGATGCGAAGCGCGTCTCGTACGTTTCCACCTCGACGTTCGGATTGATGTCGCGCAGGCGATCGCGCGCCGAGTCGATTTTAGAGCTTCCGACGGCCGCCGACCCATGGAGGATCTGCCGCTGGAGGTTGGAGAGATCGACCGCATCGAAATCGACGAGCCCAAGGGTGCCGACACCGGCGGCCGCGAGATAGAGAGCCACGGGCGAGCCCAACCCTCCGGCGCCCACCAGGAGCACTCGCGATGCCTTGAGCGCGCGCTGCCCGTCTTCCCCTACCTGCGGCAGGAGAATGTGCCGGCTATAGCGAACAAGCTCTTCGCGAGTCAGCTCCGTCGTGCCTCGGCTCCGTTCAATATTCACGTTGGTGGTATATTGCGCAGTGAGTCATCGAGTTCGTCAGTAGGACGCTAACTACTGTCCGTCCATCCAGCAACGCTCCACCGCCGGCTCCGAACGGTCCATGCTTTTCAGACGATTTTACGACGACAACCTGGCGCAGGCGAGCTACATGATCGCGTGCGAGAAGACGCGCGAAGCGATCATCGTCGACCCCAACTCTGACGTGGCGCAGTACACTCGCGCGGCGGGAGCCGACCGCGTGCGAATCGCTCACGTGACCGAGACGCACATTCACGCTGACTTCGTTTCCGGTGCGCATGCGCTGGCCGAGGCCGCCGGCGCCGTGCTGCATCTCTCCGGAGAAGGAGGCCGGGAGTGGGGTTACACCGACGCCGCTCTCAAGCGTGCCAAAGTGCTGCGGGACGGTTCTCCCATCGACCTCGGCACGATACACTTGCGCGTAGCCCACACGCCCGGGCACACCCCGGAGCACCTGACTTTTTTCGTGTCCGATCTGGAGCGCGGCGAGGATCCCGTTGGTGCCCTGACGGGCGATTTCGTCTTTGTCGGGGATGTCGGACGGCCCGATCTTCTCGAGCTCGCCGCCGGCGCGAAGGGAACGATGGAAGGCTCCGCGCGAGAGTTGTTCCGCTCTCTCGGGAAACTCAAGGCAGAGCCAGATCATTTGCAGATCTGGCCCGGCCATGGAGCGGGGTCCGCGTGCGGCAAGTCGCTCGGGTCGATGCCACAATCAACGCTCGGGTACGAAAAGCTTTTCAACTGGGCGTTTGGCGACATGAGCGAGAAAGAGTTCGTCGCGAGAGTTCTCGAGGACCAGCCGGTGCCTCCCCGCTATTTCGCGGTGATGAAGCGCGTGAATCGTATCGGTGCCGAGCGAGCGATCAGCCCGGAGCCTGTGTACGCGGGAACGGAAGAGCTCGAAAGCGCGCTCGAGACNNGAGACCGGCGCGCCTGTGATCGACACGCGGCCGGCCGCAAAGTTCGCCGCCGGACACGCGTCGGGAACGCTGAACATTCCCCTCGGCAAGTCGTTCCTCAACTGGAGCGGGGCGCTCGTTCCGGAGGACCGCGACTTCTACATCATCACCGAGGCTGAGAGCGATGACGCGGTCAAGCTCATACTCGGAGACCTGTCCAAGGTCGGCCTGGGACGCGTGTCGGGGGTTTTCCAGGCTGACGTTCTGCACGAGTGGAAATCACGTCACGGAGATCTGGAAACGGTCGCGCAGCTCGATGCGCCACGCCTCAATGAGCTTACCGGCAGGAATGGCCTTCAGGTCGTCGACGTGCGGAGCCCCGAAGAGTGGAGCAGGGGTCACTTGCCGGGCGCGATTCACATTCCGCTGGCGCGACTGCCGGATCGGATCGGCGAGCTCGACGCGTCCGCGCACATCGTGCTCCAATGCAAGGGAGGGGGCAGATCGTCGATTGCGACGAGCTTTCTTCAGTCGCGGGGACTGAGCAAAGTTTCCAACCTCGCGGGCGGATTCGACGCGTGGGTCGCGCGGGGATTTGAGATCGACGCTGGTAAGTCCGCGCCAACCCCCCGTGAACGCAAGTCGGCGCGATCATCAAGTGGACGCAAGTCGGCGCGATCCTCAGGTGGGCGCAAGTCGGCACGATCCTCAAGTGGGCGCAAGCCTGCGCCCTCCGCGGGCCGCCGCCGGAAAAGCTAGAGGCCAGACGCCGCCCCCATGAGTCACCCGGTCTTTGCTGGAGCAGGGATGCGCCGGCCTCGCACAGATGAAGAGCCCGTGAGCTGGAAGGTGCGGCTCGAGGCACTTCGCTACGTCCCCGCCCTGTTCCGTTTGATCTGGCGCACCCATCGCGGCTACACGAGCGCGATGATGGTCCTGCGCGTCATGCGCTCGGTGGTGCCAGTGANNTGCAAAAGCGGCGCACGGATCGCTCTCGCAGGTGTGGCGCTATCTGGTGCTGGAGCTTGCGATCGTTCTCACGGGAGAGATTCTCGCGCGGGCGTCGTCGCTGATCGAGAGTCTGCTCGGCGATCTCTTCTCGAACGCGATGAGCGTCCAGCTCATGGAGCACGCGGCGAAGCTCGACCTGGCGCAATTCGAGGATCCGGAATTCTACGACCATCTCGAGCGGGCGCGGAGGCAGACAGTCGGACGCATTGCGCTCCTCAGTCTCCTGCTCTCGATGTCGCAGGATGCCCTCACCCTGCTCACGCTGGCGGGAGCGCTAATCGCGTACAATCCGTGGCTTCTGCTCCTGCTCGCCGTCGCCGTGATTCCGAGCTTCCTCGGCGAAACCCATTTCGCTTCGCTCGGCTACTCGCTCCTGTTTCGCTGGACGCCGGAGCGCAGGCAGCTGGACTATCTCCGCTATGTCGGCGCGAGCGACAAGACGGCTAAAGAGGTCCAGATGTTCGGCCTCGCTCCATGGCTGACCGAGCGCTACCGCGACCTCTCCCAGAAGTTCTACGAGGAGAACCGAAATCTCTCCATACGGCGCGGAGTCGTCAGCGCACTGCTCTCGATATTGGGCACGGTAGGCTATTACGCGGCGTACGTCGTCATTCTGATACGCGCCGTCAAGGGCGACATCACCATTGGAACGCTGACGTTCCTCGCCGCGTCGTTCGGGCGCGGGCGCGATGTCATCCAGAGCATTCTGCTCTCAGCGAGCAACGTGGCGGAGCAGGCGCTGTACCTGAGAGACCTGTTCGTATTTCTCGAAATGCGGCCCACGATCGAGTCGCCACCGAACGCGAGGCTGGTNNTCGGATTTGTCTTCGAGAACGTCGGATTTCGTTACCCGGGAAGCGAGCAGTGGGCTATCCGAAACGTAGATCTCGTTCTCAGGCCGGGCGAGCGCGTCGCTCTCGTCGGCGAGAACGGCGCGGGCAAGACGACAATCACCAAGCTTCTTGCGCGCCTCTACGATCCCACGGAAGGCAGGATCACGCTCGACGGAGTCGATCTCAAGGAGTACAACCTCGCCAGTGTCAGGCACGCGATCGGCGTCATCTTCCAGGATTTCGTGCGCTACGACATGCGGTTCGACGAGAACATTGGCGTAGTCGAGATCGACTCCGTGCGCGCGGACCTCGACAAGAACAACGGAACCCCGGCGGCAATCACGGCTGCCGCGGAGAACTCGCTGGCGGCGTCACTCCTCCCCCGCTTCTCGAAAGGCTACCAGCAGATGCTGGGCAGAAGATTCGAGGAGGGCGTGGATCTATCGGGGGGCGAATGGCAGAAAATCGCGCTGGCGCGCGCCTACATTCGCGACGCGCAGGTCCTGATACTCGACGAGCCTACCGCCGCGCTGGACGCGCGCGCCGAGTACGAAGTGTTCCTGCGCTTCTCCGAGCTGGTCGCCGGACGGATGGCAATTCTTATCTCGCACCGCTTTTCCACGGTTCGAATGGCGGACCGAATCATCGTGCTCCGGCACGGCAAGGTCGAGGGGCAGGGCTCGCACGAGGAGCTTCTCGCAGCGGGCGGGCTGTACCAGGAATTGTTTGATATGCAGGCGGCGGGGTACCGGTAAGCTGGCAACTCCTCGAGGGAAGGATTTACTGACTTTACTGCGAAAGAACGGGGTGCGAGGGGTCAGAGGCGTAGATGCCAGTCCTCAGTTCACGACGCCCAGACGGC
>PKVB01000007.1:4939-5095 GCA_003131365.1 Gemmatimonadota bacterium | reverse complement strand
CATCCCGGACGATCCGCTTTTTAACGAGAAGTTCTACTTCACGCCGGGCGACTCCCACATCAGCGACGACGGCGATCACAAGGGCGCGAGCGGATTTCGCGTCTGGAAAACCCGCTACGCCGACATCGGCGTTCTGATCTGCTGGGACCAGTGGTA
>PKVB01000007.1:0-4907 GCA_003131365.1 Gemmatimonadota bacterium | reverse complement strand
AGCGCGCGCACGCGATCGCGAATGGGGTGTACGTCGCGGCGCCAAATCGTGTCGGACACGAGGACGAGCCCGGCACCGACGGCATCGAGTTCTTCGGACACTCATTCATCTGCGACCCGTTCGGCCGGATTCTCGCCGAGGCGGGGACGGAGCCGGCGCTGCTGGTCGCGAAGTGCGACAGGGCGCTGATCGAAAGCACGCGCCGCAACTGGCCGTTCCTGAGGGACCGGCGCATTGACGCCTATGCGCCGATTCTGAACCGATACATCGGGTGATGGGCCACGGACACAATCCGCGCGCGGCCAGCCTCGGTGCGGTCGCCGCAAGGCACGCGGCTAGGATCGGGCTCACCAGCGTCCTGATCGTTGCTGCACCGGTCATCATCGCACTGTTGATTGTCGCGCCGGCCACGACCCTTGGGGCGCAGGAAGCAACGCACACCCTGATGCCCACGCCCACGACTGTTGCGTGGGGCTACTACGACGCAGGTGCCACGCCGGTTTTGCATATCCGCTCGGGCGACGTGATCGTGGTGGGGACTCTCATCACGTCGACTCCGGAGCGGCTCGAGGGAGCAGGCGTCAAGCCTGCCGACGTCGAGCAATCGCTCCGCGACATCACGACGGCCGTCACCAACAAGGGACCGGGCGGACACATACTCACCGGTCCCATCTACGTCGACGGAGCTGATTCGGGCGATGTTCTCGAGATTCAGATCCAGAAAATCGATCTCGCGATTCCGTACGCATACAACGCCTTTGGCGTGAATCGCGGATTCCTGCCGGAAGATTGTGCGTACTCGAAGATGCGGATTATTCCGCTCGACGCGAAGCGCATGGTGGCGCACTTCGCTCCGGGAATCGACATCCCGCTACATCCGTTCTTCGGGAGCATCGGCGTTGCACCGCCGGCGTCGCGCGGGCGAGTGAGCAGCGCGCCACCAGACATCCACGGGGGAAACCTCGACAACAAGGAGCTGGTAGCGGGCACCACGCTCTACATTCCAGTCCATACTCCTGGCGCGCTGCTCGAGATCGGAGACGGCCACGCCGGCCAGGGAAATGGCGAGGTCGACATCACCGCGCTCGAGACGTCACTGCGCGGCCGATTCAAAGTGACGGTGAGAAAGGATTTTCACCTCGCGTGGCCGCGAGCGGAAACGCCCACGCATTGGATCGCGATGGGGATGGACAAGGATCTCGTGCAGGCGACGAAGATCGCGGTCCGCCAGGCAATCGACTTTCTGATGACAGTTCAGGGATTGTCGCACGATGACGCCTACATGCTGACGAGCGTGTCGTGCGACGCGGACATCACTGAGCTGGTCGATGGAGNNTCGGCGTGCACGTGATGATCCCCAAATCGATATTTCCGCGCGGCGCCGGCGAGCACATGATCCCCGTCAAGCGCTAATGGGAAGCACGGGAAAGAGCGCCGCTTCTGCTGGAAGCGGCGCTTTGACTATGGAGCTCTCGCTCGGCCGACGCATGCCGGCGGAGTGGGAGAAGCACGACGCGACGTGGATCGCGTGGCCGCACCACGAGCCGGACTGGCCCGGCAAGCTGGCGCCGATTCCGTGGGTGTACGCTGAGATCGTGCGCGCGCTCAGCGATTACGAGAAAGTCGAGATTCTCTGTCACGACGCGACGGTCGCGGGGAACGCGCGAACGCTGCTGGTTGCGCACGGCGTGAAGGAGCAACGCTACCGCCTGCACACTGTCTCGAGCGATCGGGTGTGGCTCCGCGATTCCGCTCCGACCGGCGTCATTCGCGGCGACGGTCGCGTCGAGCTGATCAACTGGGGATTCAACGGCTGGGCGAAGTACGNNGGAGACCCGACAATGGAGAGCGTCTCATTCTCGAGGGTGGCGGAATCGAGGTGAATGGCGCGGGCCGCATGCTTGTGACCGAGGAGTGGCTGCTCTCGGATGTGCAGGTGCGCAATCCGCTGATGATGGCCGGCGATTACGAGAAAGCGTTTCTCGAGTACCTGGGCGTGACCGATACCATTTGGCTGGGCGAGGGTGCGGAGGGCGACGACACGCACGGGCACATCGACGACATCGCGCGCTTCAGCTCGCGCGACACGGTGATCCTGGCGTACGAACACGATCCAGCCGACGGGAACCATGCCCGGTCGGCCGACAACCTACGCCGGCTCCAGGGCGCGGCGAAGAAGGATCCGCTCAAGATTGTAATGATCCCCTTCCCGCGCCCGGTGATCATGAACGGCCAGAGGCTCCCCGCGAGCTACGCCAATTTCTACATCGCCAACGGCGCCGTTCTCGTGCCGACATTCAATGATCCCAACGATCGCGTGGCGCTCAACGGAATCGCCGAGGTATTTCCGGGGCGAGCGGTGATCGGGATTCACGCGGTGGATCTGGTGTGGGGATTGGGCACACTCCATTGTTTGACGCAGCAGCAGCCTGCGGGAAAGGCCCCATCGAAATGAAGATCGCGCTGAAGGATGAAGAGGCGCACGAGCCTGCCGCGTCGAAGAGTGGCGATCGCGTCCGGCGTTACACTGTGGTTTACGATGGCGACTGCAAGGTGTGTGGTCGGATGGTGAAAGTCCTCGACAGGTGGGATCGGAATCACGAGCTCGAGATAGTTTCTTCGCAGACGCCAGGAGTGCGCGCGAGGTTCCCGTGGATTCCGCCGCGCGCGTATGTGGAATCGATGCAGGTGATCCGATCGAGTGATGGGAAGACGTGGCAGGCCCCCGCTGGGCTCGAAGAATTGTTGAAGGTGTTGCCCAAGGGCGGGCTGGTATCGTGGCTTTTCAAGATCCCGTTCGCGCGGCCGCTNNCAACCGGTACAGGATGGGTTGCGGCGAGCACTGCGCGGTTCGGCCAGCCGATCCGAATCACCGGGATGGCAACGCGGGGACAAGGTGAAGGAGCTTTCGAGCTGGTCTCCGCGTCGCGTGATAGTCGCATGCGTGTTGTGGCTGCTTGGCGCACCGGTGCTCGCGGCGATCGGACTAGCGCTCGGCGGGCTGGTGCTCGCCGCGCTTTCCGGCCGTCAGAGGATTGGGTTCTCGGTGAGTCTCAGCAACTGGTCGTGGGCGTGGCTGTATCTCCCGCCGATTGCGTTGATAGGCGCGTGGATTTGGTCGCGGAGACGGGCCGATTGATGTGTTTCTGCGGCAAATGCAGCGAGGGAATGTTATGCAGCTATTCTTGCAGCCTATCACCGAGCACTATTGTGAGTGCCCCTCCCCTAAGTGCGCGCGGGGCGGGAGCTTTGCTTCCGCGCTCGGTATCGTTAAAGTGGGGAAAGGCCGCGAGCTACGCGGCCTTTTAATTTCGTTTGCAGCCTAATAGGCGTTAGCTAGCCGCTCATATGGCTCCTTACCGAGAAGCTTTTCCGAAGGGAACGATGATTCGCGTTGCCGATCGTCCGGTGCTCGAACGCTTTCGCTCCGAATGGAAGTTTCACAATCCGCTCTCAATTGAGCAGCTGGACTTCTCGAATCGCGAGGCGAAAGTGAGCAGCGTTGGCTTCTACCACGGCGGCGATGTTCTCTACGCTCTCGAGGGGCTACCAGGGGTTTGGCATGAGACGTGTCTCGCCCGCGCTAGCTAACGAACGTTGCAGCAGACGGTCGCGGCCAAGTCATTGGGTTGTGTATGTTCAGAGTAGAATCGCCCGCAGCTGAACTAGGGCGTTAGGCAGCAATCACACATTCCCTCGGAGTACGGATGCCGACGTTGGCTCGTGCCGCACGCGCAGTGGTGACCGCCGCGCTTCTGGCCGGTGCCGGTCGTCACCTGCCGGCCCAAGCGACGCCCGCCGCCGTCACAGAGGCGGTGACCCTCCCGCGGGCTCCCGGCCAGCTCGCGGGCACCCTTCTCGTGCGGCGTGCGAACGCCCCCGTGCCCGTGGTGCTCCTCATCGCCGGATCAGGCCCGACGGACCGCGATGGCAACGGACCGGGTTTCACCCCCGCCTCGCTGCGGCAACTCGCCGAGTCCCTCGCAACGCGGCAGATCGCCACGCTGCGCTTCGACAAGCGTGGGATAGCCGGTAGCAGTTCCGCGGCGATCCCGGAAGTGCAGCTCACGTTCGAGCTGCTCGCCGATGATGTCGCGGCCTGGCTGCGCCTACTCGCGAGCGACCGCCGTTTCTCGCGCGTCATCGTGGCGGGCCACAGCGAGGGCGCTTTGCTAGGGCTCGTCGCGCTGCGCCAAGCGGGGGCGGCCGCCTACATCTCATTGGAGGGTCCGGCGCGCCCCGCCGACGAGGTGATCCACGACCAACTCGCGAGACAGCTGCCAGTACCCCTCATGACGCAGAGCGACAGCATCCTGGCGCGGCTCAAGCGCGGTGTCACCACGGACTCCACGCCGCCGATGCTGGCCGCCCTGTTCCGCCCGAGCGTGCAGCCGTACCTGATCTCGTGGTTCCGATACTCGGGGCAGCACGAGCTTGCGCGCCTCAACATCCCGTGCCTCATCGTGCAAGGGTCCCAGGACCTCCAGGTCGCGCCGTCCGAGGCCGGCCTGCTACACCGCGCCAACCCGCGCTGCCAGATCGCCCGCATCGACGGCATGAACCACGTGCTAAAGCAGGCGCCCGCGGACATGGCGGGCCAGCTGGCGAGCTACCGGGGCCCGGACGTCCCGCTCGCGACGGGGCTCGTGGAGGCAGTTGCGTCGTTCGTGACCACGGCTCGCAAGTGAATGCGCAGCGCCCCTGCTGCCCAACGAATCATTGCAGCAGATGGGCGCGTGGGATTCGATCTCGTGGGCGCCGCAATCGGATGGTTTGCCGCACGCTAGCAGAAAGCGTTTATGGATCGCGCCGCGAGCTGCCTAACGAACATTGCAGCTGCCAAGCACTTTTCGGATGCGGCTTCGCCGCAATGGTGGTAGCGTGCTTGCAGCTTCTGTGAAGCGGCG